>MGBU01000083.1:0-7335 GCA_001790205.1 Candidatus Rokubacteria bacterium GWA2_73_35 | reverse complement strand
CCCGCCTGCTCGGCGATGAACGCCATCGGCGCGGCCTCGTACTGGAGCCGGAGCTTGCCGTCCGCCTTGCCGGTGTCGGCCGGGTAGAGATAGATGCCGCCCTCCAGCAGCGTGCGGTGGAAGTCGGCGACGAGCGAGCCGACGTAGCGCGCCGTGTAGGGCCGGCCCGTCGCCAGATCCGCGGCGCGGAGGTACTCGACGTACCGCTGGACGCCGCGCTCCCAGCGCGAGGAGTTCCCCTCGTTGACGCTGTAGATCCTGCCGCGCGCGGGCATGCGGATCGCGCGGTGCGAGCGCACGAACTCGCCGATCGTCGGGCCGAGCGTGAAGCCATCCACGCCCCGGCCGGTCGTGAGCACGAGCAGCGTGGCCGGGCCGTACATGATGTAGCCGGCCGCGATCTGCGCCGTCCCCGCCTGCCGCGCCGGGTCGGGGAACGCCGCGGCCCTGATAGAAAAGATGGTGCCCACGACGCCGTTGACGTCGAGGTTCGACGAGCCGTCCACCGGGTCGAAGCACACGACGTAGCGCCCGCGGCGGCCCGTCTTCGTGAGCCGCAGCGGCTCGTCCATCTCCTCGGAGACCAGCGTCGTGACGAGCTCGGTCTCCTCCAGCGCGCGCACGAGCACGTCGTTGGCCCACACGTCGAGCTTCTTCACCGCCTCGCCCTGCACGTTGGTCTCGCCGGTCGTGCCGAGCTGGCCGACGAGCGCGGCGCGCGCGAGCTCCCGCGCGATGATCCGGCCCGCGACGGCGAGCTGAATGATCAGGATCGAGAGGTCCTCGGCCAGGGGGCCGCCGGCCTCTCGGAGGTGGTCGTGCAGGGTGACCGGCTCGCTCATGGCCTCGACCCTATCACGGGTCGGGCGCCGTCAGCGGGGCGCGCCGGGAGAGCCCGGTCGGAATCCGATGACGCGGTGCGCACATCGGAAGGATGTGGAGGGATAGGACATGATCGCCATGGTGTTCGCGCTGGCACTGATCCTCGCGCTCGTCGTGGGCCCGCTCGTCTGGCGCCTGCGCGCCGACCGGCGGCACGCGCGGGCCGAGGCGCTCTTGGCCCGTGTGCGGAGCGCCGTCAACCGGCGGTTCCGCGGCGAGTCGATGCTCTCGATCGAGGTGCACCCGCCGACGCTCGGGCGTCCCGGGCGCGTCGTGCTGTCCACGCCGCACGGCTACGAGTGGCTCGCCGAGGAGGCGTGGCCCGTCGTCGCCGCCGAGGTCCCGGGGAGCTGGGAGCTGGTCGTCCGGCCGGCGCGCGCGGCCGAACGGGAGGACCTGGCGCGCGCGGCGTGAGGACGGCCGCGCGCGGGCCCGCCTCGAGCGTTCCGCGAAAGAGCCTGGCACCGCGGGGGCTCCGGGCGTAGAGTCTCGCCATGCCGCCCCCCGGGACCGACGCCGCGCGCGACGACGAGCCCCGCGCGTGCGCGCGCGAAGGCGCGGTCTGAGCGCGCAGTACCGCTTCCCCGAGACGGGCACCCGCTTCCTGCTCTACCCGCAGGCGCGGACCGTGCGGGGCTTCGAGCTGCCGCGGCTCGTCCGGCTCGCCGCGCGCCCCGGGACGATCGGCCCCGGACCGCGCGACGCCCGCCTCGAGGTGATCGACGCCCTGCACAAGGCGCCCTATCGCGCGCCCGGCACCGGCGAGTACGTCTGGCGCCCGCCGTACCCCCGCAGCAAGCCGCGACGGCGTCGGGTCCGCCCGAGCGCGCAGGGCCACTTCGACCACCTGGTGCCCGGGACGCCCGCGTTCGCCGCGGCCGCGACGTTCGCGGCGGCGGCCTGCGCGCTCGACGTCTGGGAGCACTACCTGGGCCGCCTGCGCTTCCGGCTGAATCCCCGCCAGCGCCGGTTCGAGCTCATCCCCCGCGTGAGACGCCTCGGGGACAACGCGTACTCCGGCGTCGGGTACGTGGAGTTCGGCTTCGCGCACGCGGACCCGCGCCAGCCGTACTGCGAGAACCTCGACGTCGTCGCCCACGAGGTCGGCCACCACATCCTGCGCGCCGTGCTCGGGCCCACCCCGACGGGCGAGACGGCGCTCGAGCACAAGGCGCACGCCGAGGCCGCCGCCGACCTCGTGTCGCTCGTCGTCGTCCTGCACTTCGACCGCGTGGTGAGCCACCTGCTCGAGCAGACGCGCGGCAAGCTCTACTCGGAGAACGTCGCGTCGCAGATCGGCGAGTTCCGCGACGAGTGGAGCGGCCGGCTCGGGGCGCGGACCGCGTTCCACGACAGGCGGCTCGAGGACGTCGCGCGCGCCCGGCGGAAGGGAGACTTCCACGCGTACGGCCGCCCGTTCCTGGGCGCCGCCTACGAGGTGCTCGTCGAGATCTACGAGAGCCATCTCGTGCGCCGGGAGCTGATCTCGCCCCGTCTCGCCCGGCGCTCGAGCCGCGCCACGGCGCGGGCCCGGCGCTCGCTCCGCGGCGCGTTCGCCGCGCGCTTCCGGCTGAACCCCGACGGGTTCGGCGACGCCCTCCGCGACGCGACCGCGGACTTTGCGCGGCTGCTCGCCGCGGCCTGGACCGCGACGCGCGGGCAGCCCGCGACCTTCGCCCGGGTCGCCCGAAACCTCGTGAGGGCCGACCGCCGGCTCACGAGCGGACGCTACGGCCGGATCATCCGCCACGCGTTCGGGGAGCGGGGCATCGCGACCGGGAGCCGGCGCGCGTGAGGGGACGCGTGCTCGTCACGGGCGCCGGCGGCGCGGCGGCGAGCAATCTGATCCGCAGCCTCCGCGCCGGCCTCCCCTCGCTCGTCGTCGTCGGCTGCCACGCCGACCGCTTCGTGCTCCGGAAGTCGACGGCGGACCGGAACTACCTCGTGCCCGGCGTGACCCACCCGGACTTCCTGCGCGGGCTCCGACGGGTGGTCGAGCGGGAGCGGGTCGGCCTGCTGATCCCGACGACCGAGGACGAGGTCCGGGCCGTGGCCCGCGCGCGGGCCCGCCTGCCCTGCCGGGTGTTCCTGCCGCGGCCCGCGGTCATCGAGCTGTGCCAGGACAAGTACCGGCTGGCCCGGTTCCTCCGCCGCCGCGGGATCGCGGCACCCCTCACCTATCCCGTGCGGAGCCTCGAGGCGCTCGACGGGCTCTTCGCGCGGCTGCCGGGCCCGACGGTCTGGTGCCGGATCCGCTCCGGCAGCGGCTCGATGGGCGCCGCCCCGATGCGGCGCCCCGAGCAGGCGCGGAGCTGGATCGCCTACTGGCGTGAGCTGCGCGGCGTGCCGGTCTCGGCCTTCACCCTGTCCGAGTACCTGCCGGGCCGCGACTTCTCGTGCATGGCGCTCTGGCAGGACGGCGCCCTGATCCTCGTCAAGACGTGCGAGCGTCTCTCGTATTTCGCCGGCGGCGCCCAGCCGAGCGGGATCTCCTCCGTGTCGCACCTGGCCAAGACCGTGCGGGAGCCTCGCGTCGTCGAGGCCTGCACGGCGGCAATCCGGGCGCTCGACCCGCGGGCGTCGGGGGTCTTCAACGTCGACCTCCGCGAGGATCGCCGGGGCGTGCCGTGCATCACGGAGATCAACGCGGGCCGCTTCCCGTCGGGGACGAACGTCTACGACCTCACGGGCCGCCATAACCTGGCGGCGACGTTCGTCCGCGTGGCGCTCGGCGGGCGCGTCGCGCTCCGCGACGTCTACGAGCCGGCGGAGGGGTACTACACCGTGCGCGACCTCGACACCCCCACGGGCGTCTTCCATGAGGACGATTTGTTCGATAGGATCGTGGACGCGCGCGGGTAGGGTACCCGCCAGGACCGCTTCGACACCTATCGTGGGACAGGAGGAGCCGCCATGCCGTTCAAGAGACCGCTGTCGGGCCGCCAGAAGCGGAACATCGTCGTGCAGTTGAAGGGCCCGGTCGATCGCAAGCAGCTCAAGGCCCTCAAGAAGCAGCTCCTCGGCGCGATCAAGAACTACAGGACGAAGATCAAGAAGTAGGCGTGGCGCGCGCTCGCTCGCCCAGGGCTCGCGCACGGGAGCCGCGCGCGGCGCATCGCATCGAGCTGGTCGCCGAGCTCGACGCGCACGAGGCGGAGGCGCTCCGGCTCGAGCTTCGGCGGCTGGTGGAGCGCCACGCCCCGGGGCTCGAGGCGGTACGCGTCGAGGTGGCGCGGGTCCGGGGGCGGGAGCGCCCCTCGGGCTAGCTCAGCCCGGCTCCGACGCCTCCGCCGAGGCCTGCCCGAGCCAGAAGGGCATCGCCAGCGCGCGCAGCAGCGCCGCGGCGGTTTCCAGCTCCGCCTGCGCCGCCGGGAGGTCGCCGGCGGCACGCGCCTGCCGCCCGAGCCCGAGCCGGCAGAGTGCCGCGAGCGGGCGCATCCCCAGTTCCTCCGCCAGCGCCAGCGCCTCGGCGAAGGCCCCGCGCGCGTCCGCCGCCCGCGGCGCCGACGCGAGCGCGATCTCGCCGAGGAGCCGCTGCGCCCACGCCTCGTGCCCGCGCTCGCGCTGGCCCCGCGCGAGCGTCAGCGCCCGGCGCGCGCTCGCCCCCGCCTCGTCGAGCCGTCCGGCGCCCAGGTACGCCTCCCCCAGGCAGGTCAGGACCATCGACCGGCCGGCCACGAGGCGCATCGCGTCCGACTGCGCGACCGCGCGCTCGATCAGCGGCACCGCCTCGGCGGCGCGCCCCGCGAGCGCCAGGCCGAGGCCGAGGTCCGAGGCGAGCCGCGGGAACCAGAGCGGCAGGCCGAAGGTCCCGCAGAGCTGGACGCCGCGCTCGAGCACCGGGATCGCCGCGGGGAGGTCCCCGCGCCGGAGGTGCACGGAGCCGAGCCCGGCGCACGCCGTCGCGAGCGTGAACGCGTGGTCCTCGGCCTCGGCGATGCCGAGGGCCTCCTCCCCCAGCCCGATCCCCTCGGCGAACTCGCCCAGCTCGGCGAGACACCACACCAGGCAGGTCCGCGAGTGGACGGAGGGGAGTTGCGAGAAGCCGAGGGCCTGGTGCTTGCGCTCGCCCTCGAGCGCCGCGACGTTCCAGCGGAACAGGGGCACGGCGCCGCGGTAATCGCCGAGGACGTAGCGGGTCTGTCCGACGTAGAGCTTGCTTCGGAGCTTCAGGACCAGGTCGTCGACGACCTCGGCGATCTCGAGCGCCTGACGGCCGTACTCGACGGCGCGTTCCTGGTCGCCGGTGAGCCGCGAGTGGTCGGTGAGGAACGCGAGCGCCCGCCCGAGGCGCGTCTGGTCGCCCAGCTCCCTCGCGAGAGCCTCCGCGCGCTGGAGGTTGTCCAGGATCCGGTCCAGCTCGCCGAGCGGCTGGAGCGCGTTCCGGAGCTCGAAGTGCAGGTCGATGGCCTCGGCGGCCCGGGCCCGGTTCTCGGGGAGCGCCGCCAGCGCCACGAGCGCGCGCTCGAAGTAGGCGGCCGCCTCGCGGTGCGCGCACCGCGTGAACGCCTTGAGTCCGGCCTGGCGGAGGTAGAGGTGCGCCTTCGCCGGCACGCCGCCCTCGACCGCATGGTGGGCGAGCGCCTCGACGTGCTCGACGAGCCGATCCGGATGGAGGCGCTCGATCGCGTCCACGATCCGCCCGTGCAGCGCGCGGCGGCCCCGATCGAGGAGGCTCGCGTACGCCACGTCGTGCGTCAGCGCGTGCTTGAAGGTGTAGCGGGGCTCCGGCCCGGACCGAGTCTCGTAGAGGAACTCGGCGCCCTGCAGGCGGCCGAAGGCGCGAAACAGCTCGGCGTCGGGGAGATCGCTGACGGCGCGGACGACGGGCAGCTCGACGTCCTTGCCGACGACGGCGGCGACCTGGAGCAGCCGCTTATCCTCCGCGGGGAGCCGGTCGATCCGCCCGAGGAGCACCTCCTGGATCGTGTCGGGCACGGCCAGGAGCGGCGCGCCCCCCTCCTGCTCCTTGATATTCCGCGCCAACTCCTCGAGGAAGAACGGATTGCCCTCGGCCTTCCGGACGATGGGCTCGACGAGCGCGTCCGGCGCCCGGTTGGCGCCGAGCACGGAGCGCACGACGCGCGAGCCCTCGGCCGGCCCGAGCGGCTGCAGCGCCACCTGCGTCGCGTACGACCGGTCGATCCACGGCGGCCGGTACCCCGGCCGGTAGGTGGACACGAGCAGGACGGGCACGCCCGCGACGAGACCGGCGAGCGAGGCGAAGTACTCCTCCGACGTCCTGTCGATCCACTGGAGGTCCTCGACCAGGGCGACGAGGGGCCCCGTGCGGCATCGCGCGAGCATGAGCTGCTGCAGCGTCTCGAAGATGCGCTCCTTCGTCGGCTCCGGCTCGAGTGCCTCGAGCCACTCGGCCTCGCGCTCGACGCCGACCAGGTGGAAGACCTGCCGGGCGCTCTCGAGCAGGTCGAGGCCCGCCTCGACGAGGGCGGTGCGGATCTTCTCCGCGACCTGCGCGGCCGAGTCCGCCTCCGTGATCCCGCAAAGCTGCCGCACCAGGTCGAGGACCGGCAGGTACGGGACGCCGGTGCCCCAGGCGCGACACCGCCCGACCACCGCCGTCATCTGCTTGCCGACCAGCGCCTGGCGGAACTCGTGGAGCAGGCGGGACTTGCCGATGCCGGCATCGCCGCTGATCCCGACGATCTGCCCCTGGCCGCGCAGCGCGGACTCAAGCCGGCCGAGCAGGAGGTCGAGCTCGTGACCGCGCCCGACGAAGGCCGTGAGGCGTCCGCCGATCACGAGCCCGATCCGCTCGGGCCCGGCAATGGCGAACGCCCGCTCCCGTCCGATCCCGGCCTCCCGGAGGTCGAAGCGGCGCACGAGGAACGGCTCCGTCGGCGCGCTGAGCAGGACGGCGCCGGGCTCGCGACGCTCCATCAGCGCGTCGAGCGCGTCGAGCGCCTCCCGCCGGGCCTCCTCGGCCAGCTCGGCCGTGCCGGTGCCCTGCCCCACGAGAAACTCCCCCGCGTGGATCCCGAGCGTCGCGACCGGCGCCGCCTCGTCCTCCCGCCGCGCCTGCTCGAGGGCTCGCTGGATGGCGAGCGCGGCCAGGGCGGCGCGGCTCGGCGCGTCCTCCATCGGCTCGAGGCCGAACGCGGCCACGACGCCGCCGGGGCTCACGCCCACGACGCGGCCGCCGAAGCTCCGGATCTTGTCGACCATCACCTCGATCGCGCGGCTCGTCTCGAGCGGCGGCTCGGCCGTCGGCGCCACGCCGAGCGCCGCGCGCAGGAGGGTCACGCGCCGCCGCTCCCAGCGGAGCGCCGCCGCCGCCCGCGGCGGCGGCGGGGGCGTCGGCGCGGCGACCGGGGCCGGTGGGGGCGGCGACTCCCGCGCCGGGGCCCGCGCCCGCCGCGGCGGCGCCCCCTCTTCGGCGAGCCCGTACTTCGCGATGCGCGCGCGCAGCGTGTTGCGCGAGATCCCGAGCCG
>MGBU01000082.1:7618-14099 GCA_001790205.1 Candidatus Rokubacteria bacterium GWA2_73_35 | reverse complement strand
GCAAGACGAGCCGCGACATCTCCAAGTACCTGAGCATCAGCCTGAAGACGGCCATGACCCACCGCACCAACATCATGGCGAAGCTCAACGTGCACTCGCGGACCGAGCTGGTCCGCTACGCGATCCGCAAGGCGATCATCCTGGTGGAGGGACCCTGAGCCGGGCGTGCGCGGGCCCGGGGCCGCGCGCCGACCAGGGGCCGAGCGTGTCGGCGATGCGCCGGAGGTCGCGCACCGGCAGGTCGGTCTCGACGGTGACCCAGAACTCGCCCCGCCGCAGGAGCAGGTGGTTCGTCGGGCCGTCGCGCCACCAGAGCGAGTCGGCCACGCCGGCGAGCGCCTGGCTCGTGGGCGGAGCAGCCGGCCTCGGTCCACCGCGGCGCTGGGTGAGCGAGAGCGAGTGCTCCCCCCGCCAGACGGCGAGGAACGTCGGATAGGGGCCGAGCGTCACGGTCAGGCTCGGGCGGCCCACGCCGAGCGTCGCCGGGCGGTAGGCCGGGACGAGCGGGGCGAAGCCGAGACGCCGCTGCGCCTCGTCCAGGCTCGCCACCGCGAACGGGCCGGGGCGCGTGCCCGGGAAGAGCAGGGGAACGCCGACGTGGAGCACCCGGAGGGCGACGAGCAGGCCGCCGGCGACCAGCAGGAAGCTCCCGAGCCCCCTCAGGCGGCGTGGAGGCATCGGGCTCAGACGATCCACGGCAGGATCGCCGCCAGCGTCGCCGCCGCCGCCAGGATCGTCGCCAGGGGCAGCGCGTCGTCGTCGAGCCGGTCGTTGCCCAGGAGCACGTCGGCCCGCCGCCGCAGTGCAGCCCGGGCGGCCACGTCGCGCCGGTCGGTCGACTCGTAGACGGCCAGGAGGGTCCGGGTCAGGGGTGTCGCGTCCCGGCCGGCCACGGCCGCGGCGTCGCACTCGATCTCCACCTCGAGGCAGTACTCGCGGAAGGTCCAGAGGGCGACGGGGTTGTAGCACTGGAGCAGGCGGACGACGAAGAGCGCGTGGGAGCGCGCCCAGCGGCCCTCCTGCCAGTGGGCGTGCTCGTGCCGGAGGGCTATCGCCAGCTCGGCGTCGCCGAGGCGCGCCAGCGTCCCCCGGGACACGATCAGCCGGGGTCGCCGGGGCCAGCCGCCCGTGGCGAGCAGGATGGCGTCGGTCCGGCTCAGGCTGACCTCGCACCGCTCCCAGCCCGGGAACCCGCGCGCGAGCCCCACGAGCGGCTCCGGCGCCTCGCCGCGGCGCGCGCCGGACCGGCGGAGGGCGGGCAGCACCTCCTGCCAGATCGTGAGCGCCGCCATCATCGCCCCGACGAGCAGGACGAGGTGGTAGGCGCGGGCGCCGGCCACGAGCGGCATCGCCAGGAGGCGGCCGCTGTCGAGCCACGCCCGGCGCTCGCGGAACTCGAGGCTCGTGCGGCCCGGGATCGCGGCGGTGAGCAGGGGCACGACGAGCAGCAGGGCGAGGAGGTGGCGCTTCGAGCGGCCGGAGCGGAGCCGGAGGTGGCGGGCCCACCCGTAGAGGACCACGCCCGCGATCGAGGAATGGAGCGCCACCTGCCAGAGGAACGACGGCAGGGGCGCGTACCAGGCGGCCGGGATCATTCCCTCTCGTCGAGCTCGTCGTACTCGAGGGGATGCTCGTGCCGGAGTCGGTCCTTGCGGATCTTGCCGGTGAAGATGCTCGTGTCCATCGGGAACGTCTCGGGGCTCGCCAGCACGGCGAACAGGTGCCAGACGAGGATGATCAGGAACGCGAGCAGGGCCTCGTAGCTGTGCATGACCTTCGCCGCCGGGATCAGCTCCGCGGGGAGCAGCCGGGAGACGGTGATCGGGAAGTACAGGATGAACCCCGTCAGCGCCATGACGAACCCGCCGAAGACGAGCCCCCAGTACTCGAACTTCTGCCGGTAGTCGTAGCGCCCGAAGCGGGGCGGCGCCTCGGCCCAGCCCACGCAGTAGCGGAGGAAGTCCACGGCGTCGCGGAAGTCCCTCACGCTCAGCAGCATCGAGGGCCGCGTGCGCCCGCTCAGCACGCCGCCGATCGCCACCGCGAGATGCGCGAGCAGGAGGAGGGAGAAGGCGATGCCGGCGGCCCGGTGCAGCCACCGGACCGCGACGATCCCACCCAGCTGCTCGATGACCCACCGGCTCGCCTCGAGGTAGGGCCACTTCTGGGGCATCCCGGTCAGCAGCAGCACGCCGAACAGCAGGATCACCATGGCGTGCTGGAAGCGCTGCCAGTACGAGAAGCGGACCACGTACTCGCCCGCGTCGCCCCCTCGCATCCTCGTGGTCCCTCCTCGCCCCTACCGCCCCAGCGAGACGCGGTAGAGATGGAGCAGCACCTGCAGCACCAGGCCGATGACGATGAACGGGATGAAGATCTTGTAGAACACCTGCACCAGGTACACCAGGGGGGCGTGCCGCAGCGACGGCTCCCAGTGGGAGAGCCAGGCGGCGGGGAAGTCGGGCGAGGCGCCCGCGTGGCACTTGGCGCACACGGCGGCCACGGACGCCTTCATCGCCTCCGCGCCCCGGAGCCGCGGCGAGGTGATGTCGTGGACGCCGTGGCAGTCGATGCAGGTCACGACCACCTGCTGCGCCGGCGCGGAGGCGCCGCGGGCGAGCGAGGCGGTGACGCCGTGGAAGTCCGCGAGGTACGTCTGGGCGACCGTCGCGGAGATGCCGTACTTCGCCATCAGCGCCCGGTCGCCGTGACAGCGGGCGCAGATCTCCGGCGAGCCGAGGCGGAACTGCGTGGTGCCCGGCGGCTGGATCTGGTGGTGGGTGTGACAGTTGGCACAGGCCGGGACGTCCTGGTTGCCGCCTTCCGCGAGCGCCTTGCCGTGGACGCTCCTGGCGTAGCGGCGGTAGACGTCGTCGTGGCAGGTCGCGCAGCTCCGTGAGACCATCGCGCGCTTCTCGTGGGGGTTCTGGATGTTGTGCGCGCCGTGGCAGTCCGTGCAGACCGGCGCGGCGTCGAGGCCGCTCTTGAGCAGCTCGTAGTGGACGCTCTCGAGCGTGCGCGTGTACGTATCGAAGTGGCACTTCTTGCACGTCTCGTAGGAGGCGATCGCGTAGGCGCGCCGGCTCGGCAGGGTGGCGCCGCTCGGATGGTTCTGCTCGTACCGCGCGTGGCAGTCCGTGCAGACGAGCTGCGAGCCGTGCACCGAGCGGACGAAATCCTGCGAGTCCACGTAGAGGCTCATCGTGGAGCCGTCCTTGAGCTTCATCGAGAGCTGCTTGTCGTCGTGGCAGGCCAGGCAGGCGGCGACACTTTCCGGAACCTTCTCGGGCGCCTTGTCCGGCGGCTTCTGGGCGAGGGCGACGCTGGCGAGCAGTCCGATGAACAGCACCTGGGCGAGGGCGTACCTGCCGTTCATCACCGCTCCTTCGCGGGTACGCCAGGGATCAGCGCACCGGGTTCACCGCGGCCGGTGGGGGCCGGGTGACGGGTCTGCCGGGGCCCGCCGCCGACGTGGGGTCGGGCCCCGGAGCGCCGCCGCCCCTATTTTGCCGCGTCATGCTCGGCAGGGTCCAGCTTCTTCCGCGCGGCCTCGGCCCAGGCATCGGTGTCGGCCGTGGTCTTCGCCGGCTTCGACCGGCTGAGGAACGCCAGCGACGGCTCCCAGCCGGGCCGGAGGACGCGCACCGCGGCGCGGGTCGCCTCGGCGGCCAGATGCCCCGCCTTCTCCATGAGCAGCCAGCCGACCATCGCGAAGCCGATGAACGGCAGGAACACGACGAAGGCCAGGCCCAGGATCGGGCCGACCACCAGCAGCGCCAGCGTCGGCACGCGGTACCAGACGTCCTTCTCGGTTCCCGGCAGTCGCCCGCGCTCCTGGACCGAGCGGAAGGACAGCTGCCGCACGTTGAAGTACAGCGCAGGCTCGACCGTCTCCGTTCCTCTGTAGCGCCTCATGACTGACCCTCCTTCTACCGTGACGATAGGCGACGGGCGGAGGTCCGGCCATCGGGCAGATGCCCGATCTTTCGACGGAACGCGCCCGATTTCCGCGCGACGGACACCGCAGCGGGGCGGGCCGGTGGTGGTACACTCAGAGAGCTTTTCCGGTGCGTCGTGAGGGTCCCGGAAGCGTCTAGGAACCCGGTGGGCCTCCCGGACTTCAAATCCGGTGGACCGTTCTAGACAAACGGTCGATGGGTTCGACTCCCATACGCTTCCGCCACGAGGAGAGTGATGGGGAAGCGGAACCGGCAGGGGGAGACTCGGCGGATGTCGCGCCGACGGCGCCGCGCGCTCACCGCCGCCGTGGCGGTCGTCGTCGCGGCGGGCGTGGGCTGGTTCGCCTTCCGGGCCGCGGCCAGCCTGCCGGGGGTGGCGGTGCCCGACCAGGGCAATCTCCACATCGCGCTCCCGACGTCGCCCCACGACCGGTACAACTCCGACCCGCCGACGTCGGGGCCGCACCTCTCCTACCTCGCGCCGTGGGGCGTCCACACGCGCCCGATCGCGCGCGAGCTGCAGGTGCACAACCTCGAGGACGGCGGCGTGCTCGTGCAGTACAGCTGCGAGTGCCCCGACGTCGTCGAGCGGCTCCGGGCCGTCGTGCGGCGCTACGACAAGGTGATCCTCGCGCCGTCCCCGAGCATGAAGCCCCGGATCGCGCTGACGGCGTGGACACGGATCGACACGATGGACGCGCTCGACGAGGCGCGGGTCGTCCGCTTCATCGAGGCCTACCGTGGGATCGACCACCACCGCTAGCCTCGCGCTCGCGGCGCTCGTCCTCGCCGGCTGCGGCGGCCTTCACGTGTCGCCGCTCGCGCCGCCGCCCTACCGCGCCGACGTTCCCGCCGCGTACGAGCGGACGTGGGCCGCGCTCGTGCGCGCGCTCGCGAGGGAGAACGTGCCGCTCCGCGCGATCGCGCGCGACTCGGGCGTGATCGCGTCCGACGACTTCGTGGCGCCGATCGGCGTGTACGCCGACTGCGGGCGGATCGGCGACGACCGCGTGGAGGGGGAGGCGCTCGTGGCGTTCACGATCTTCGTCGAGCCGAACGCCCGCGCCACGCAGGTCCAGGTCAACACCAAGATGCGCACGCAGGCGCACCGGAAGGGCGCGAGCGGCAGGCTGCGCTCGGAGCCCGTCTACGCGTGCGCGTCCACCGGGCGGTTCGAGGCGAACCTGCTCGACGCCGTGCGCGACCTCGTCAGGGAGTAGGTGGTGCCCTCCCGCCTGGCGGACCTCATCCGGAAGGCGCGGCGGCTCGCCGCCGAGCGCGACCGGCTCATCGACGGCCTCGCCCAGGACTGGGCGCGCGCGCTCCGCGGGCAGGGGCTGTCGGCCGCGGACCTGGACGAGCTGTGGGCGGGCCTCATGGAGGACGCCGTGCGGCGCGGCCGGGAGCTCGGCGAGGAGAAGGGGTCCGCCCAGGCGTGGCGTCACGAGGCGAAGGAAGTGATCGCGCGAGTCCGGCAGAGGGTCGAGGCCGAGCTCGGTGAGCGCTGAGCCCGCGGCCGCGCTGCGCGCGCTCCCGTCCGTCGACCAGCTCCTGCGCCGGCTGGCGGACCGCGCCGAGGTCAAGCAGGTCGCGCGCGCGCGGCTCACGGCGCTCGTCCGCGAGACGCTCGACGCCGAGCGGCGGCGCGTGCTCGTGGAGGGGGCGGCGCCGGCGGACGCCGAGGCGCTCGCCGCCCGCGTCGTCGCGCGCGTCGAGCGCACGGGCCCGTTCTCCCTCCGCCCCCTGATCAACGCCACCGGCGTCGTGCTCCACACGAACCTGGGGCGCGCGCTGCTGAGCCGCCAGGCGCGCGAGCGCCTCGCGGCCGTCGCTGGCGCCTACTCGAACCTCGAGCTCGACCTCGCCACCAAGGAGCGCGGCTCGCGCTATAGCCACGTCGAGGGGTTGCTCCGCCGGCTCACCGGCGCCGAGGACGCGCTCGTCGTGAACAACAACGCCGCGGCCGTGCTGCTCGCGCTCGAGACGCTCGCGCACGGCCAGGAGGTCGTCGTCTCGCGCGGCGAGCTGATCGAGATCGGGGGCGAGTTCCGGATCCCCGACATCATGCTGCGGAGCGGCGCGGTCCTCCGCGAGGTCGGCACGACCAACCGCACCCACCTGCGCGACTACGCCCAGGCGATCGGCCCGCAGACGGGGCTCCTGCTCAAGGTCCACACGTCGAACTACCGGGTCGTCGGCTTCACCGCCGACGTCTCCTCGCGGGAGCTGGTCGAGCTCGGGCGCGCGCGCGGGATCCCGGTGCTCGAGGACCTCGGGTCGGGTTCGCTCGTGGACCTCAGGCCGTACGGCTTCCCGTACGAGCCGACGGTGCCGGAGACGGTCGCCGCGGGCGTGGACCTGGTCTCGTTCTCGGGCGACAAGCTGCTCGGCGGGCCCCAGGCGGGGATCGTGGTCGGCCGGCGCGAGGTCGTCGCGCGGCTCAAGGCGAACCCGTGGAACCGCGCGCTCCGGATCGACAAGTTCACGATCGCCGGGCTCGAGGCGACGCTCGCGGCGTACGA
>MGBU01000082.1:6876-7284 GCA_001790205.1 Candidatus Rokubacteria bacterium GWA2_73_35 | reverse complement strand
GCCCTCGCCCGACGGCTCGCCGCGGCCGCGGCGCTGCTGTGAAGCACGTCGTCGGCGGCACGGCCGGCCACATCGACCACGGCAAGACGGCGCTGGTGAAGGCCCTCACCGGCATCGACACCGACCGCCTGCCCGAGGAGAAGGCGCGCGGCATCACGATCGACCTGGGGTTCGCGTTCCTCGAGGAGCCGGGCGGGCTCACGATCGAGATCGTCGACGTGCCCGGCCACGAGCGCTTCGTCCGGAACATGCTCGCCGGCGTGGGCGGCATCGACCTCGCGATGCTGGTGGTCGCCGCCGACGAGGGCGTCATGCCGCAGACCCGCGAGCACCTCGCGATCTGCTCGCTCCTGCGCATCAAGACCGGTCTCGTCGTGCTCACCAAGGCGGACCTCGTCGAGCCCGACT
>MGBU01000082.1:0-6848 GCA_001790205.1 Candidatus Rokubacteria bacterium GWA2_73_35 | reverse complement strand
GGGCCTGGTGCGCGGCACGTTCCTCGAGGACGCGCCGATCGTCGCCGCGTCGGCCAGGACCGGCGCGGGGCTCGACGAGGTGCGCGCGGCGCTCCGGGCGCTCGCCGAGGCCGTGCCCGCGCGCGTCAGCGACCAGCTCCCGCGGCTGCCGATCGACCGCGTGTTCACGGTGAAGGGCTTCGGCACGGTCGTCACGGGCACGCTCGCGGCCGGGCGGCTCGCGGTGGACGACCGCGTCCAGGTCTACCCCAAGGGCGTCGAGGCGAAGATCCGCGGGCTGCAGGCGCACGGGAAGCCCGTGGCGGAGGCGCTCGCCGGCCAGCGCACCGCGGTCAACCTCCAGGGGGTGGAGCGCGCGGCGCTCGAGCGGGGCGACGTCGTCGCGCTCCCGGGCACCCTGGTGCCGACGCGGCTCGTGGACGGCACGCTCGAGCTCCTGCAGGACGCGCCCCGGGCCGTGCGGACGCGGACGCGCGTGCGCTTTCACGTCGGCACGAGCGAGATCATGGCCCGCGTGCTCCTGCTGGACCGCGCCGAGCTCGAGCCCGGCGAGCGCGCGCTGGCGCGCTTCCGCCTGGAGGCGCCGGTCGCGGCGCTGCCCGGGGACCGCTTCGTCGTCCGGTCCTACTCGCCGATCGTGACGATCGGCGGCGGCACGCTGCTCGACGTGGACCCGCCGCGCTTCAAGCGCAAGGCGCCGGCGCTCGTGACCCACCTCGCGCTGCTCCAGCAGGGGAGTCCCGAGGAGGTGCTCGAGGAGCACGTGCGCCACGTCGGCGCCGCGGGCGTCCGCCTCGCCGCGCTCTCCGGGCGCGTGCCCTTCGGCCCCGAGCGCCTGCGCGCCCTCCTCCAGACCGCGCAGGCGACGGGCCGCGTGCTCGCCGTGGACCGCGACTGGTTCGTCCACCCCGAGGCCCTCGCCCGGCTGCGCGCGCAGGCGCTCGCCGCGCTCGAGGCCTTCCACCGCGCCAACCCCCTCCGGCCCGGGATGTCGCGCGAGGAGCTCAGGGGGCGGGCGGGCGCTCCCGACGAGCGGGTCTTCGCGTTCCTGCTCTCGACGCTCGACGCCGAGGGGGTCGTGCGCAGCGAGCGCGACAAGGTGCGCCTGGCCTCGCACGCGGTGCGGCTCTCGCCCGAGCAGCAGCGGGTGGTGGACCGCCTCGAGGAGCAGTTCCGCGTGGCCGGCGCGGCGCCACCGAGCCCGGAGGAAGCGCTCGGCCAGGCGGGGGTGAAGGGGGACGAGGAGCACGAGCTGTTCCAGGTGCTGCTCCAGTCGGGCAGACTCCTGAGAGTCAAGGAATCGCTCTTCTTCCACGTGGAGGCTCTCGACGCGATCCAGGCGAAGCTCGTGGCGATGCTGCGCGAGCGCAAGGAGATCGGCCCGGCGGACATCAAGGACCTCCTCGGCGTCTCGCGCAAGTACGCGATTCCGCTCCTCGAGTTCTTCGACCAGCGGCGGGTCACGACCCGGGTCGGCGAGCGCCGGGTCTTGCGCGGTCCCTAGGGGCGGAGTAAGGTTGGAGCGGAGTCGGAAAGGAGCATCACATGTTTGGGCTGGGCTACCAGGAACTGCTGATCATCCTCGTCATCGTCCTGATCCTGTTCGGCGCGAACCGGCTGCCGATGCTCGCCCGCTCGCTGGGCTCGAGCATGAAGGAGTTCAAGAAGGGCGTCAACGAGGCGAAGGCCGAGGACACCCCGGCCGCCAAGGAAGAGGAGAAGAAGGCGTAAGGCTCGACCTCCTCGCCGCCGTCGCGCTCGCCCTCCTGACCGTCGCCTCGCGCCTGCCCTACCGGGCGCGCATGCTCTACGACTGGGACGCCGTGCAGTTCGCGCTCGCGCTCTCCGAGTACGACGTCGGCAAGCACCAGCCCCACCCGCCCGGCTACATCCTCTACGTCGCGCTCGGCCGCCTCGTCAACGCGTGGCTCGACGACCCGGCCGCCGCGTACGTCGCGCTGGCGGTGGCGTTCAGCGGGCTCACGACCTTCGTCGTCTACTTCCTCGCGCGGGCGATCTACGAGCGGACGACCGCGCTCGCCGCCGCCGCGCTCCTCGCGGTGAGCCCCCTCTTCTGGTTCTACGGCTCGGTCGGCCTCACGTACGCCGGCGAGGCGCTGTTCGCCTCCACCATCGCCTACTTCGCGTACCGTGCACTCCAGGGCAGCCGCGCCGACGCCTGCCTGGCCGCGCTCTACCTGGGCCTGGCCGGGGGGGTGCGCCAGTCGCTCCTCGTCCTGCTCCTCCCGCTCTGGCTCGGCGCCGCCGGCGTCGGGCTCCGGAGCGCGCGCGTCCTCGCGGCCGGGCTCGCGCTGCTGGCGGGCGCCGTGCTCACGTGGTTCCTGCCGATGATCTGGCTCACGGGCGGGCTCGCGCGCTACGTGGCCGCGACGGCGGAGCTGGCCGACTCGGTCGTGCGGCCCACGTCGATCGTCGGCGGCCCGCTCGCGACCACGCTCGCCATGACGCGCCACCTGTTCGAGTCCATCCTCGTCGGGCTCGGCCCGCTCGCCCTCGCGGGGGTCCTCGCGGTCTGGTACGTGCGGCGCCACGGCTGGGGCCGGCGCGAGTGGTTCCTCGCCGGCTGGACGCTCCCGCCCGTCGCCGTCTACACGCTCGTCCACTTCGGCCAGGCGGGCTACGTGCTCACGTTCCTGCCGGCGCTGGTGATCTTCCTGTCGCGGGTGCTCGTGACGGCCCTCGGCCACGCGGCGGGCGCGCTGCCCCACCCCCGCGCGCGGCCCGCGCTGACGGCCGCCGTCGTCGCGCTCGTCGTCCTCGTCAACGGCTCGTTCTTCGTCTCGGCGCGCCCGCGGCCCCGGGACTTCGACACGCCGCGGCCCGCATGGGTGCGGCACGCGCAGGACGACGCGTCCGATTGGATCCTGAGCCGCACCGCCGCCGCGCTCCGGGAGCGCGAGCAGGTCGTGCGCACCTTCGTGGGCGCGATCCGCGGCCTGTACGCGCCGGAGGAGACCGTCGTGCTCACCGAGCAGGGCAATCCCCGCTCGTACCCCTGGTTCCGCCACGCGATGTTCTACCTGCCCGAGTACGAGGTCTACGAGCTCGCGACGGGCGCGCGCGCGCCGGGCTACCGGGCCTCGCGGCGGATCGCGACGATGGCCGCCGTCACCGGGACGACGATCCGCCTGCCCGCGCGCGTCGGGCGCCTCGTCTGGTTCGTCGACCACTGGAGCCCGGCGACCGTGCGGCCGCCCGGGCTCGTCGAGGTGGAGCTGCCGTACGGGCGGTACCTGTACGTGCTGCCGCTCGGGCGCCGCGCGGTCGGGTACGAGGCCTACACCTTCGTCCGCGACGCGCCGCCACGCCGCCGTGTCTCCCGCGCAGCGCGATGACCTCCTCGTAGTCGCCGCCGCGCTCGTGCCGCTCGCGCTCTTCCTCGCGCGCGAGCGGCAGATCGCGGGCGCCGTCGGGTTCCCGCTCGACGACGCGTGGATCCATCTGCACTTCGCGCGGAACCTCGCCGAGGGCGCGGGCTTCGCGTACAACCCGGGCCGGCCCATGGCCGGCTCGACGGCGCCGCTCTGGACGCTCGCGCTGGCGGCCGGCGCCGCCGTCCTCGGCCCGTCGCTCGCGCTCGCCAAGGCGCTCGGCGTCGCCGGCGCGCTGGGCGCCGCGCTGCTCACGCGCCGGGCGGCGGCCGCGTTCGGCGCGCCGCCCGCCGCGGCGCTCCTGGCCGCGGTCGGGCTCCTCTGGACGGGGCCGATGGCGTGGGGCGCGCTCTCGGGCATGGAGGTGACGCTCGCGGCGCTGCTCGTCGCGGCGGCGCTCCTCGCCCACGCGCGCGGTCGGCTCGTCTGGAGCGCGGTGTGGGCGGCGCTCGCCGCGCTGGCGCGGCCGGAGGCGGTGCTCCTCGTGCCGTTCCTCGCCCTCGGGCGCCCGCCCGCAGTGCGCCGGCTCGCCGTGTTCGGCGCGATCACCCTGGGGGCGCTCCTGCCGATGGTCCTCTTCAGCCTCTGGACCGCCGGCGCGCCGTACCCGGCCACGGCCGCGGCGAAGGTCGAGGGCGGGCTCATCGGCTGGCTCGGCGGCCTGCGGGAGCCGCTCGCGGTCGCGCTGCTGGCGCGGCCGGGGCGGTTCCTCCTGGAGTGGGTCGCCTGGCTCGCCGGGACGCAGTGGGTGCTGCCGCTGGCGCTCGTGCCGGGGCTCGGCCTCGCCTGGGTGCGTGGCGGTCGCGCGCTCGGCGCGGCCGGCCTCGTCCTGCTCGCCCACCCGCTCGGCATGGCGCTCCTCGCGCCGTACCGCGGCCCGGCGTTCCAGGAAGGACGGTACTCGATCCATCTGCTGCCGGTGGCCTTCGTCGTCCTGGCCGTCGTCGCGGGCGCCTCGACGCCCGCGCACCCGGCCCGGTGGCGGCGCGCGCTGGTGGCCGCCTACCTGCTCGCGGCGGCGGCCACGCTCGCGCCCGCCGCGACCCGGTACGGGTGGGCGGTGCAGAACATCGACGCGATGCAGGTGCACCTCGGCCGCTGGCTCGACGCGCACGCGCCCCCGCGCGCGCGCCTGGCCGTCAACGACATCGGCGCGATCGCCTACTTCTCGCGGCGCGAGGTCATCGATCTCATGGGGCTCGTGACGCCCGAGATCCTCCCGTACCGGCGGCGGGGCGACGGCGGCATCGCCGAGTACCTGCTCGCGACGTGCCCGGACCACGTCGTGATCTTCCCCGCGTGGTTCCCCGGCCTCGCCGCGCGCGCGGACCTGCTCGTGCCGGTCCACCGCGTGCGGCTCGAGCGCAACCTCGTGGCGGGCGCGGCGGAAATGGTCGTGTATCGGCTCCGACGTTGTGCGGTATGATCCCGCTATGATCCGCGCAGGCGCCCTCGTCCTGGCCGCCGCGCTGCTGCTGGCGCTTCCGGGAACCGCCGGCGCGCAGATCTACCGCTGGGTCGACGAGCGCGGCGTGCCGCACTACACGGAGGGGATCGACAGCGTCCCCGAGCGCTTCCGCGCGACCGCCGTGGCGCTGCCGATGCGCAAGGAGCCGCCCGCTCCGGCGCCCGCCGCCGGCGCGCCGGCTGGCGGGCCGTCGGGCGCGACGGGGGAGGCGACGATCCGGTTCACGCCCGGCCAGCGCATCCTGGTGGACGCGCGGCTGAACGGCTCGACGTCCGCGCGCCTCATGCTCGACACCGGCGCCGACCGGACCGTCGTCGCCCCGCGCGTCATCGCGGCGGCGGGCATCTCGCTCACCCGCGGCACCGCGGCGGGGACGATGAAGGGCGCGACGGGCGAGGCGCAGGTCCAGTCCGTGCCCGTCGAGTCGATCGAGGTCGGCGCCGCGAAGGTCGACCGGCTGGTCGTGATCTCGCACGACATCGACCAGTCGGGCGTGGACGGCCTGCTCGGCCGCGACTTCCTCGACCAGTTCACGGTGACGATCGACAACGCCCAGGGCGTGGTCACGCTCAGCCCGAAGAAGCGCTAGCCCGCCCCGCCTGCCGCCCGTCCGCGCGCCTCGTGGTACCATTCGGTCCTTGACCATGGACTACAAGGCCACGCTGAATCTGCCGAAAACGGCCTTCCCGATGAAGGCCAACCTCCCGCAGACGGAGCCCCGGATGCTCGCCTGGTGGGCCGAGCTCGGGATCTACAAGCGCCTGCGCCAGGTGGGCGCCGGCCGGCCCCTCTGGATCCTCCACGACGGGCCGCCCTACGCGAACAACAACATCCACCTCGGGCACGTGCTCAACAAGGTGCTCAAGGACGTGATCGTGAAGTCGCGCTCGATGCTCGGTTTCGACGCGGTCTACGTGCCGGGCTGGGACTGCCACGGCCTGCCGATCGAGCACGAGGTGGACAAGCAGCTCGGCCTGGACCAGGCGACGGTGGACGTGCGGAGCGCGATGGACCCGGTCGAGAAGCGGCGGCGCTGCCGCGAGTACGCGCTCCGCTTCATCGACGTCCAGCGCGAGGAGTTCAAGCGGATCGGCGTCTTCGGCGATTGGGAGCACCCCTACGTCACGATGACGCCCGCCTACGAGGCGGTGATCGCGCGGGAGTTCGGCCGCTTCGTCGGGCGCGGCCTCGTCTACAAGGGGCTCAAGCCCGTCCACTGGTGCATGCACTGCAAGACGGCGCTCGCCCAGGCGGAGGTCGAGTACGAGGACCAGCGCACCCCGTCGATCTACGTGAAGTTCGCCCTCACGGCGGCGCCGCCGGGCCTGGCCGGGGCGCCGAAGCTCTCGGTCGTCATCTGGACCACGACCCCGTGGACGCTGCCCGCGAACCTCGCGATCGCCGTTCACCCCGACGAGGAGTACGTGGCGCTCGCGGTCGGCGGCGAGACCCTGGTCGTCGCGGCGAAGCTCGCCGACCGGTTCCTGATGACGGTGGACCTCCGGGACGCCCGGGAGGTCGGCGCGGTCCCGGGCCGGCAGCTCGTCGGGCTCGGGTACCGGCACGCGTGGATCGACCGCGCCGGAACGATCGCGGCGGCGCCGTTCGTCGCGATGGACACCGGCACGGGCCTCGTCCACATCGCGCCGGGCCACGGCGAGGAGGACTACGAGCTCGGCCGGTCCCTCGGTCTCCCGGTCTACAACCCGGTGGACGACGACGGGCGCTTCCTCCCCGAGGTGGAGCACTTCGCCGGGCTCACGGTGTGGGAGGCGAATCCCAGGATCGTCGAGCACCTCGGGCGCGTCGGCGCGCTGATCGCCGAGCGTCCGCTCGACCACACCTACCCCCACTGCTGGCGCTGCAAGAAGCCGACGCTCTTTCGCGCGACCGAGCAGTGGTTCATCGAGCTGGACACGCAGGGGTTCCGCGCCCGCGTCCTCGACGCGATCAAGCGCGACGTCCAGTGGATCCCGGCGTGGGGCGAG
>MGBU01000081.1 GCA_001790205.1 Candidatus Rokubacteria bacterium GWA2_73_35 | reverse complement strand
CGAGGCCTTCGAGCACCAGATCGTCCTCCGGGTCCTCGAGCGCGTGAAGGGCAACACGAGCGAGGCCGCGCGCATTCTCGGGGTGCATCGTAACTCCTTGAATCGCTTGCTTGAACGCTGGGGGCTGAAATAGAGTTGCACCAGTTTGGTGCAACTGCACCAAACTGGTGCAACTGGCCGCAGGCCTGCCAGGGTGGGCGTGAGAGAAATCTCCTCGAATAAAGGCAGATTTTCCCGGTCGGCACGGATGGCGAGCAAATTGCTCTTCTCCCCGGCGTCAGCACACACGGGCCCCTCATGGGGAGGGCGCCCAAACGACCGAGGAGGAAAGAGCGATGACGAAGATCTGGGCCGCGCTGCTGATCGTTGCCTCCCTGCTCCTGGCCGCTCCGGTGATCGAGTCGGGCACGTCGGGCTCCACGCAGTTCTTCCAGGCCATCGGCACGGCGGACGGCGGCGGGTTCTAGGAGCCCGCTCCTTCGTCCGCTCCCTGATGGAGGCACCACGTTGCCTCGCTGGAGCCGCGAGCAGGAGGGGGGGCGCCTCCCTCCTGCTCTCAATCCTCGTCCTCGCGCCCGGGGCGCCGCTGCCCGCCGCGGCGCAGGAGGCCAAGGCGCGCCCGGTGAAGGGCGGCGTCTACCGCCGGCCTCTCGGGCACGATCCGGAGACGCTCGACCCCGCCCGGATCAGCGACATCTACAGTCGCTCGGTCTCCCAGCAGATCTTCGACGGCCTCGTCCAGTTCGACCAGACGCTGACGGTCACGCCCGCGCTCGCCGAGTTCTGGAGGGCCTCGCGTGACGGCCGCACGTGGACGTTCAGCCTGCGCCGAGGCGTCAAGTTCCACAACGGGCGCGAGGTCACCGCGGAGGACGTCGTGTACTCGCTGACGCGGATCCTCGACCCGCGGACCAAGTCGGGCGCCGCCGACCTCTTCGTCAACGTGAAGGGCGCGCCCGACTTCCGCGAGGGGCGCGCGAAGGCCGTCGCGGGGCTCGCGGCCCTCGACCGCTACACGGTGCGGGTGACCCTCGACGAGGCGTTCGCGCCGTTCGTCGCCGCGCTCGCCGTCGGCCACGCCAAGATCGTCCCGCGGGAGGTCGTCGAGCGGCTCGGCGAGGGCTTCGGGACCCAGCCCGTCGGGACCGGGCCGTTCAGGTTCGAGCGCTGGGAGCGCGGCAAGGAGATCGTGCTGGCGGCCAACGCCGACTACTTCGGCGGCGCGCCCCACCTGTCCCGCCTCGTCTACCGGGTCTTCCCCGGCGAGCGCTGGGAGTCCACGTACGACGAGTTCCGGCAGGGCAACCTCGAGGACGCGCCCGTGCCGACCCGCGACTACCGGCGGGTCGTCGCGTCCACGGGGCAGACCTACGTCAAGCGGCCGATGATCAGCGTCAGGTTCTACGGGCTCAACACGCGGCTCAAGCCCCTGGACGACCGCCGGGTGCGCCAGGCGCTGATCTACGCGGTCAACCGCGCCGCGATCGTCGAGGAGGCCTTCAACGGGCGCTACGTCCCCGCGCGCGGGATCCTGCCGCCCGGCACCCAGGGGTTCAATCCCGCGCTCGCCGGCTACCCGTGGGACCCCGCCCGCGCCCGCCAGCTCCTCGCCGAGGCCGGCTACCCGGGCGGGCGCGGCCTGCCGCCGATCGCGATCTGGTCGAGCGTCAAGCTCGAGGCCCTCGTCCAGGAGCTCGACCAGATCAAGAAGGCCCTCGCCGCGGTGGGCGTCGAGGCCCGGATCAACTACGAGACGAACTGGCCCGCCTACTCCAGGCTCATCGCCGAGGGCAAGCTCCCGTTCTTCCTCTACGGCTGGTACGCCGACGTGCCGGACCCCGACAACTTCCTGTTCAAGCTCTTCCACTCGAAGAGCCCGCGCAACCTGTTCGGCTACGCGAACGCGACGGTGGACGACCTCCTGGCGGCCGCCCGCAGCGCCCCCGACATCCAGCGGCGGGTCGAGCTGTACCGCCGGGCCGAGCAGCTCGTCCTCGAGGACGCGCCGCTGGTCCCGATGATGCACCACACGTACGAGCGGCTCTTCCAGCCCTACGTTCGCTCGGTCGAGGTCAACGGCCTCGGCGACCCCTACATCCCGTTCAGGAAGGTCTGGCTGGAGCGCGCGCGATGAGGCCGGCGTCGCTGCGCGCCAAGTTCCTCTGGGGCACCGTCCTCGTGCTGGCGCTCATGATGGGCGCGGTGGCGGTGGTCGTCGACCAGCGCCAGCGCGCGACGATCGTCGGCGAGGTCGAGCAGCGCGGCACCGTGCTCGCGCGCAACCTCGCCGCGATGTCGTACGGGCCGCTCCTCCTCTACAACTTCACGGCGCTCGAGCAGAACGTGGCGCGCGTCGCGGCCGAGACCGACGTCGTCTACGCCGTCGTGCTCGACGCCGACCGGAAGATCGCCGCGCACAGCCGGCAGCCCGAGCGTGTCGGCGAGGTCTTCACGCCGCCGCCCGGCCACTCGACCCATGACTTCGCGGTGCCCGTGCTGGTGGGCCGCCAGCAGTGGGGGACGGCGCACGTCGGCCTGTCGCTCCGGCGGATGGACGCCGAGATCCTCGAGACGCGGCTCGAGCTGGGCGCCCTGACCCTCGTCATCCTGCTGCTCGGCGGCGGCCTCGCCGCGGTCGTCGCCCGGCGGATCGCGCACCCGGTGCAGGAGCTGGCCGGGGCCGCGGCGGCCATCTCGCGCGGCGAGCTGGTCCAGCGGATCGAGCCCTCGACCTCGGACGAGATCGGACGGCTCGCGGCCGCGTTCAACCACATGGCGGTCCAGCTCTTCGAGCAGCGCCGGGCCCTCGAGGAGGCGCACACGGAGCTGCGGCGGCAGTTCGAGGCGCTGGCGGACCTCAAGAGCTACGCCGACAGCATCTTCGCGTCGATGCCGAACGGCATCGTCACCGTGGACCTCGACGGCCGCGTCGTCTCGCTGAACCCGGCCGCGGAGCTGCTGACCGGGTACTTCGGCGGCGAGGTCGCCGGGCGCTACTGCACCGAGGTCTTCGCGCACACGCCCGAGATCTCCGACCTGCTCATGGAGACGCTCGCCAGCCGCGCGCCGATCGCGAACCTGTCGCTGACGCTCAGGCGGCGCAACGGCAGCTCGGTGCCCATCGAGTTCAGCTCGACGCCGCTCAAGGGCGGCGAGGGGAAGGACCTCGGCGTCATCGGCGTGCTCCGCGACCTCACGCTCGTCCGGCGGCTCGAGAGCGACCTGCGGCGCTCCGACCGGCTGGCGGCGCTGGGCTCGCTCGCCGCGGGCCTCGCCCACGAGATCAAGAACCCGCTCACCTCGCTCGTCACGTTCAGCCGTCACCTCGAGCGCCGGTTCGACGACGTCCAGTTCCGGCGGAAGTTCCAGAGCGTGGTGCCGCGCGAGCTCGAGCGGATCAACTTCATCCTCGAGCGGCTCCTCGAGCTGGCCCGACCCACGCGGCTGCGCTTCACGCTCGTGCGGCCGCCGGACCTGCTCGAGCGGGCGGTCGAGCTGTACGCCAACCAGCTCGAGGCCAAGCAGATCGAGGTGCGGCGCGAGTACGCGCGCGACGTGCCGCCGATCCAGGCGGACCCCGAGGCCCTCTACCGCGCGTTCGTGAATCTGGTGGCCAACGCGCTCGACGCGATGTCGCCGGGCGGGCGGCTGACGCTGCGGGCGAGCTGGGCTGACGGGCCGGACGCCCTCCTGACCGCGCGCCGGCGGGCGGGCGAGCGCGGCGTGCGGATCGAGGTCCAGGACACCGGGTGCGGCATCGCGCCGGCGGCGCGCGAGCAGGTCTTCCACCCGTTCTACACGACGCGGGAGACCGGCACCGGCCTCGGGCTCGCGATCGCCCACAAGATCGTGCAGGACCACGGCGGCACGATCAGCTTACGGAGCACCGAGGGCCGCGGCACCACGTTCACGGTCCTCCTGCGGCTCATCCCCGATCCGCCGGCCGGGGTCGAGCCCGAGGAGTCCGAGCCATGATCCCCGAGAGCGCGACGCAGGACATGCGCGCGAGGCTCGAGGAGGTGCTCGCCGACAACGAAAACTTACGGCGGCTCACGCGCAGCGTCGTCCACGACATCAACAACCTGATGGCGGTGATCACCGGCTACAGCGAGCTGATGCTGCGCCACCTGCGCCCCTCGGATCCGGTGCACCGCAACGCCGAGTCGATCAAGAAGGCGACCGAGTGGGGGAGCGCGCTGACCCAGCAGATCCTCGCCTCGATGCGCAAGCAGCCCACGGCGGCGACGCCGGTCGACCTGAACGAGCTGGTCGCGAACATCACGCGGGTGATCCAGCCGCTGATCGGCGAGCGGATCGAGATGGCGAGCCGGCTCGAGCCCGGGCTGCCCCGCGTGAACGTCAACCCGGGTCAGATGGGCCAGGTGCTCATGAACCTGGTGATCAACGCCCGCGACGCGATGCCGAGCGGCGGGCGGCTGCTGCTCGAGACCTGCCGGGTCGGCTCCGAGGTGGTGCTGAGCGTGAGCGACACGGGCTCCGGCATGGACGCCCAGACGCGCTCGCGCCTGTTCGAGCCGTACTTCACGACCAAGGGCCCCGGCAAGGGCACGGGCCTGGGGCTGTCGACCGTCTACGACGTGGTCACCCAGAACAACGGGCGCATCGAGGTGGCGAGCGACACGGGGGAGGGCACGACGTTCGCCGTCTTCCTGCCCGCCCTCCACGAGGGCGATGGGGTGGTCTCGGCCGACGGCGCGGTCACCCTGCAGTTCACGACACGGACGGTGCTCCTCGTCGAGGACGAGGGCGAGGTGCGCGGGCTGATCCGCGACATCCTCAAGCTCTACGGCTACGCCGTGCTCGAGGCGCGGGACCGTGCCGACGCCCTCGAGGCCTGCGCGCGCCACGACGGGCGGATCGACCTCGTCATCGCCAGCGTCACCAAGCCCGGGCCGGCGACCGACGAGCTGGTCCAGGACGTGATGGCGGCGCGGCCGGGCATCGGGGTGCTCTACCTCTCCGGCTACCTGGAGGACGACGAGGAGGCCGACGGCGCCGCGCGGTTCGGCCCGGTGCTCCGCAAGCCGTTCACCGTCGTCGCGCTGACGGACGCCGTCCGGCGCGTGCTGGGCGCCGCTACTGGTTCAGCCGGCGCTTGAGGAAGCCCAGCAGGCCCTGCGGCATGAAGATCACCATCGCGGTGAAGATGAGCCCGACCGGGATCAGGTAGTACTCCGTCCAGAAGCGCGAGAGGCCCTCGCGCAGCACCAGGAAGAACGCCGCGCCCGCCACGGGCCCCACGAGCGTCCCCATCCCGCCCATCACGTTGAAGATCACGACCTCGCCGGAGATCAGGAAGAAGACGAAGTCGGGCGCGGTGAACTTGTTCTGGACCGCGTAGAGCACGCCGGCAAGGCCCGCGAAGAGCCCCGAGAGCATCACGGCCACGATCTTGTAGCGCTCGACGTGGTAGCCGATCGCGCGCGTGCGCGGCTCGTTCTCGCGGATCGCCTGGAGCACCTTCCCGAACGGCGACTGCATGATCCGTCTCAGGACGACGTACGAGACCACCACCACGCCCAGGATGAACCAGTGGAGCGTCACCGGCGTGAACGGCACGGAGACGAGCCCGGGGATCGCGAAGGGCGGCTGACGGAAGGTCAGGCCGTTCTCGCCGCCCGTCACCTCCGTCCAGGTGAAGATGATGACGTAGAAGATCTGGGAGAACACGAGCGTCGTGATCGCGAAGTAGATGTCGCGCAGCCGCGTCGAGAAGTAGGCGACGAAGACCGCGACCAGGCCCGCGCCGACGAGGCCGTAGACGATCGCGAGCCACAGGTTGGGCGGCCGCACCGTGAGCAGCGCGGCCGCGGCGCCGTACATGCCGAGGCCGAAGAACGCCGAGTGGCCGAACGACACCATCCCCGTGTAGCCGATCAGGATGTCCGAGGACATCGCGAGCAGGCCCCACACGAGGATCTCCGTGACGAAGCGCCGCCAGAACTCCGGCAGCACGAGCGGCGCGACGGCGAGGAGCGCCAGGACGACGCCGAAGCCGATCCAGTAGCCCGCCGCCGAGGAGCGCGTCGTCATTGGGGCGTCCGTTGTAGCGGGGTCCGCGAGGCCGGGGCGAACCGCGGGTGGCCTGAGCCAGGTACGTGTGGCGTCCGTTGTAGCGGGGTCCGCGAGGCCGGGGCGAACCGCGGGTGGCCTGAGCCAGGCACGTGTGGCGTCATTTCGGCGTTGGGACGAAGAGGCCCGTGGGCCGGAAGAGCTGGGTGAGGATCAGCACGACGAAGGAGGCGATCACCGCCTGCGCCGGGCTCACGACGAGCGAGGCGTACGCCTCGATCAGGCTGATGAGGATCGAGGCGAGGATGGAGCCGCCGAGGTTCCCCATCCCGCCCACCACGACCACGATGAAGGCGCGGAGCGTGAAGTCCGCCCCCATCGTCTGCGTCACGCCGCCGAGGGGGCCGAAGAGCACGCCGCTCGCCGCCGCCATGCTGGCGCCGATGCCGAACACGACGGCGTGGACGAGGGGGACCGGGATCCCCATCGCCTGGGCCATGATCCGGTCCTGGGTGGCGGCGCGGATCCAGATCCCGTACTTGCCGTACCGGAGGAAGAGGTAAAGGGCGCCGATGATGCCGGCGGCGAGCAGCGCCGTGAGGACGCGGTACCACGGGTACTCGAGGTAGAAGAGGTTGAACTGGCCCGTGATCGGCTCCTGGAGCTTCCGCGCCGAGGGCCCCCACTGCCAGAGCGCGTACTTCTGCAGCACGAGCGAGATGCCGAACGTCGCCAGGATCGTCGTCAGCGGGTCGCGCCCCACCAGCGGGCGGAGCGCCGTGGCCTGCAGGAGGGCGCCGAGCAGCGCGATCGTGAGCACGGCGGCGACGAGGGCGAGCCAGAAGCTGCCGGTGACGGCCAGCGCGGTGGCGCCCGTGAAGCCGCCGAGCATGACCAGCTCGCCGTGGGCGAAGTTCACGATGTCCATGATCCCGAAGATCAGCGTGAGCCCCGACGCCACCAGGGCGAGGATCATGCCGTTCACGAGGCCGTTGACGGTCTGGATCAGGATCTGGTCGAACGGGATGGCCACCCTTACACCCCCAGGTACTGATGGATCACGGCCTGGTTCGCCCGGAGGTCCGCCGTCGGACCGTGGTGGCGCACGACGCCCTTCTCCATGATGTAGACGCGGCTCGAGACCTCGAGCGTGAGCGGCACGTTCTGCTCGACGAGCAGGATCGCGACGCCGCCCCGGTGCAGGACGTGGATGATCTCGCGGATCTGCGAGACCATCCGCGGCATCAGGCCCTCGGTCGGCTCGTCGAGGAGGATGATCTTGGGATCGAGCATCATCGCCCGCGCGATCGCGAGCATCTGCTGCTCGCCGCCCGAGAGCGTGCCCCCGGCCTGGTTGCGCCGGTCGCGCAGCACCGGGAAGTGCTCGTAGGCGTTCTCGAGCAGCTCGTTCTTCCGCGACTCGCTCACGCCCGGCCGGTCGAGGCCGGTGCGGAGGTTCTCGAGCACGCTCAGCAGGCGGAAGATGCGGCGCTCCTCGGGCACGTAGGCGATGCCGAGGTGCGCCGGCCGGTGGGGCGCCATGCCGGCGATGTCGCGCCCCTCGAATCGCACGCTGCCGCCGGACGGGCGCACGAGGCCCATGATCGTCTTGAGCGTCGTCGACTTGCCGACGCCGTTGCGGCCGAGGAGCCCCACGACCTCGCCGGGACCGACCTCGATCGACACCCCGTGGAGGATGTGGGACTTGCCGTAGTAGGTGTGGACGTTCTCCAGCGCCAGCATCAGGTCTTCAGATAGACCTCCTGGACCCGCGGGTTGGCCTGGATCTGCGCGGGCGTACCCTCGGCGAGCACCTCGCCGTAGTGGAGCACGGTGATCGTCCTGGCGAGCCCCATGACCACCTCCATGTCGTGCTCGACGATGAGGATGGTCAGGTCCTTCGCGATGCGGCGGACCAGCTCGACGGTCGCGTGGGTCTCCGCGACGCTCATCCCCGCGGTCGGCTCGTCGAGGCACAGGAGCTTCGGCTCCGTCGCG
>MGBU01000080.1 GCA_001790205.1 Candidatus Rokubacteria bacterium GWA2_73_35 | reverse complement strand
GTGGCGGCGCTCGTCGCGCGCATGATCGCGCGCGAGTTCGGCGGCGACCGGGCGCGCGCCGGGCGCGCGTGCGCGGCGCGCGTGGCGCGGGCGCTCGGCGTGGGGCGCCGCGCCGGGTGGACGCGGGAGGAGCGGCGGGCCCTCGACGGGCTCGGGCTCGTCGCCGCGCTCGTTCCCGACCTCGCCGCGTGGCCCGCGGGCGACCGCCGGGCGCTCGCCGCCGTCCTGCGCGCCAAGGGGAGCGGCAGCGAGCGGCGCTACACGCGGCTGCTCGACGGCCACCGCCGGCTCCGCCGGAGCCTCGAGACGCTCGTCCGCGCCGCCCGCCGAGCCGTCCCGTGACCCTGCGCATGGCGTTCGACCACCGGCCCTCCACGGCCGCCTACATGCTGCGGGCCGTCTGGCCTTCGCCGGGCTTGCGGAAGACGGGGGGGTTGCCGTCCATCCGCGTCGGCTGGCGGCGGCACCGGATCGATCCCCGGCACCTCGCCCGGTTCCTCCGGCTCACCGGGCTCCGTGCGGACCGGGGCGTGCCGATGCTCTATCCCCACGTCTTCGGCTTTCCGCTGCACATGGTGATCCTCACACACCCCGCCTTTCCGCTCCCGATCTGGGGCGCCCTGCAGGTCCGCAACCACCTGCTCCAGCGCCGGCCGATCTCCGCGGACGCCGTGCTCGACCTGGAGACGCGCGTCGCGCGCCAGCGCGTCCTGGACAAGGGCGTGGAGGTCGATCTGCACACCACCGTGCGGGCGCGGGAGGAGGAGCCGGTCTGGGAGAGTCTCGTCACGTTCTACTACCGCGGCCGCTTCGGCGCTCCGGAGGGGGCGTCGCCGCTGGCTCGGGCTCCGACGGTCGGGGACACGGTCGTCGCCGGGTGGCGCACGTCCTCCGGGGTGGGCTGGCGCTTCGGGAGCCTCACCGGCGACTACAACGGCATTCACTGCTGGAGCTGGTATGCGCGACTGTTCGGCTTCCGGGGGGCCTTCCACCATCCTCAGCTCGTGCTCGGGCAGTGCGTGGCGCATCTGGCCGAGTCCTCTCCCGGGGACACTGAGCGCCTGGACGCGTGGCTCAAGGGGCCCGTCTACTACGACGCCGACGTGAGCCTGCGCGCGACCGGGGAGGGGACCGGCACCGCCTTCGCGCTCATCGCGGCCGCCGACGCGCGGCCGGCGATTCTCGGCCGCTGGAGCCGCGGGGGCGCCGCGGGGTCCGGGCTCTTCGACGAGCCAGACCAGCCGGTCTGAGGCGCCGCGCGTACCTACCCTCGAAGTGTTCTAGCCTATAGCCGTAAGTTTTTGCTTGACAACGGTTTTCACTCATTCGTATCGTTTCAGCAGATGCTGAAAGCAGTGGAGCTAGAGAAACATGCTGAAATCCGCGGAGATCCGGCGACAAGTGGCCCAGCGGCTTCGGGAACTCCTTCCCAAAGCCAGGGGCTGGGACGAGAGCGCCGACGCGAGGATCGGCTCGCAGACCGCGGACTTGCTGGTGAAGTTCCGCCTGGGGGAACAGGAGCACACCCTGGTCATTGAGGTGTGCTCGCTGGGCCAGCCGAGGCAGATCCGCGCGGCCGTGACGCGGCTCGGCGAGGTCCGCCGGGAGCTGCCGGGGGCCCACCCGGTGGCGGCGGCCGTGTACATCGGCCCGCAAAGCGCCCGCATCCTCAAGGGCAACAACCTCGGCTTCATCGACCTCTCGGGCAACTGCTACCTGGCCTTCGACAACGTGCTGATCGAGAAGGAGGGCAAGCGCAACGTCCGGCCCTCGACCCGGCCGCTCCGCTCGCTGTTCGCCCCGCGCGCCACGCGCGTCGCGCGCGTGCTCCTCGCCGAGCCCGGCCGCGCCTGGCGGCTCGAGGAGCTCGCGAAGGCGGCCGAGGTGAGCCTCGGCCACGCCTACAACGTGGTGAAGCGTCTCGAGGAGCTCGTGTGGGTCGAGCGCGACGACAGCCAGCGGATCCGGCTCGCCAAGCCGGCGGACTTGCTCGAGAGCTGGTGCGAGTCGTACACGTGGCGGGCGAACGAGGTGGCCTCGCACCTCGCGCCCGAGCGGGTGACGCGCCGGTTCATGGCCGAGATCGCGCGCGCGGCCGCCGCCGCGGGGCGCCGCTACGCGTTCACGCTCTCCGCCGGGCAATCGCTCGTGGCGCCGCACGCGCGGCTCGCAGGGGTCCACTGCTACCTCGAGGGCGACCCGGCGCCCGTCGCCGCCACGCTCGGCCTCCGGCCGGTCGCCGAGGCCGACGGCAACGTGCACTTCCTCGCGCCGTACGACCCGGGCGTGTTCTACGGCGCCCTCGAGAAGGGCGGTCTCAAGGTGGCGTGCCTGCCGCAGCTCTACGCGGACCTCGTCCACCACGAGCGGAGCGGGCGCGAGCAGGCCGAGCATCTCCGCCGCGAGGCGATGGGCTACTGAGCGCGGAGCCAGGAAGGGGGGTGACCCGACCGTGGCGAAGAAGAAGGCAGCCAAGCCGAAGAAGAAGAAGTAGCCGGCCCGGCGAGGGCGTAGTGGATCTCCCGACGAGAGGAGGTGAAACCCTCGATGGCGAAGAAGAAGGCGACGAAGAAGAAGAAGAAGTAAGTTCGCGTCGTACCACGGTGGGGGGTGGCGGCCTCCCACCGGGTGACCACTCGGGAGGGGGCAACGCCCCCTCCCGTTTGTGCTTAAATGACCTTCGTGACCTTGCCCGCCTTGAGGCAGCGGGTACACACGCGCACGCGCCGGGCCCGCCCGGCGACGAGCGCCCGCATCGACACCAGGTTGGGCAGCCAGCGGCGCCGGGTGAGCTTGTGCGCGTGGCTGACCGTGTTGCCGACCGACGGATGCTTCCCGCAGACATCGCACCGCTGGGCCATGGTCACTCCTCGGGAGTCGGTGTCCGAGCGACGGGGACGAACGCAACGTATAGCACAAGGGAGCGCGTGAGGCAAACGCCGGCGCCGCCGCCGGGGCTCGCGACGCCGCTCCAGTTCCTCCGAGGCGTCGGCCCCCAGCGCGCGGCCCTGCTCGAGAAGAAGGGGCTCAGCACCGTCGAGGACGCCCTCTTCTTCGTGCCGCTGCGCCACGAGGACCGCACGCGGCTCACGCCGCTCCGGGCGCTCCAGCCGGGCCAGACGGCGACCTGCGCGGGCACGATCGTCGGCCTCTCGCCGCCGCCGCCCGGGCGCGCGCGCCAGCCCTTCACGGTCATGCTGCGCGACGAGAGCGGCCACGCCACCGCGAGCTGGTTCGGCTGGCGCTACCTCGCGCGCGCGCTCAAGCGCGGCCAGCGTCTCGTGCTCCACGGCAAGGTCGCGCGGTACCGGGGCGCGATCGTGCTCCAGCAGCCGGACTGGGAGGTCGTCGAGGGCGGCGAGGACGAGCGGCTGCACACCGGCCGCCTCGTGCCCGTCTACTCGCTCACCGAGGGGCTCGGGCAGCGCGCGCTGCGCGCGCTCATGTGGCGCATCGTGGAGCAGTTCGCCGGGCAGGTCGCCGAGACCCTGCCCGACGCGGCGCGGGCGCGCCGGCGGCTCGTCGGCCTCGCCCGGGCGCTCGCCGACGGGCACTTCCCCCAGACCGAGGCGGCGCTCGCGGCCGCGCACCGGCGGCTCGCCTTCGACGACTTCCTGCTGCTCCAGCTCGGCCTCGCCATCCTCCGGGCGCGCACGACCCGCGCCCGCGGCCTCTCGCTCGCCCCGCGCGGCGAGCTGGTGGCGCGGCTGCGCGCGATGCTTCCGTACCGGCTGACCGCCGCGCAGGAGCGCGTGTGGGACGAGATCCGGCGGGACATGGCGGCGCCGCACCCGATGCATCGGCTCCTGCAGGGCGACGTCGGGTCGGGGAAGACCGTCGTGGCGGCGCTCGCGGTGCTCACGGCCGTGGAGGCGGGCTACCAGGCGGCGGTGATGGCGCCCACCGAGATCCTCGCCGAACAGCACTTCGTGACGTTCCGCGACCTGCTCGAGCCGCTCGGCGTCGGCGTGACGCTGCTCACCTCCGCGCTCAAGCCGCGCGCGCGCGCGGCCGCGCGCGCGGCGCTCGCCGCGGGCGAGGCGGGGTGCGCCGTGGGCACGCACGCGCTCGTCGAGCAGGGCGTCGCGTTCCGGCGGCTCGGGCTCGCGGTCGTGGACGAGCAGCACCGCTTCGGCGTCGAGCAGCGCGCCCGGCTGCGCGGCAAGGGCGAGCACCCCGACCTGCTCGTCATGACCGCGACGCCGATCCCGCGCACCCTGGCCCTCACGCTCTACGGCGACCTCGACGTCTCCGTGATCGACGAGCTGCCGCCCGGCCGGCGCCCCGTCGTCACGGTGACGCGCGCCGAGGCGAAGCGGCGCGAGATCCACGCGTTCATCGGCGCCGAGGTGGCCGCGGGCCGTCAGGCCTACGTCGTCTGCCCGCTCGTCGAGGAGTCGGAGGCGCTCGACCTCGCGGCGGCGACCGACATGGCCCGGCGGCTCGGCGAGGAGGTCTTCCCGCGCCTCACGGTCGGGCTGCTGCACGGCCGGCTCGGCGTCGAGGAGAAGGATGCGATCATGCGGCGCTTCAAGGCGGGCGAGATCCAGGTCCTCGTCTCGACCACCGTGATCGAGGTCGGGATCGACGTGCCGAACGCCTCGGTCATGCTGGTCGAGCACGCCGAGCGCTTCGGGCTCTCGCAGCTCCACCAGCTCCGCGGGCGCGTGGGCCGCGGGCCGTGGAAGTCGTACTGCATCCTGCTCGCGAGCGGCCACCTCACCGAGGACGCGCGGCGCCGGGTGGAGGCCTTGGTCTCAACGCACGACGGGTTCAGGATCGCCGAGGTGGACCTGGAGCTGCGCGGGCCGGGCGAGTTCTTCGGCACCCGCCAGTCGGGGCTGCCCGAGTTCCGGGTGGCCGACCTCTTGCGCGACGCCGCGCTGCTCGAGGAGGCCCGGCGCGAGGCGATGACGATCGTCGCCGCGGACCCCGAGCTGCGCGACCCGGCGCACCGCGCCCTCCGCGGGCAGCTCCTCGCGCGCTGGCGGGGCAAGCTCGCCCTGGCCTCGGCGGGATAGCCCCCATGCGCGTGATCGCCGGCGCGCTCAAGGGTCGCCGGCTCGAGGTCCCGCGCGGGCGCACGACACGGCCGACGGCCGACCAGGTGCGGATCGCCCTCATGGACACGCTGGCGCCCCGCCTCGCCGGCGCCCGCGTCCTCGACCTCTTCGCCGGCGGCGGCGGCGTCGGCCTCGAGGCGCTCTCGCGCGGCGCCGCCCACGCGACGTTCGTCGAGCGGGACGCGCGCGCCGTCGCCGCGCTCGAGACCAACGTGCGGGCCCTCGGCGTCGAGGACCGCGCCCGCGTGCTCCGCCTCGACGCCGCCCGCGCGCTCGCGCGGCTCGCGCGCGAGGGCGCGCGGTTCGACGTGGTCTTCCTCGACCCGCCGTACGAGGCCGGGCTCACGGCGGAGACCCTCGAGGGCCTCGGGCGGGGCTCCCTCGTGGTACCGGGCGGCCTCGTGGTGGCCCAGCACCTGACCAAGCGGCCCCCCGCTCCGCAAGTAGGTGAAATGACGGCGTTCCGGGCGCGCCGCTTCGGTGAGACGACCTTGACTTTCTTTCGAGCCCGAGAGTAGGTTTGGCGAATGGCGAAGCGTGCGGTCTACCCGGGGATGTTCGATCCCGTCCACAACGGCCACGTGGACGTCATCCAGCGGAGCCTCAGGATCTTCGACGAGCTGATCGTCGCGGTGGTGGCCAACCCCTCGAAGGAGCCGCTGTTCACCGTCAAGGAGCGCCTCGAGATGATCGACGAGGCGACGTCGGGGCTCAACAACTTCCGCATCGTCTCGTTCGACGGCCTCCTCATCGACCTCGTGGCCCGCGAGCGCGCCGACTGCATCGTGCGGGGCATCCGCGCGGTCTCGGACTTCGAGTACGAGTTCCAGATGGCGCTGATGAACCGCAAGCTCAAGGACACCGTCGAGACGGTCTTCCTCATGCCGCACGAGAAGTACACGTACATCTCCTCGCGGCTGATCAAGGAGGTCGCCGGCTTCGGGACCTCGGTCGCCGGGCTCGTGCCGCCGATCGTCGAGAAGCGGCTGGCGGAGAAGTTCCCACCCAGGTAACGCGGCGGGAGACCGCCGAAGGAGCGCGACCGTGCTCGCTGACCGCCTGAAGACCCTTGCCCCCTCGTCGACACTCGCCGTCCAGGCCAAGGCTAAGGCGCTCCGCGCCCGGGGCGTCGACGTGATCTCCTTCGGCGCCGGGGAGCCCGACTTCGACACCCCCGAGCGGATCAAGCAGGCGGCGGTCGAGGCGATGCGCCGCGGGCAGACGAAGTACACGGAGGTCGGCGGCATCCCCGAGCTGCGCGCGGCCGTCAGCGCCAAGTTCAAGCGCGACCAGGGCCTCGACTACGCCCCCGAGGAGATCCTCGTCTCGTGCGGCGCCAAGCACACGCTTTACAACATGGTCGTCGCGCTCCTGAACCCCGGCGACGAGATGCTCGTGCCGAGCCCGTTCTGGGTGTCCTACCCGGAGCAGGTCCGGCTCGTCGGCGGCGTGCCCGTGCCGGTCGCGACGCAGGAGCGCACCGGCTTCGACCTCGACCCCGACCGGGTGCGCGCCGCCGTGACGCCGCGGACGAAGGTGATCCTCCTCAACAGCCCGAACAACCCGACGGGCGCCGTCTTCTCGCGCGCGGCGCTCGAGGAGGTCGCGCGCCTCGCCGTCGAGCGGGACCTCGTGCTGGTCTCCGACGAGTGCTACGAGCCGCTCACGTTCGAGGGGCGCCACGTCTCGGTCGCCTCCCTCGGCCCCGAGGTGAAGGCGCGCACGCTCGTCATCAACACGTGCTCCAAGGCCTACGCGATGACGGGCTGGCGGATCGGCTACTGCGGCGGGCCGCGCGCGCTCGTGCGCGCGATGACCGACGTCCAGAGCCAGGTGACGTCGAACCCGACGTCGATCGCCCAGTGGGCGGCCGTCGAGGCCCTGTCGGGCCCCCAGGACGAGGTCGCGAAGATGGCCGGGGAGTTCGACCGGCGGCGGCACCTGATCGTGAAGGGGCTCAACGCGCTCAGGGGCGTCTCGTGCGTGATGCCGAAGGGCGCGTTCTACGCCTTCGCCAACGTCTCGGGGCTCTTCGGGCGCACCTGGAAAGGCCCGGAGAAGACCACGGCGCTCGCCGGCTCGCTCGACGTCACCGCCTTCCTGCTCGAGGAGGCGCGCGTCGCGGTCGTGCCGGGGCTCGACTTCGGCTCCGACGCCCACGTGAGGCTCTCGTACGCGACGAGCGACGCGCTCATCGCCGAGGGGCTCACCCGCATGGACGCCGCCGTCCGCAAGTTGCTGTAGACTAGGGCGCCGCCGAAAGGAGAGCTCCCCCATGAAGCTCGAAGGCTCGCACGACGTCCCTGCGCCCAGGCAGAAGGTCTGGGACGCGTTCCTCGATCCCCGGCAGCTCAAGAAGGCGATCCCGGGCTGCGAGAAGCTCGAGCCACTCGGCGGCGACGCGTTCAAGGCGACGCTGAAGGTCGGCGTCGCGGCGGTCAAGGGCACCTTCGAGGGCAAGGTGCGCCTCTCGGAGCAGAAGCCGATCGAGTCCTACCGGCTGGCCGCGGAGGGCAGCGGCGGGCCCGGCTTCGTGAAGGCCGACACGCTGATCACGCTGTCCGAGATCGAGGGCGGCACGCGCGTCGCCTACAGCGCCGACGTCCAGGTGGGCGGCCTCATCGCGGGCGTGGGCCAGCGCATGCTCGGCGGCGTGTCGAAGATGATGGCCGACCAGTTCTTCGGCAAGATGACCGAGCTGCTCCGGTCCTGAGCGCGCGCGTGGCCTCCCGCTACCTCGAGCCCAGGATCGAGCGCGCCTCGCGCGCGGAGCTCACCCGGCTCCAGACCCGGCGGCTGCGCGAGCAGGTGCGGCACGCGGCGGCGGCGAGCCCCTTCTACCGGCGCAAGTTCAGGGCGGCCGGCGTCCGGCCCGAGCGGGTGCGGACCCTCGCGGACCTCCGCGAGCTCCCGTTCACGACCAAGGACGAGCTGAAGGAGAACCAGGCGCAGAAGCCGCTCTGGGGCGACGTGCTCGCCGTGCCGTTCGCCGACGTGGTGCGCGTGCACATGACCTCGGCGACGACGGGGCGTCCGCTCGCGTACCTCGACACCGCCGAGGACTGGTACGGCTTCTACCACTCCTACGCGCGCTCGCTCCACGCCTTCGGCGTGCGCCGGGCCGACATGGTCATGGCCGCGTTCTCGTACGGGCCGTGGATCGGCTACTGGTCGGGCTTCTACGCGGCTCAGGACCTCGGCTGCCTCGTCTACCCGGCGGGCGGGCTCAGCACCGACCAGCGGATCGACGCCCTCCTGACCTACCCGATCACGGTGCTCGGCTGCACGCCCTCGTACGCGCTGTTCCTCGCCGAGGCGGCGGCGAAGAAGGGCGTCGACCTCGCCAAGCAGACCGAGGTGCGGATCACGTGGCACACGGGCGAGCCCGGCGCCTCGATCCCCGCGACGAAGGCGAAGATCGAAGCCGCGTTCGGCGCGCGGGCGTACGACCTGCCCGGGCTCACCGAGATCGCCGCGTGGGGCTTCGAGTGCGACGCGCGCGCCGGGCTCACGCACGTGCACGAGGACTACTGCTACCCCGAGGTGCTCGACGAGCAGGACCGCCCGGTCGGTCCGGGCGGACGGGGCGAGCTGGTCTTCACGAGCCTCTACCGGAAGGCGATGCCGCTCGTCCGCTACCGCACGCGGGACGTGGTCCAGCTCGCCGACCGGAAGTGCCCCTGCGGGCGCACGCTCGTCGCGTTCGAGGGCGGCGTGCTCGCGCGGCTCGACGACATGAAGAAGGTGCGCGGGATCATCGTCTACCCCCGCCGCATCGAGGAGCTGGTGCGGCCGCACGCGGACGTGGACGAGTTCCAGGTCGTCTTCCGGCGCCACGAGGGGCTCGACGACATCCTGATCCGCATCGACCCGGCGCCGACGCTCACGCTCGCCGAGCGCGGGAAGCTCGGCGCCCGGCTCACCGACGACCTGCGCACGGGCCTCGGGATCCGCGTGACGGTCGAGGTCGGCGAGCCCGGCTCGCTGCCCCGCTTCGACCACAAGGCCCGGCGCGTCAAGGACGAGCGCACGGAAGTGCCGTTTTGAAGGCGGCGTTCTTCAAGGAGCACGGCGGGGCCGAGAAACTCCTCTACGAGGACTACCGCGACCCGGTCCCGGCGCCGGACGAGGCGCTCGTGCGCGTCAGGGCGTGCGCGCTGAACCAGGTGGACATGCTGCTGCTCGACGGCCGGTTCCCGCCGCCCGAGGGCCTGCCCCACGTCAACGGCTGCGAGGTGGCCGGCACCGTCGAGGCGTGGGGCGCGGGGGTGAAGGGGCTCGCGCAGGGCCAGCGCGTCATCGTCTTCCCGGGGCTCGCGTGCGGGAGCTGCGAGTACTGCCTGCGCGGCGAGCGCACCGTGTGCGTGAGGTATGGCTACCTCGGCGCCCACCGGGACGGCGGCTACGCGGAGCTGGTGAAGGCGCCGGCCCGGAACCTCCTGCCGCTGCCCGAGGCGATCTCCTTCGAGGGGGGCGCGGCGCTCCCGATGGCGATGCTGACCTCCTGGCACGCGCTCGTGGCGAAGGCCGGGCTCGAGCCCGGCCAGACGGTGCTGGTCCAGGCCGCGGGCTCGGGCGTCGGCAGCGCGGCGATCCAGATCGCGCGCCTCGTGGGCGCGCGCGTGATCACGACCGTCGGCAGCGACGACAAGATCGAGTTCGCGAAGGCCCTCGGGGCGGAGCGGGTCGTGAACTACCGGACGCAGGACTTCGTCGAGGAAGTGAAGCGGTGGACCGACAAGCGCGGCGTGGACGTCGTCGTCGAGCACATCGGCGGCGAGACGTTCGAGCGCAGCACGTACGCGCTCACCCGGCTCGGCACGCTCGTCACGATCGGCTCCCACGACACCCACTGGGGCCGGCTCGACCTCCGGCACGTCTACTCGAAGAACCTCCGGATCGTCGGGACGAACCTCGGCTCGATCCTCGAGCTCCGGACGATCCTCGACTACGTCGTCGCGGGGCGCCTCCAGCCGGTCATCGACCGCGCGTTCCCGCTCGCGGCCGCGCGGGCCGCCGTGCAGTACGTGCTCGACCGGAAGAACCAGGGGAAGGTCCTCCTGCTGCCGTGACGCTCCGCGACCTCCTCGACCGCGCGGCGCTCCGGCGACCCGAGGCCGAGGCCGTGGTGGACGGTGCCCGGCGGCTCACGTACGCCGGGCTCGCCGGGCGCGCCGCGGCGACGGCGGCGGGCCTGGCGCGGCTCGGCGCCGGCCCGGGCGACCGCGTGCTGCTCGCGCTCCGGAACCGGCTCGAGCACGTCGTCGCGTACTGGGCGCTCCAACGCCTGGGCGGCGTGCCCACGCCCGCGAACTTCCGCTTCGCGGCCGGCGAGATGCGGTACGTCCTGGAGGACTCGGGGGCCCGGGTCGTGCTCTTCGAGGACGCCGCCGCGCCGGCCGTCCTCGACGCCGCCCGTGGAACCTCCGTCCGCCTCGTGTACGTCGGCGAGAACAGACCGGCGAACGTGATCGGGTTCGAAGAGGTCGGCGGCGAGGGGGGCTCGGGAGCGAGTGGGGCATCGAGCGGACGAGCCCCCCGTGCCGCCGGACCCTCCGAGTCCGATCTCTCGCTGATTCTGTACACCTCCGGCACCACCGGGAGACCGAAGGGCGTGCCGCGCACGCACCGGAACCACTACGCGGGCGCCCTCGCGCACGTGGTCCAGTGCGGCTACACCTGGGGCGAGCGGACGCTCGGCGTGATGCCGCTCTACCACACGATGGGGATCCACTCGCTCACGAGCATGGCGGCGGTGAACGGCTGCTTCGTCTGCCAGGCGGACTGGTCCGCCGCCGGCGCGCTCGCGCTCGTCGCCGCCGAGCGGCTCAGCGCCCTCTACCTGATCCCGACGCTCTTCTGGGAGCTCGTGCACGCGCCCGAGCTCGCGCGGACCGACGTCAGTTCGGTGCGCAAGCTCGCCTACGCGGGCGCGCCCATGCTGGTGCCCCTCACCGAGGCCTGCGCCAAGGCGTTCCGCCCCGACGTGTTCGTGAACCACTACGGCTCCACCGAGATCTACACGTTCTCGACCTTCCCCGACGTCCGCCTGAAGCCCGGCTGCGCGGGCCGCGCGGGCGTGCACGCCGAGCTGCGCGTCGTCGTGGCGAGCCCGGAGCGCCGCGTCTCACCCGACGAGGTGGTGCCGGACGGGACGAAGGGCGAGATCGTGGCGAGCCTCGCCTCCGACGAGGCGTTCGCGGGGTACTGGAACCGGCCGGACGCGGACCGGAAGGCGCTGCGCGACGGCTGGTACTTCACGGGGGACATGGGCTACGTCGACGCCGACGGCGACCTCTGGGTCGCCGGGCGCGTCGACGACATGATCATCAGCGGCGGCGAGAACATCCACCCGATCGAGGTCGAGGACGTGCTCGCGCGGCACCCGGAGGTGGCGGACGTCGCGGTGATCGGCGAGGCCGACGAGAAGTGGGGCGAACGCGTCGTCGCGTTCGTCGTGCCCCGCGGCCCCGGGCTTGCCGCCGCGGACCTCGACAGGCACTGCCGGGAGAGCGCCGACCTCGCGGGCTTCAAGCGCCCGCGCCGCTACGTGTTCGTCCGGGAGATCCCCAAGACGGCCTCGGGCAAAATACTACGGCGGCTGCTCCGCGACGGCCGGTACACGGAGGTCGGTGCATGAGCGAGTTCCTGCGAGTGGAGAGGCGGGGCGCGGTGGCGACGCTCTGGATCGACCGCCAGCCCAAGATGAACACCATGACCGTGGCGATGCGCGAGGAGTTCCCGGGTCTCTTCGCGGCGCTCGAGGCCGACGACGCCGTGCGCGTGCTCGTGGTCCGCGGCGCCGGCGGCAAGGCCTTCAGCGCGGGCGGCGACGTGGCCGAGTTCCTCACGCTCCAGCCGGCCGACCTCGAGCGATGGGGCGACACGCTGACCGCCGCGGAGCGCTGCCGGAAGCCGGTGATCGCCGCGATCGACGGGTTCGCGATGGGGGCGGGGCTCGAGCTGGCGGTGGCGTGCGACTTCCGCATCGCGACCCGGCGCTCCGAGTTCGCGTTTCCCGAGGTCCGCCTCGGGATGATTCCCGGCAGCGGCGGGACCCAGCGGGCCCTGCGCCTGATGGGCATGACGCGCGCGAAGCTCTTCATGATGACGGGCCGGCGGCTCTCGGCGGCGGAGGCCGAGGCGTGGGGGCTGATCACGCAGGCGGTTGCCGACGACGCGCTGGACGGCGCGGTCGACGCCCTCGCGGCGGAGCTCGCCGAGCGCCCGCCGCTCGCGCTCCGCACGCTGAAGCTCGTGCTCAACCGCGGCGCCGACGCGCCGCTCGACACGGCGCTCGAGCTCGAGCGCAAGGCGTACGCGTGGCTCCGGTCCACGCACGACTACGCGGAGGGCGTGACCGCCTTCCTCGAGAAGCGGCCTCCGCGATACACGGGGAGATAGCCCGGTGGCCCACTCGTTCGGACTGATCCTCGCCAACCGCGCGGTCGTGCTCGGCGCGATCACGGTGCGGGACCTCGTGGACCTGACGCTCGAGGGCGAGCGCTCGGGCGCGTTCGACGCCGTCTGGGTGGGCGACAGCCTGCTCGCCAAGCCGCGCCTCGAGTCCGTCACGCTGCTCTCGGCGCTGGCCGCCGTGACCTCCCGCGTGCGCCTCGGCGTCGGCTGCATGGCGACGTTCGTCCACCGCCACCCGGTGATGCTCGCCCACCAGTGGGCGAGCCTCGACGTGCTCTCGAACGGCCGCGCGTGGCTCGCCGTGTGCCTCGGCGGGCCGAGCGACGCCACCGCCGCGCAGGCCGCGGAGCACGCCGTCATGGGCGTCGCCTCCGCGGAGCGGGTCGGGCGGCTGGAGGAGGGCATCGTCGTCGTGCGGAGGCTCTTCGACGAGACGAACGTCTCGCACCACGGCCGCTTCTACGCGCTCGACGGCGTCACGCTCCGGCCGCCCCCGGTGCAGCGCCCGTGCCCCATCTGGATCGCCTCCAACCCGACGGGCCTCACGTGGAAGGGCGGCGCCTCCGCCTCGGAGGCCGTCGTCGAGCGCGCGCTCCGGCGCGTCGCGCGGCTCGCCGACGGCTGGATGACGAACAAGCTCTCGCCCGACGAGTTCCGCGCGCAGTTCGGCCGGATCCAGGCGATGGCCCGCGAGGAGGGCCGCGACCCGGCCCGGCTCGGCAGCGCCCTCTACCATAACCTCAACATCAACGAGGACCGGGCGCGGGCGCTCGAGGAGAGCCGGGCCTTCCTCGACCGGTACTACACGACGACCTTCACGCCGCGGTTCGTCGAGCAGTGGACCGTCGCGGGCAGCCCGGCGCGGTGCGTCGAGGAGCTCCGCGCCTACTTCGCCGCGGGCGTCGGGCACATGGCGCTCCGCCTCGCCTCGTGGGACCAGCGGGGCCAGCTCAAGCGCTTCCTCGACGAGGTCGCGCCGGCGTTCGGAGGGCGCTAGATGCTCAAGGGGATCGACCACCTCGTCGTCGTCGTGCCCGACCTCGGCGCCGCCGCCAGGGGCTACGCGGCGCTGGGCTTCACGGTGGTGCCGGGCGGCCGGCATCCCGTCGGGACGCACAACCAGCTCATCGCGTTCGCGGACGGCTCGTACATCGAGCTGATCGGCTTCTACGAGAAGTCCCCCGGGCACAAGTGGTGGGAGGCGCTCCAGCGCGGCGGCGGCCTCGTCGACCTCTGCGCGCAGACGGACGACCTCGGCGCGGACACCACGGCGTTCCGGCAGGCCGGCGTCGCGATCGACGACCCCGCCCCGCTCTCGCGCAAGCGCCCGGACGGCTACGAGCTCCGGTGGGTGCTCTCGATCCCGCGCCCGCCCCACCGCGGGGTCGCGCCGTTCCTCATCCAGGACGAGACGCCGCGCGAGGAGCGCGTCCCGCGGCAGACGACGCACGCCAACGGGGTGACCGGCCTCGGCACGGTGACGATCGCCGTCGAGGACGTGGCGCCGCCCCGGCGATGGTACGCCGGCGCCCTCGGCCGGCCGGGGCGGGAGGTCGAGCGGCTCGAGCTGGACGCCGCCGGGGTGCGCTTCGAGATCGGCCCGCACGCCGTGGAGCTCGTCGCCCCGAAGGGCGCCGGGGCGGCGTCGCTCAACGGATGGCTCCGGCAGCGCGGGCCGTCGCCCTACGCGGCGACGCTCCGCACGACCGGGCGCGACCTCGGCCCGCTCGACGAGGGGCAAACGCACGGTGCGAAGCTCGCGCTCGTCTGAGGCGCGAGAGCAAGGAGGCGTGACGATGAGACATCTGCGGATCTGGACGGGCCTGGGGGCCCTCCTGTCGATCCTCGGCGCCGGCGCGCCGGTCGCCTCGGCGCAGCAACCCGTGAACCTGGCGTTCTCCACGCTCGGCCAGGGCACGGCCTGGTACGTCTACGGCGCGACGATGGCCGGCCTGCTGCGGCAGGCGCTGCCCGCCGGCTCGAACGTGGACGTCAAGCCCTTCTCCGGCGGCGTCGGCAACGCCAAGCTCGTCGCCAAGAACGAGACGCCGCTCGGGCTCTCGTTCACGGTCACGAACCGCTGGGCGCGCGAGGGCACGGAGGCCTACGACGCCAAGCTCGAAAACCTGCGAGGGCTGGTCGGCGGCCTCGACACCTACTACCTCGTCGCGCTCGCCACGAAGAAGCTCGACATCGGCTCGCTCAAGGACATCAAGGCCCGCCGGGTGCCGGTCAGGCTCTACACGCTCCCGGTGGGCTCGCTCGGCGAGTTCGGCGCCCGCCAGCTCCTGCGCGAGTACGGGCTCACCTACGCCGACCTCAAGAGCCTGGGCGGCGCGACCACGCACGTGGGCTACAAGGTGATCGTGGACGCGATGAAGGACGGGCTGGCCGACCTGCTGATCGCGGTCATCACGCCCAAGCACCCCTCGATCACCGAGATCACCACGTTCTCGGACGCGAAGTTCCTGCCGCTCGAGGCCGAGCGCATCAAGGGGCTCGGCGGCCTCGGCTACACGCCCGAGACGATGCCGGCGGACACGTTCAAGACCCAGACCCGGCCGGTGCCGACGGTCGGCTTCCCGACGGTGCTGATCACGAACAAGGACCTGCCCGAGCCGATCGCGTACACGGTCACCCGGACGATCATCGAGAGCAAGGACGCGCTCGTCCGCGGCCACGCGGGCCTGGCCCAGTTCGACCCGAAGACCGCCTGGCAGCCGGCCCGGGTCGGCCTGCCGCTCCACCCGGGCGCGGAGCGCGCGTACCGCGAGAAGGGGTGGATGAAATAGCCGCCGACCCCGGGTCGGTCCTGGACGTCCACGCGCACTTCGTGCCTCCCCGGGCGATCGAGGAGGCGCGCAGGCGCCCCGACGCGTTCGGCGTCGGGGTCGAGACGCTCTCCGACGGGCGCGCCCGCCTTGCCTTTCCCGGCTCGGGGTGGACGCGCCCGATGCTCCCGAAGCTCGTCGAGCTGCGGGAGCGCCGCCGCGGGATGGCGGCGGGCGGCGTCGGGCAGCAGCTCCTCGCGCCCTGGATGGACGTCGTCGGCTACGCGCTCGCCCCTGAGACGGGCCGGCGGTGGAGCCGGCTCCTCAACACGGCCCTCGCGGAGGCGCTCGCCGAGGACGGCTCGGGCGCCTTCGCGGGGGTGGCGACGGTCCCGCTCCAGGACCCGGCGGCCGCGGCCGCGGAGCTGGAGCACGCCGTCGGCGCGCTCGGGCTCGCGGGCGTGCAGATCGGGACCAACGTCCTCGGCGCGCCGCTCGGCGCCGCCGGCCTCGATCCGTTCTGGGCGGCCGCCGTCGCCGCGCGCACGCCGGTGATCCTGCACCCGTGGCACGTCGCGGGCGAGGACCGCCTCGGCGCTCACGGCCTCCTGCAGCTCCTCGGCTACCCGTTCGACACGACGCTCGCGGCGGCCTCGCTCGTCCTCGACGGCGTGGCCGACCGCTTCCCCGATCTCGCCGTGATCCTCGTCCACGGCGGGGGCTTCTTCCCGTACCAGGCGGGCCGGCTCGAGCGCGGCCACCGGCTCCAGAAGGGGCCGGGGCGCGCGCCGCGCGACGCGCTCGGTTGGTTCTACTACGACACGATCACCCACTGGGCGCCGCCGCTCCGCTACCTCGCCGAGGTGGCGGGCGCCGACCGGCTCCTGCTCGGCAGCGACTACCCCTTCGACGTCGGCGACCCCGACCCCGTCGGCTCGGTCCGCGGCGCAGGTCTCGGCGCGCCGGCGGAGCGCGCGATCCTCGGCGCCACCGGCCGCGCGCTCTTCCGCGTCGCGGCGCCGACCGACGCGCACCTGTCTCAGGCCACCCACGGTTGGAACCGGCCTCGCGGGCCCCGCTACAAATGACCCGCCACACGATCACCCTGGTCGTCAACGGCGCGCCGCGCACCGCGACGGTGGACGCGCGCCTGAGCCTGCTCGACTGCCTGCGCGGGGAGTGGGGGCTCACCGGGACCCACGCGGGGTGCGAGCACGGCGCCTGCGGCGCGTGCACCGTGCTGCTCGAGGGCGAGCCCGTGCGCAGTTGCCTCCTGCTCGCGGTCCAGGCCGACGGCGCCCGCGTCACGACGATCGAGGGCCTCGCCACGGGCGAGGACCTCCACCCGGTCCAGCAGGGATTCTGGGAGTGCCACGGGCTCCAGTGCGGGTTCTGCACGCCCGGCATGGTCCTCACGGCCGTGGACCTGCTCGCGCGCGTGCCCGACCCGAGCGAGGCCGAGATCCGCCAGGCGCTCGCGGGCAACCTCTGCATGTGCACCGGCTACGAGAACATCGTGCGCGCCGTGCGCTGGGCGGCCGCGCACGCGCGGGCGGCGCACGCGTGAGCGGTCACGCGCCGCCCGCCGGGTGGGTCGGCCGGCCGCTCAAGCGGCTCGAGGACCCGCGCTTCCTCCGGGGCCGCGCGACCTACATCGACGACCTCCGGCTCCCGGGCATGCTCCACGTGGCGATGCTGCGGAGCCTTCACGCGCACGCGCGGATCGCGCGGCTCGACGCGAGCGCCGCGGCCGCCCTGCCGGGCGTCGCCGCCGTGCTCACCGGCGAGGACGTCGCGCGGGCAATGCCGCCGCTCCGCCCCTTGATCCCGATCCCGAACCCGCCGCGCACCTACCCGCTGGCCGTCGGCCGCGTGCGGTACGTGGGCGAGCCCCTCGCGGCGGTCGCCGCGCGGGACCGCGCGACGGCCGAGGACGCGGTCGAGCTGATCCGCGCGGAGTACGAGCGGCTGCCCGCGGCGGTGGACCCCGAGCGCGCGCTCGCGCCCGACGCGCCCGTCCTCTTCGAGGAGCTGGGGAGCAACGTGCTCTGGCACGACACGTTCGTCTACGGCGACGTGGACGGCGCCTTCGCGGCCGCGCGCCACGTGGTGCGCGAGCGCTTCACGATCCACCGCTACGTCTCGACCGCGCTCGAGACGTTCGGCGTGATCGCCCAGGTCGAGCCCGGGACCGGGCTCGTCACGATCTGGAGCAACGACCAGCGCCCCGGCCTGACGAGCGGCGTGGTGGCGGCCGCGCTCGGCGTCCCACAGAACCGGCTGCGGCTGCTCGCGCTCGACATCGGCGGCGGCTTCGGCAACAAGCGCAAGGCGCCGTACCTGATCCTGGCGGCGCTGCTCGCGCG
>MGBU01000079.1 GCA_001790205.1 Candidatus Rokubacteria bacterium GWA2_73_35 | reverse complement strand
ACGCGCCGGGTCCGGCACCCCTCGAAGCTGGTCAACGTCGGCGACGAGGTCGAGGTGATCGTGCTCGACGTCAACCGTGCGGCCAAGCGGATCTCGCTCGGCATGAAGCAGGTCGAGCCCGACCCGTGGGAGACGATCGAGGAGCGCTACCGGCCGGGCACCCGCATCCTCGGCAAGGTGCGCAACCTGACCGACTTCGGCGCGTTCGTCGAGCTGGAGCCGGGGGTGGACGGCCTCCTGCACATCTCCGACATGTCGTGGACCCGCAACGTGGGCCACCCGTCGGAAGTCCTGAAGAAGGGCCAGGAGCTCGAGACGCAGATCCTGAACGTGGACAAGGAGAACAAGCGGATCTCGCTCGGGCTCAAGCAGATCCAGCCCGATCCGTGGACGACCGTGGCCCAGCGCTACCCGATGGGCTCGCGCGTCACCGGCAAGATCGTCCGGCTGACCGACTTCGGGGCCTTCGTCGAGCTCGAGCCCGGCGTCGACGGCCTGCTGCACATCTCGCAGATGTCGAGCCGGCCGATCAACCGCCCGGACGAGATCGTGAGCGTCGGGGACGAGCTGACCCTGCTCGTCATCCGCGTGGACCCGAACGAGCGCCGCATCGGGCTCAGCCTGAAGGAGCTCGCGCACGCGATCGAGACCCCGGAGGGAGAGGGAGGCGGGCAGGGCCGTCGCGGCAAGAAGGGCAAGCAGCGCGACGAGTATGACTACGGCGACGAGGACTAGCGGGCCCCGGCGCACGACCGTCGTCCTGGTGGCCCTCGCCCTCTACGCGGGCGTTCTCGGCCTGTTCGTGCTGAGCCTCGGCACGCTGCTCGGCGCCCCGGGCGGCGGGGCGGGGGCGAGGCTCTTCGGGGGCCGCGTGGCCATCGTCGAGCTGGAGGGGATCATCCTCGATGTCGGCGACCTCCTGCGGGAGCTCCGGGCGTACCGCGAGAACCCGGGGGTCCGCGCCGTCGTGATCCGCATCAACAGCCCGGGCGGGGTCGTGGGTCCGAGTCAGGAGCTGCACGACGCGCTCAAGCGGCTGCGTGCGGCGGGCAAGCCGGTGGTCGCCTCCCTGGGGGCGGTCGCCGCCTCGGGGGGGTACTACGCCGCCGTCGCCGCCGACCGCATCTACGCCAGCCCGGGGAGCCTCACGGGCTCGATCGGCGTCATCATGCAGCTCGCCAACGTCGAGGCGCTCATGAAGAAGGTGGGCGTCGAGTACGTCGTGGTCAAGGCGGGTCAGTTCAAGGACGTCGGCAGCTTCTCGCGCGCCATGACGCCCGAGGAGCGCCGCGTGCTCCAGGGTCTCCTCGACGACGTGCACGCCCAGTTCATCGACGCGGTCGCCGCCGGGCGCAAGCTCGACCGGAGCGCCGTGGTCCGGTTCGCCGACGGCCGGGTGTTCTCGGGCGCCCAGGCCAAGGCGCTCCAGATGGTGGACGCGCTCGGCGGGCTCGAGGACGCGATCGACGCCGCCGCCGGGCTCGCCGGGCTGCCGAAGCCGCCGCGGACGATCGGCCCTCAGCGGCGCTTCTCGATCACCGATCTCCTGCGCAACCAGCTCGGGCTGTCGGGCCTCGAGGCCCTCAAGCCTCGTTTGCCCGTGTTCAAGACGCCGCTCTACCTCATGGACTGAAGTCGAGGAGGCGGCCAGGCGAACACGCCGCGGGCGCCACGGCGATGCCAACGCCAGTGGTGGCGCTCGCCGGCCCCGTCCTCCTTCGGCACGATCCGGATGAAGTCCGCACCGCGAACGGGAATGCCCGGGGGAGAGCCCAGCGGGTAGGCCAGCGCGTCGAGGATGGCGACGCCGTCGCCCTCGGCCGGGAGCTGTGAGGTCAGGACGTGGCACAGCAGGTCCGGGCGCCCATCGCCGTTCACGTCCTGGGTGCTGCAGAGCGGGCGCTCGCCCTTGCCCACGAGCTTGACGGCGGCTCCGTCGAGCGTGATGGTCGCCGGGTCCACCGTCAGAGCGTCGAAGGCGGGCGTCGAGATGATCGCCACGGGGATGGTGCCCGCGGACGCCCGGGTGATGACGTTGGGGAACACGCCGGGCTTGATGTCGATCTGCACCGCCCGGTACGTCGGCGGGATATCGATGTCGGGAACCACGACGATGGGCTGGCTCAGGGTCGTGAGATCCCCCTCGGTCTGGACCGTCCCGCCCCCCCACTCGGACACCTTCAGCGTGAGCAGGGGCTGCACGGGATCCTGCGGCGTCCGCTGCACCGTGATGAGCTGGAGCCAGGCGCCGCCGACCGGACGGAAGGCGGGATGCACGCGCACCTCGATCTGGGTGCCGGGATCGAAGAAGGCCGTGCCCTCCACGCCCAGGACGTCGTGGTTGCCGTTGGCATCCACCTCGAGGACGATCCTGGCGCCCGTGCTGGTGAAGCTTCCGATGATGCTCAGCGTCCCCGGAGAGGAGCCGGGGCTGACCACGGCGCCTTGAGCCGCGAGGACGTCGCCGATCAGCGTTCCTCCATCGCCAATGATCGTGCCGGTGCCACCGCCGCAGAACTTGATCTGCACCGCCCGAGCGGTTCCGCCCTCCGAGAGCGCCAGCGTGCCCGTGCCGCCGTCACTCCCGTCCCGGTCGCAGCCGACTCCGAGGAAGGCGCCGGCGTCGATCAGCGAATCCGCGCCGGTGACCGTGACGGTCCCCGTGCTGCCGGGCGTGCAGCCGATGCACGCTCTGCCACTGGCGTCGGTGAGTACCTGGGCACCACCGGAGATGGTCACGACGCCCGTGCCGCCGACCGAGCCGCCGACGCTGACGCCCGTCGGCTGGGGGGTGGCCGTGCCGTCGATCGTGATCACCGCGCCCTGGTCGACGGTCAAGGTGCCCGTCCCGGCCGCTCCGACAGTGAAGCCCGCGCCGAGAGTGCCCTCCGGATCGCCGGTGAGGCTGATGGTGGTGTCGCCGCCCGACACGGTCATGGACGCGCTGCTGTCGGCGCTGCGACCCACCGTGAACAGGTCGGCCTCGACCGCGGCGCCGTCGTCGACGGTCACGGTGCCCGAGGCCCCGGGCATGCGGCCGAGGACGAGCGACGCATCGGTGCCCCTGAGGCTCAGCGTCGAGCCCTGCCCCGAAATGAGCGCCTCGAATGCCCCGCCAGTGACCGAGGCGGAGTTGCCGCCGAACACGAGAAAAGCGCCGCCCGCTGGCGACGTGCCGGTGCCGACGAGCTGACCGCCGCCGGTGATCCCGAGGCGGCCGTGGCCCAGCCGGCCGACGGTCATGCCCGGCCACGCCGTGCTCCCGTTGATCTCGACGGTCGCGCCGCCCCTGATGCTGAGCGTTCCCTCCCCCGTTGCCTGGTGACCCAGGGAGACGCCCCCGGTCTTGATGTCCGTGAAGATCAGCCTCGCGCCGGCGTCGACCGTGAGGGCGCCGCTGCCCTCCCGGCCGATGGTCATGCAGCAGTTCAGGCCGCCCGCGTCGATACGGAGCTCGCTCCCCTCTCCGGTGACGGTGAGCGTTCCGTCGGCCCGAGGCCCCAGCCCCAACATCAGGATCCCGCCCAGGTCGTTCCCGGTGAGGGTCAGCTTCGCGCCGGTGTCGATCCTGAGGCTGCTGATGTCCTGCCCGGCCTTGACCTGGCTGACCCTGTCTCTGCCGACGATCAGGTACGGGCTGAACGTGGCGGGCGGGGCCGTCTCAGCGGGGTCTCGCCTGCCGTCGATGGTCATCACCGCATTGCCACTGAGGGTTACGTGGCCTATGCCGCCAGCGTAGCCGATGGTGGCCCCCCCGGGGTTGCCCCCTGTATCGACGCCGGCGAGCTGGATCGCCGAGCCACTGCCGCTCACGGTCAGCATGCCCGTGGCCCCGTTCTCGAAGTCCGGCCCCGGTGGAGCCCCCGTCGTAGTTGGAGAACCAACGTCCACGTACGTGGTCGTCGTGCCCGAAGAGATCTCCGCCACGAACGCCGCCTCGCCGTACGAGCCTGGATTCGTGGAACGATAGATCCTGTACCCTGTGACCGGCGCAGACGGCACGGACCACGTCAGCGTCACGGTCTTCGTGGCGTCATCGACCCAGACGCTCGTCCGATGGGATGATGGTTCGGACTCACCGAGTGAGCTCAATGTCGTGATGGCGTAGGAATAGTTTCCGGTCTTTTCCCACACCCCGCCCGCCCCAGCGCCACTCAACGCTGCAAAAAACTGACGAGGGAGGGGACTGATCGTGCCACGGCCCACCGTCAGTATCGTGGTCTTGAGCACGCCGCCATTGGTGATCGTGAGGGCGCCCGTGCTCTGCGTCCCCCAGCGCCCGACATTGGCGTAGGCTTCTCGCCCGGTGATGTCGATCCTGGAGCTCGCGCCGTCGATGGTGACGGCGCCCTGCCCCTCGGAGGGGGCGTACTGGTTGCCGCCGATGTTGATGCCGGCGGTGTGGTCGGGCGGGCTGCCGATGGGCGATAGTGTGATGATACTGCCCCCGTTGACCGTGAGACAGCCGGGACCGTCGAGCCCCACGCCGATGAACTCGGGGGATTGCACCGAGCTCCCGCACCACGTGATGTCGGCCTGGGCGGCAACGGGCAGGGTGCCGAGGAGCGCAACGAGCAAGCTCGCCAGACGTGAGCTCCGCAGGCGGCGTCTCATGGTGGCGCTCCCCCTTGGCCCGGGCTCCCCGAGCGAATTACAGAGCGGGTACCACACCAGGCCAGGGCAGGGAACCGAGAAGGTGCCTCATTTCCATGGGTCATCCGCCGTCGATCCTCACGGAGAACCCGGTCTTCACGATTGGCCTTCGACTGTTCGAGCTGTCTCCGATCAATAACGAGTCAACCCGCCGTTCTGGAACGCGAATAGATGACTCGATGGCGGCAGCGAAAGGTCGATGCATTCGGCCTCAAGCCATCGAGACGGCTCGACTTTCCTCGCCTCGGGCGACGCCAAGGAGGGCCGGGCGCTGCATGACTTCTAACTGCCTACAACAGTTGACATTCTTTGCGATGGCGTGCTAGTTTGCCGAGGAAGCCTGGTGCGGGATTTGGGCGAACAAGAACGGGAGTAGACGATGACCAAAGCCGACCTGATCGACGAAGTCTCGAAGATCTCGAACCTCACGAAGAAAGAGACCGAGACGATCGTCAACACCATCTTCGACAACATCACCGAGGCGCTGGCCAAGGGTGACAAGGTCGAGCTGCGGGGCTTCGGGAGCTTCCGGATTCGCCACCGGAACTCGCGCAAGGGGCGCAACCCCAAGACGGGCTCGGCCGTCGACGTCCCGCAGAAGCGGGTGCCCTTCTTCAAGGTAGGCAAGCGGCTGAGAGAGCTCGTCAACACGTGAGTCGGCTCCTGACGGCGTGAAGCGCCTCTGGGCGCCCTGGCGCATGAGTTACGTCTTCGCCTCCGGGGCACCACCGGTCGGTTGTGTCCTCTGCGAGGCCCTGGCGGCGTCCGACGACCGCAAGGCCCTGATCCTGGCCCGGCGCGGGCGCGCCTTCCTGATGCTGAACGCCTACCCCTACGCCTCCGGGCACCTGATGGCGGTGGTGAACCGCCACGTGGGGACTCTCGCGGAGGCGACGCCGGAGGAGATCGCGGAAGTGATGGGGCTGGCCACACTCGCGATGGAGCTCCTCGGCGCGGAGTACCGGCCCGACGGCTTCAACGTCGGGCTCAACCAGGGGCGGGTGGCGGGCGCCGGGATCACCGACCACCTGCACCTGCACGTCGTGCCCCGCTGGAGCGGCGACACCAACTTCATGTCGGTGGTCGGCGACGTGCGCGTCCTGCCCGAGGCCCTCGAGACGACCTGGGAGCGGCTCCGGGGACGGTGCGGTGGCTCCTGACGCGGCCCCCCTGACGCCGATGATGCGGCAGTACCGGGAGCTCCGGCGCCGCTACCCGGACCACCTCCTGCTGTTCCGCCTCGGCGACTTCTACGAGACGTTCTTCGAGGATGCCGAGGCCGCGGCGCGCCTGCTGCAGATCACCCTGACCTCGCGCCAGGGCGCGCCCATGGCCGGCATCCCCCACCACGCGGCCGACGGGTACGTGGCCAAGCTCATCCGCGCGGGGCGCAAGGTCGCGATGTGCGAGCAGCTCGAGGCGCCGGCGAAGGGGCGCAAGCTCCTGCGGCGTGACGTCGTGCGGGTGATCACGCCGGGCACGATCACCGACACGGCCTACCTTGCCGGCGCCGCGACCAACTTCCTGCTCGCCCTCGCCCCGGGGCGCTCCGCGCTCGGGGTCGCCCTCGTCGACGTCTCGACCGGGGAGTTCTGGGCGGGCGAGGACGGCGGCGCGGACGCCGGGGTGCTCGCGGCGGCGCTCCTGCGCCGGCCCGCGGAGATCCTACTGCCGGAGCCGCTCCGCGCGGACCGGGCGCTCCTCGAGCGGCTCGGGGCAGCGGGCGCCGCGCTCACGTTCTGCGATCCCGCCGCCTTCGGCGGGCGCCGCGCGGCGGCCGACCTGGCCGCGCACTTCCGGGTGGAGTCGCTCGACGCCTTCGGGGTCACGGACATGACCGTCGGCCTCGAGGCGGCGGCCGGCGCCCTCGGCTACCTGCGCGCGACCCAGGGCCAGGCGCTCGGCCACCTCACGCGGCTCGCGCGGCTCCGCTCGGCGGACGCGATGGTCCTCGACGAGACCGCCGTCGCCACCCTCGAGCTCTCGGAGGCGAGCGACGGCTCGGTCCGCAACTCGCTCCTCGGCGTGCTCGACGAGACCGTCACGCCGATGGGGGCGCGGTGCCTGCGCCAGTGGCTCCTCAGGCCCCTCACGGAGCCGGCCGCGATCGGCGAGCGGCAGGACGCGGTCGAGGCGCTGGTCGCGGCCCCGGCCGCGCGCGCGCGGCTCCGGACACTCCTGCGCGGGGTCGGGGACCTGGAGCGGCTCACGAGCCGGGCGACGCTCGGGGTGGCCCACGCCCGCGACCTGGTCGGCCTGCGCGCGTGCCTGGCGCCGCTCGGCGACGCCCGGGCCGCGTGCGCCGGGCTCGAGGTACCGCTGCTCGCGCGGGCCCGCGCCGAGCTGGCCGACCTCGAGGACCTCGCGGCCCTGCTCCGGGCCGCGCTCGCCGACGAGCCGCCGCTCGCGCTCCACGAGGGCGGGCTCATCCGGGAGGGCTGGGACGCGGGGCTCGACGCGATCACGGGCGACGCGCGGCAGGCGCGCGAGTGGATCGCGGGCCTCGAGGGACGCGAGCGCGCCCGCACGGGGATCCCGAGCCTGCGCGTGCGCTTCAACCGGGTCTTCGGCTACGGGATCGAGATCACCCACGCCCACACCGCCCGCGTGCCCGCGGAGTACGTCCGGCGCCAGACGCTGACCGGCGCCGAGCGCTACGTGACCGAGGAGCTCCGGGAGTACGAGGCCAGGGCGCTCGGCGCCGACGAGCGGCGGCAGCGGCTCGAGCTGGAGCTGTTCGAGGACGTGCGCCGGCGCGTCGCCGCTCGCGCCCCGGAGCTCCTGGTCACCGCCCGCGCGCTGGCGCGCCTGGACACGCTCGGGGCGCTCGCCGAGGTGGCCCACGTCCGGGGCCACGTGCGCCCGGTCGTGGACCGGAGCGACGCGCTCCAGATCGTCGAGGGCCGCCACCCCGTGCTCGAGGCGCGCGCGGGGACGCCGGTCACGCCCAACGACGTGGCGCTCGACGGCGAGGCGCGGATCGTGATCCTCACCGGCCCGAACATGTCCGGCAAGAGCGTGTACCTGCGCC
>MGBU01000078.1 GCA_001790205.1 Candidatus Rokubacteria bacterium GWA2_73_35 | reverse complement strand
GCTCTACGCCGACGATCCGGCCGGCGTGCGGACGCCCCTGCCTCCCGCGAGCCCGACGGCGGATCTCACCGTGACCGCGGCCCCGGGGCAGCCGGTCGTCTCCGCGCCCTTCCGCATGACCGCGGACGCCGAGCGCGTCGTGGCGGTCTACCAAGGCAAGCTCGGGGAGGAGAAGCCCGACCCGAGCCGGAGCTTCCCCGGCGCCGTCATCGGCAAGGTGCTGGGCGGCGTGCGCGTCGAAGAGCTCTTCGCCGAGCCGGACACGGAGGAGAAGGGGCCGGGCCGGTGGATGCTGCGGACGCCGAAGGGCGTCTATCCCCTCCGGGGGTTCACCACCGCCCAGTACGAGCGCGTGACCTGGGGCGAGGGCCAGGACATCGTCCTGGCCTGGACCCCCTTCACCCCGGAGCAGGCCGTCTTCCGCACCTTCGCCATCCCCCGCCAGCCGGGCAGCATCGAGCCCCTGCTCACCGAGACCCCCGCCGGGCGCGAGGTGGTGCTGCGCCCCCTGCAGGAGGCGCGCTTCCCCTTCGGCCGCAAGGTGGGCCCGACCGTCGCCTTCTCCGACTCGCTCGACTACGCCCAGCGCTTCGCCCGGTTCGAAGTGACCTCGGTGTGGGTCGAGAAGGTCATTCCCCCGGACGAGTACCGCAGGTGCGTCTACGAGCGGACCGACCTCGGCACCGTCACCCTGGAGCCCGCCCACACCCAGCCGATCACCTTCAGCGGCAGCTTCCCGCTCCTGCTCGACGTCGCCCACAACGTGGGCTTCGGCACGACCGACCGGCCCTACGTCTGGGCCCTGCGCTGGGTCGGGGCGGCGGCCGCCGGCGCCCTCCGCGCCCTCGTCAGCCTCCACCTGACCCAGCCCGAGGGCCCGGTGGTGACCGTGCCCTACTTCAAGCTGAACCAGGATGGGGTCAAGGAGCCGGACGGCGAGTTCACCGTCGCCGCGCGGTTCCCCTACAGCCTCCCGTTGTGGCTCCTCCTCGACCTCACGGATGGGACCGTGCTCGGCTCCACCGCGGGCGAGGGCGCCCAGCTCACCCTGGCGCTCGCGGACACCGCGCGCGGGTTCCCGCGGGTGTATGCCCGCAGCGTTGAAGACAAGAAGGCCTGCGAAGGGGGGGCCAGGGAGGACGGGCCGTGGGGGGAGACCCAGCCGAGGCTGGCGGGCGAGCAGGATCCCCTCGACATCGTCGTCCCCGTGGACACCGCGCTCGGTACCAGGAGCTTCGCCCCCGACCAATGGCTGACCCCGGAACTCCAAGACCTCGGCGGCTTCGCCGTGGGCCTTGCGCTCGTCCAGAGATCCGACAACTTCGTCTACGGCTGCGTCCAGAACGCCGGGCGCACCTCATGCGGGGCGCTCCGGCAGACCAGCAGCTTCGGGCAAGTCGTGCCAGGGGACTCGCTCGACCTCGCCCTGCGCCCCGGCGGGCCCCAGGAGCGGGTGGTCTTCCTGAGCGGCCAGGGCGGGTTCGGCGACGCCGAGCGAGCCCTGCTCTGGGAGCCGGGCGCCCGCACGGCGCGCGTCCTGTTCGCCCCGCGGCTCCTGGGCGAGTCGGGGTACCTGATCACGGGCGCGACCAGCTCGGCGCTCATGGTGACGGCGCTCGGGGGCGCGCCGTTCTACCTCGCCGCCCTCGACGGCGACCCGGCGCCGCGCCTGTTCGAGCGCACCGACGGCTGGGCCCTCGCGCTCCTCGAGCCCCGCTACCTCTACGACGCCTTCGCCTTGAAGTTCCTGCGGCTCACCGAGCCCCAGGACGGCCCGGCCCCGCTGACAGCACTGCCGGCGACGCTCGCCGGCGGCACCGAGAGCAACCCCATCGGCTACTACCACGCGATCCGCGTGCCGTAGCCGACCCCTCGCCCGCGACCTCGCGCGGTCTCTAGCCTGACGGCGTCGCGGGTGGGCGGCGTCCGGCCCAGGGGCGCGCCGCCTCGAGCTGCCCTGCCAGGCGGAACAGCGTCGCCTCGGCGCCGAAGGCCGCGGCGAACTGGACGCCGAGCGGCAGCCTGTCGGCCGACCAGGCGAGCGGCACCGACATCGCCGGGTTGCCGGCGGTGTTGAAGAGCGAGGTGAACCCGACGCTGGCGAGCAGCGCCGCCAGGTTCGCCGTCTGGTCGTCGGCCATCATGTCGAGCACCCCGAGCGGGTACGGCGGCCGGCACATGGTCGGCGTCAGGAGGATGTCGTACCGCGTGAAGAACCGGGCCACGGCGCGGCCGGTCCGGTGCACCACGAGGACCGACCGCGCGTAGTCCGCCGCGCTCGCCGTGCGGCCCTCGGCGGCGCGCGTCCACGTCGCCTTCTCCACGTCCTCGGGCGTGACCTCGCGCCCGAGCGCCGCCGCGCGCGCCTCGAGCTGGGCGCGCACGTTGCCGCCGACGATCGTGCGGGTCGCCTGCCCGAGCGCCTCGGCGTCCACCTCGGGCCGCGCCTCCTCCACCACGTGGCCCAGCTCGGCGCAGAGCTTCGCGGCCGCGCCCGCCGCCGCGGAGCACTCGGGATCGACGGCCTGGCCGTTCCACGGCGTCGTCGTCAGCGCGATGCGCAGGCGTCCGGGATCGCGCCCGACCTCGGCCAGGAAGGGGCCCGTGGGCGGCGGCGCCCAGTAGGGGTCCCCGACGTCGGGGCCCGAGGTGGCGTCGAGCAGGGCCGCGCTGTCGCGCACGCTCCGCGTGACCGCGTGGCCGACCGACGCGCCGCTCCAGCCCTCGCCCTGGTCCGGCCCCATGGGATTGCGCGCGCGCGTGGGCTTGAGCCCGAAGAGCCCGCAGCACGAGGCGGGGATGCGGATCGAGCCGCCGCCGTCGGTCGCGTGGGCCATCGGCAGCATGCCGCTCGCGACGGCGGCCGCGGCGCCGCCGCTCGAGCCGCCCGCGCTCCGGCCGGGGTTCCACGGGTTGCGCGTCGGCCCGAAGAGGCGCGGCTCGGTGGACGCGGAGAGCCCGAGCTCCGGGGTGTTGGTCTTGCCGAAAATCACGAGACCGGCGCGCTTCAACCGCACCGTGATCTCGCTGTCGTGATCGGCGACGTAGTTGGCGAAGAGCCGGCTGCCCCAGGTCGTCACGGCGCCCGCGTAGAGGACGCCGAGGTCCTTCAGGAGATAGGGCACGCCGGTGAACGGCCCCTCGGGCAGGCCGGCTGCGATCGCGGCGCGCGCCCGGTCGTACAGGCGCGTCACCACCGCGTTCACCCCGGGGTTGCGCGCCTCGACCCGGGCGATCGCCGTCTCGAGCAGCTCTTCCGCCTTCAGCTCCCGCCGGCGCACCAGCGCCGCCAGGCCGAGGCCGTCGTACGTGTCGTAGTCCTGGGGCCAGCTCATGGGCTCACGCTCCTTCGGTGTCAGGGCTCCGGGGCTCCGTGGACTTCCAGCGCTTCGATCGCGGCGTCCGGGCTGACGAGCCGGACCGCCGCGCCGAGGCCCTCGAGATGCGCGGCGACGGCCCGCCCCCCGATGCCCGGCGGCGCGTAGACGGCGAACAGGACCCGGCGCGTCTCGGGGCGGAGCCGCGTCCGCTCGTCAGGGCCGTAGAGCACGCTCGAGATGGTCCCGCGGCCGTCGGCCATCGTCATGTCGCCAGCCTGGAGGGTCTGCTCCTTCCCGCCAAGGAGATGGTAGCGCTCCGTCCCGGCGGCCACCGTGAGCGTGACCGGCGGCTCGATCGCGTCCAGGTCGTGGCCGGCCGTCAGGAGCAGGTGCTCGAGCTCGCTCGTCACCATGGCGCTGACGAGCGCCGACGCGCGGGTGACCGGCTTGCCCTTGAGCGCCACGGACTCGAGCTGGAGCTGGACGTGGTAGGTCTTGCCCCAGCGCTTGTAGTAGGCCGCGTACGCCTGGAGCGTCGGGAGGGCGCGGAGCGCGGCGCGGTCGGCGCCCTGGAAGCGGGCGCGGAGCGCCGCCTCGCCCGCGGCGATCCGGCGCTCGAGCGCCGGGTGCTCGGCGGGGTTCACCACGTCGCGCATCGCCAGCACACCCGCGGCCGCCCCCGGGCAGGCCGCGCGCCAGGCGTCCGTCACCACGAGCAGGTCCGGCATCGTCGCAGACGATAGCACCTTCCGGCGATTGATTCAGGCGGGGACCGAGCTATCCTGTCAGGGCATGGACCTCCGGCCGAGCGTGCGCTACGAAGGCCCGGTCTACCGGCCGCCGAGCGAGGCGGGGTCGCTGATCGTCCAGGCGACGCTCGCGTGCCCGCACAACCGCTGCGCCTTCTGCGGCATGTACAAGGGGCGCACCTTCCGGGTGCGCCCGCTCGAGGCGGTCGTCGAGGACCTGGACGCCGCCCGCGAGGTCTACGGCCCGCGCGGCGTGCGGACGATCTTCCTGGCCGACGGCAACACGGCCGTGCTGCCCGCGGCGAAGCTCTGCGCCATCGGCCGCGCGGCCCACGAGCGGTTTCCCGACCTCGAGCGCATCACGATGTACGGCTCGGCGAAGTTCCTCGTGAAGAAGAGCGCGGTGGAGTGGCGGGAGGTCGCCGCGGCCGGCATCACCCGCATCCACTCCGGGCTCGAGTCGGGCGACGCCGCGACGCTCGCCGCGATCAAGAAGGGCGTCACGCCCGACGAGGCGGTCGCGGCGTACCGGCACGTCATGGGCGCGGGGATCGAGCTGTCCGTCTACCTCATGGTGGGCCTGGCGGGCGCCGAGCGCTGGCGCGAGCACGCGCTCGGCAGCGCCCGGGTCCTCAACCAGGCGCCGCCCACCTTCGTCCGCCTGCGGACCTTCGTGCCGCAGCCCGGCACGCCCTGGCACGACCGCTGGCGCGACGGGGCGCTCACGCTGCTCACGGCGCACGAGGCGCTCCGGGAGACCCGCCTGCTGGTCGAGCGGCTCGAGGGGCCCACGACGCTTCTCTCGGACCACGTCTCGAACTTCCTCGACGTCCACGGGCGGGTGCCGGAGGAGACGCCGGCGATGCTGGCGCGGATCGACGAGGCCCTCGCGTGGCCCCTCACGGCGTTCCGCCCGCCCACCGAGCGGCTGGTCGGGCTCCGGCTGTGAGGCGGTCCCGCTGACAGGAGGCGGAACCGTGCTGAACCAGGCTCTGCGCGGCAAGGTCGCGATCGTCACCGGCGCCAGCAAGGGCATCGGGCGGGTGCTCAGCCAGGTCTTCGCGCGGGAGGGCGCGAGCGTCGTCTGCGCCGCGCGCTCGCGCGAGCTGGTCGAGGAGACCGCGCGCCTCGTCACCGGAGTCGGCGGGCGCGCCGTCGCCGTCACGTGCGACGCCTCGCGCGAGGACGACGTGCGGCGCCTGGTCGAGGCGGCCGTGAAGGCGTTCGGCTCGCTCACCACGCTCGTCAACAACGCCGGCGACGGCGGCCCGACCAGGCCCGTGCAGGACTACTCGCTGGAGGACTGGCGCTACACGCTCGACTCGTGCCTCACCAGCTCGTACCTCTGCATCCGCTTCGCGGTGCCGGAGATGATCCGGGCGGGCGGCGGCGCGATCGTCAACATCTCCTCGGTGGCCGGCCGCCGCGGCCTCGCCTACCGCATCGGCTACTGCGCGGCGAAGGCCGGGCAGGTCGGCATGACGTACGGCATGGCGCTCGAGCTCGGGCCCCACAACATCACCGTGAACGCGATCGCGCCCGGCGCGGTCGAGGGCGACCGCATCGACCGCGTCATCGCGGGCCAGGCCGAGGTGCGCAAGATCCCCGTGGCCTCGGCGCGCGAGGCGTTCGTCGCCCGCTCGCCGCTCAAGCGCATGGTGACGGCCGAGGACATCGCCATGACCGCCGCGTTCCTGTGCAGCGACCTCGCGCGCAACATCTCCGGCCAGTGTCTCCCGGTCAACGCCGGCGAGCCGGCGAGCTGAGGCGCGGCGTCGGGTGGTGAGCGAGGGCACGCCGGGGCCGACGTCCCACACCTACTTCTCCCAGCGCCTGCGGCTGCACTACGTGGACTGGGGCAACCCCGGCGCGCCGCCGCTGCTCCTGCTCCACGGCGGGCGCGACCACTGCCGCAACTGGGACTGGACGGCCGCCGCGCTCCGGGACGGCTGGCACGTCATCGCGCCCGACCTGCGCGGGCACGGCGACAGCCAGTGGTCCCCCGACGGCAGCTACACGATGGCCGGCCACCTCTACGACCTGGCGCAGCTCGTCCACCAGCAACGGCTCGCGCCCGTGACGATCATCGGACACTCGCTCGGCGGCCACATCGCGCTCCGCTACGCCGGCATCTACCCCGAGCACGTCGCGACGCTCGTCGCCATCGAGGGGCTCGGCCCCGCGCCGCGCGTGCTCGCCGAGCGCGCCGTGAAGACGATCGCCGAGCGCATGGACGAGTGGATCCGCGAGCAGCGCGGCCTCGCGGGCCGGCTCCCGCGGCGCTACCCGTCCATCGAGGACGCGTTCCGCCGCATGCAGGAGGAGAACCCGCACCTGTCCGCCGAGCAGGCTCGCCACCTCACGGTCCAGGGCGTCAACCAGAACGAGGACGGCACCTACGGCTGGAAGTTCGACAACTACGTGCGCGCCTGGCCGCCGTACGACATGAGCCGCCGCGACATCGCCTTCCTCTGGGGACGGATCGCCTGCCCCACGCTGCTCCTGTGGGGCAAGGAGAGCCAGGCCGGGGACCCCGCCGCGGACGGCCGCGCGCAGCTCTTCCGCCACGCCACGGTCGTGGGCCTCGACGGCGCCGGCCACTGGCTGCACCACGACCGCCTGGACGAGTTCCTGCGCGTCGTCCGCGAGTTCCTCGCAGCGCGTCCGCGCGCCTGACTCCATGGGGGGCTCCGGGCGCCCCCCAAGCCCCCCGGCGTCACGGCGCGCGGTCGGCCTCGAGCACGGCGCGGATCGCCGGCGGGGGCACGCGGATCTCGACTCCGGCGCGCTCCTCTTGCAGGAGCATCGCGACGCGGGAGTCGCGCTCGCCCCAGCCGCGGTTGAGGGCCTCGGTCAGCTCCTCGAGCGTCGCGTTCGCGAGCCGCATCGGCACCCGGTGCTCGCGCCCGAGCGCGGTCGCGAGCGTGACGTCCTTGTGGGCGAGGCGCAGGGCGAAGGCGGGCGGATCGTACAGGCCCGGCAGGAAGTTGTCGGCCAGCCGGTCGAAGGTCCGCTGCCGTCCGAGCGCGCCCTGGCGCACGGCCTTCCAGAGCGCGAGCGGCTCGACGCCGGCCTTGACCCCGAGCGTGAAGACCTCGGCGAGCGCCGTCTGCATCACGTACCCGGCGCAGTTGTGGACCAGCTTGGCGACCGAGCCCGCGCCGATCGGCCCGACCCAGTAGGGCTGGTCGCCGATCGCGCGGAGCACCGGCTTGTGGCGCGCGAAGACGGCCTCGTCGCCGCCAACCCAGAGGGCGAGCTTGCGGCTCTCGGCTCCGCGCGGGCCGCCGCTCACGGGCGCGTCGAGCACGTGGACGCCGCGCGCGGCGAACACCGCGTGCAGGCGGCGCACGAGCGAGGGCGCGTTGGTGGTCAGGTCGAAGTACGCGGCGCCCGCGGCGAGCCCGGCGAGGAGGCCCTCGGCGCCGAGCGCGACCGCCTCCACCTCCGCCGGGCCCGGGAGCGAGGTGAACACGACCTCCGCCCCCTCGGCCGCGCCGCGCGGCGTGTCGGCCCAGGCGGCGCCCGCCGCGAGGTGGGGCGCCGCCGCCTCGCGCCGCACGTCGTGGACGACGAGCGTGTGGCCGGCCCGGAGCAGGTTCGCGGCCATGTGGCGGCCCATCGTGCCGAGGCCGACGAAGCCGACCCTCACGACGGGCTCCCGTCGAAGACCCGCCGCGCGATCCGGCCCGCGCTCATGGCCGCGGGCCAGCCCGCGTAGAAGGCGAGGTGCGTGATCAGCTCGCCCAGCTCCTCGCGCGTGACGCCGTTGGCGAGCGCGCGCTCGAGGTGGCCCGGGAGCTGGTCGCCGCGGTAGAGGGCGACGAGCGCGGCGACGGTGATCAGGCTCCGGTCGCGCTTCGAGAGCCCCGGGCGCTCCCAGACGTCGCCGTATAGGACCGTCTCGCTCAGCTCGATGAGCTTGGGCGCGACCGGCCTGACCTCGTTGCGGGCGGACGATGCGGGTTGGGGTGTGCTCACGGGAGGCTCCTTTCTCCGGCGGCGCCCTGACGGGCCGCGCCGCGCGGCGCCCCCTTCTACCACACCCGCGCGCTTACTCCACGACCTTCACCGCGAAGATCAGCCCGCCGGGCTCCCGGTCCTCGTTGGTCACGTGGTGGAGGATGTGGCAGTGGACGATCCAGGTCCCGGGCGTCTCGGCGACGAACTCGACGTCGTAGCGCTCGCCCGGGGCCACGTTGATCGTGTCCTTCGTGAGTTGGGCCGCCTTCGGCACGGGGAAGCCGTCCGTCGCGACGATCTTGAAAGGAAAGCCGTGCAGGTGCATCGGGTGGGCGAACTGGTTGGCGCCGATGAACCGGATCCTCACGCGCTGCCCCTTGCGCACGGTGAGCGTGTCGGTCGCGGGGAAGGCCTTGCCGTTCACGGTGAAGAAGTTGGGCTC
>MGBU01000077.1 GCA_001790205.1 Candidatus Rokubacteria bacterium GWA2_73_35 | reverse complement strand
CACCCGCGGCAGCCAGGGCATGGCGCTGCTCGAGCGCGACGGGGCGACGACGTTCGTGCCGATCCACGGCAGCGACGAGATCGCCGACGTCACGGGCGCCGGCGACACGGTGATCGGCGCGTTCACGCTCGCGCTGGCCTCCGGCGCGTCGCCGCTCGCGGCCGCGTCGGTCGCGAACGTCGCGGGCGGGCTCGTCGTGATGAAGCGCGGCACCGCGACCGTGACGGCGGCGGAGCTCCGGCAGGCGCTCGGCTCCAGCCCCGCCTCGTGAGCATCGCGGAGGCCGCGGCGCTGGCCGAGCGGCTCCGGGCCGAGCGGAAGCGCATCGTGCTCGCCAACGGCTGCTTCGACCTCCTCCACGTCGGCCACGTCCGCTACCTCGAGGCGGCGCGCCGCCTCGGGGACGTCCTGTTCGTGGGCGTCAACGACGACGCGGCGGTCGCGCGGCTCAAGGGGCCCGGCCGGCCGCTCTTGCCCCTCGACGAGCGCGTCGAAATCCTCCGCGCGCTGCGCGCGGTGGACCACGTCGTCGTCTTCGGCGAGGACACGGCCGACCGCCTGGTCGCCGCGCTCAAGCCCGACGTCCACGCCAAGGGGACGGACTACGCCCCCGAGGCCGTGCCGGAGGCCGCGACGGTGCGCGCGCACGGCGGGACGGTCGCCGTCGTCGGCGACCCGAAGGACCACTCGACGCGGGAGCTGATCGGCCGGGTGCTGGAGCGGTTCCGGTGAACGTCGCCCTCGTCAGGCTCTCCTCGCTCGGCGACGTGGTGCACGCCCTGCCGGTCGCCGCCGCGCTGCGCCGGGGGCTCCCGCAGGCGCGGATCCTCTGGCTGGTGGAGCAGCGCGAGGCCGCGATCCTGCGCGACAACGGGGCGATCGACGCGGTGGTGCCCGTGGACACGCGGGCCTGGCGCCGCGCCCGCTCGCCGCTCGCGGCGGCGCGGGCGGCGGGCGCCGTCAGCGAGCTGGCGCGCCACCTGCGCGCGGCGCGGCTCGACGTCGCGATCGACCTGCAGGGCAACGTCAAGAGCGGCGTCCTCACGGCGCTGACCGGGGCGCCGCTGCGGATCGGCTTCGTCGCGGCGCGCTGCCGCGAGCCGCTCAACGCCGTGTTCACGAACCACCGTGTGCTGCCGCCGGCGGCGGCGCGCCACGTCGTCGAGCAGGGTCTCGCGCTCCTGGCGCCGGTGGGCGTGCGGCCCGCCGCCGTCGAGTTCCCGCTGCCGCTCGATCCGGCGGCCGAGGCGCGGGTGGACGACTTCCTCGCGGGCGCGGGAATCAAGGCCCGCCAGCGGCTCGTCGTGCTGAACCCCGGGGCGGGCCGGCCCGACAAGCGCTGGCCGGTCGAGCGGTTCGGCGGACTCGCGGCGCGCCTGGTCGAGGAGGCGGGGGCGACGGTGCTCGTCGTCTGGGGGCCGAGTGAGCAGCCGGCCGCGCGCGCGATCGCCGGCGCCGCCCCGCGGGGCGCCCTCGCGGCGCCGCCGACGGGACTCGCGGAGCTCGTCGCGGTGCTGCGCCGCGCCTCGGTCGTCGTCGGCGGCGACACGGGCCCGCTCCACCTCGCGGCGGCCCTCGGCGCGGCGTGCGTGGGGCTCTACGGGCCCACCTCGGTCGAGCGCAACGGGCCGTGGGGCCAGGGCGCGCGCGCGCTCCGGGGCGCCGACGGCACGCTCGCCGCGCTCGACGTCGCGCGCGTGTACCGCGCCGTCGCCGCGGTCCTCGACGGGCAGGGGGGCCGCGCGTGAGCCGGCCGCGCCTGTCCGTGGTCGTGATCACGCTGAACGAGGCGGAGCGCCTGCGGGCGTGCCTCGAGAGCGCCGCGTGGGCCGACGAGCTGGTCGTCGTGGACGCCGAGTCGCAGGACAAGACCGTGCAGATCGCGCGCGAGTTCACCGACCGCGTGCTCGTGCGCCCCTGGGCGGGGTTCGCGGAGCAGAAAAACTTCGCCGTCGCGCAGGCGACCGGCGACTGGATCCTCTCCCTCGACGCCGACGAGGAGGTCCCGCCCGAGCTGCGCGCGGAGATCCAGGCGCTGCTCGGCGCGGAGCCGGCGGAGGACGGGTACCGGGTGCCGCGGCGGAACATCTTCTGGGGGCGCTGGATCCGCCACGGCGGACTCTACCCCGACTGGCAGCTCCGCCTCTTCCGCCGCGGTCGCGGCCGGTTCGTCGAGCGGACGGTCCACGAGTCCGTGCGGGTCGAGGGCCGGGTGGGCCGCCTCGCGAGCCCGCTCGTCCACCGGAGCTACCGCGACGTCGCCGACTTCCTCGAGCGCGCCGACCGGTATTCCACGCTCGCCGCGGCGGAGTGGGTGCGGAGCGGGCGGCGCGCGGGCGTGGGCGATCTGGTCGTGCGGCCGGCCGGCCGGTTCCTGTCCATGTACGTCGTCCGCGGCGGGTTCCTCGACGGCTGGCCGGGCTTCCTTCTGGCGTGCCTCTACGCGTACTATGTGTTCGTCCGTTCGGCGAAGGTCTGGGAGAGAGCGAGGCGTTGATGGCGAAGGCGAGAGAGCGCGTGCTGTCGGGCATGCGCCCGACCGGCAAAGTCCACCTCGGCAACCACCTGGGCGCCCTCGACAACTGGGTGGGCTTACAAGATACCTACGACTGCTTCTACTTCGTCGCGAACTGGCACGCGCTCACCGACGACTACGACACGTCGGAGGTGCCGCACGACACCGTCGAGATGCTCGCCGACTGGCTCGGTGCCGGCCTGGACCCCGAGCGGTCCACGCTCTTCATCCAGTCGCTGGTGCCCGAGCACGCGGAGCTGCACCTGCTGTTCTCGATGATCACGCCGGTGGGCTGGCTCGAGCGCGTGCCGACGTACAAGGAGCGCATCGATCAGCAGGGGATCGCGTCGCCCTCCTACGGGCTGCTCGGCTACCCGCTGCTGCAGGCCGCGGACATCCTGATGTACAAGCCGAAGTGGGTCCCGGTCGGCGTGGACCAGGTGCCCCACGTCGAGCTGACCCGTGAGGTGGCGCGCCGGTTCAACGCCGCGTTCCGGCCGGTCTTCCCGGAGCCCGACGCGAAGCTGACCGAGATCCCGAAGGTGCCGGGGACCGACGGGCGCAAGATGTCCAAATCCTACGCCAACGCGATCTACCTCTCGGACACCCCCGAGGCGATCGCGCGCAAGGTCAGGCCCATGATGACCGACCCCGCGCGCAAGCGCCGGTCGGACCCGGGCAACCCGGACGTCTGCCCGGTGTTCGACCTGCACAGGATCTTCACGCCCGCCGCGGAGCGGGCGCAGTGCGCGACCGGCTGCCGGACGGCGGGGATCGGCTGCCTCGACTGCAAGGGCGTCCTGCTCGGCCACCTCGTGCCGAGGCTCGACGCCGTCCGCGAGCGCCGCCAGAAGTTCGCCGAGAAGCCCGACGTCATCGTCGAGATCCTGCACGAGGGCTCGCGGCGCGCGCGGGCCGTCGCGAAGCAGACGATGGACGAGGTGCGCGCCGCGGTGGCCCTCACGCCATGACGGTCGAGTCGGCGCGCGACCTCACGCTCCGCGTGGGGGGCTTCGAGGGGCCGCTCGACCTCCTGCTGCACCTCTGCCGCACGAACGAGATCGACCTGGCGGCGCTGCCCGTGCGCACGATCACGGATCAGTACCTCGCGCACCTCGAGGCGGTGGAGTTCCGCGACCTCGAGACCGCGGGCGCCTACCTCGTGATGGCGGCGACGCTGATCTACCTCAAGTCCAAGCTCCTCCTGCCGCCCGACGAGACCGAGGAGCAGCTCGACGAGGAGGCGGAGGCGCTCAAGCTCGAGCTCGAGGAGCGCCTGCGCGAGTACGCGCGCGTGAAGGCGCTCGGCGCCTGGCTCGCGGCGCGCGAGGCCGAGCAGGCGCTGCTCTGGGGGCGGCCGGGCAGCGCGCTGCCGCCCGCCGAGGAGATCCCGCTCGAGGACCTGAGCGTGCACTGGCTCGAGCGGGCGCTCCGGCGGCTGATCGAGGCGCAGCTCCGGCAGCGGCCGCGCGAGATCGAGCCCAACCCGCCCTCGGTCCTCGAGCGGATGACCGAGATCCTCACCCTGCTGCGGGACACCTGGTCGCTCCTGTTCTCCTCGCTGACCGGCGGCGAGCGCCGTCGCTCCGAGATCGTCGTGACCCTGCTCGCCGTGCTGGAGCTGGTCCGCCTGGGCCGCATCCGGACCCAGCAGTCCGAGCTGTTCGGCGAGATCGTCATCGAGCGCCAGACCGCTGCGCCGACCGAGGACGCCACGCGTGCCGACGCCGGCTGAGATCGTCGAGGCCCTCCTGTTCGCCTCCGACACCCCGCTCGAGACCGAGCGGATCCGTGAGGTGCTCGACCTCCCCGACGCGGCCGCGGCGCGCGCGCTCGTGGACGAGGTGCGTGCCCGCTACGCGGCGTCGAGCGGTGTCCTCCAGATCGTCGAGGTCGGGGGTGGCTTCCGGCTCGTCACGCGGCCGGACGCGGCGCCGTGGCTCGTGCGCCTGGCCCGCGCGCGCACGCGCGTGCGGCTCTCGCGCCCCGCGCTCGAGACCCTCGCGATCGTCGCCTACCGGCAGCCGGTCTCGCGCCCCGAGGTGGACGCGATCCGCGGCGTGAACTCCGAGGGCGTGCTCGAGAACCTGCTCGAGCGGCGGCTCGTCCGGATCGCCGGGCGCAAGGACGCCCCGGGGCGGCCGTTCCTCTACGAGACGACCCGCGAGTTTCTCGTCGCGTTCGGGCTCCGCGACCTCGGCGACCTGCCGCGGGTCGAGGGCGAGCTCGTCGTGCCGGAGCTCGCGGGCGTGGGCGAGCATGGCGAGGCTCCGGCTCAACAAGATCCTGGCGCAGGCGGGCCTGACGTCCCGGCGGGGAGCTGATCGGTTCATCGCCGAGGGCCGCGTCGCGGTGAACGGCATGCCCGTGACGAGCCCCGCGACGCTGGCCGACCCCGACGTCGACGCGGTCACGGTCGACGGCCGCCCGCTGCCTCGGGCGGAGGCGAAGCGCTACGTGCTCCTCAACAAGCCCCGCGGCTACGTCACCACGCGCGTGGATCCGCACGGGCGCCCGGTGGTCACCGACCTGGCCGCCGAGGACGTGCGGCTCTACCCGGTCGGACGCCTGGACTGGGACGTGGAGGGCGTGCTGCTGCTCACGAACGACGGGGCGCTGACGCACCGCCTCCTGCACCCTCGCTACGCGCTGCCGCGGGTGTACGAGGCGCGCGTGGAGGGGCGCGTGACGCGGGCGGATCTCGCCCGCTGGCGCCGGGGCGTGATGCTCGAGGACGGCGTGGCCCGGCCTCTCGCGGTCGAGTGGCAGGGCGGGGGCGCGCGCGAGAGCCGGCTCCGCCTGACGTTCGCGGAGGGGCGCAAGCACGAGGTCAAGCGCTACTGTCAGGCGCTCGGCCACCGCGTGGTCGCCCTGCGGCGGGTCGCGTTCGGGCCGATCCGCCTGGGCGCGCTGCCGCCCGGCGCCGCGCGCCGCCTCACGCCGGGCGAGGTGCGGGCGCTCCGCGACGCGGTCGCGGCGCCGGTGGCGGCGCGCCCGGGCCCGCCCGGGGCTCCACCTTGCCCTCGGGCGAGGGCCAGGCCTATAATGATCGAACGTCGACGAGTTCCAGGCCGCTAGGAGTTTCTATGAACTGGGACGATTGGCGTCTCAGGATCAACGAACTCGACAATCAGATTCTCCAGCTCCTCACTCAGCGCGCCGAGGCCGCCCTCAAGATCGGAGACCTCAAACGACGTGCGGACGCGCCTGTCCACGTGCCGGAGCGTGAGGCGGAGATCCTGCGCCGGCTCGTGGCGGCGAATCCCGGACCCCTGCCCGCGGCGGCGATCCTCGCCGTCTGGCGGGAGGTCCTCTCCGGATGCCGGGCCCTCGAGGCGCCGCTGACGGTCGCGTACCTCGGCCCCCAGGCGACGTTCACGCACCAGGCGGCGCGCGAGCGGTTCGGCGGCGCCACGGCCTACCGGCCGGCGCGCTCGATCGCCGAGGTGTTCGACGAGGTCGAGCGGGGGCTCGCCGAGCTCGGCGTCGTGCCCGTCGAGAACAGCACCGAGGGCGCCGTGAACGTCACGCTCGACCGGCTGATCACCTCGGACGCGGTGATCTCGGGCGAGCTGCGCCTGGACATCGCCCAGCAGCTCCTCTCGCGGGCGGGCGGCCTCGGCGCGATCGAGCGCGTGCTCTCGCACCCGCAGGCGCTCGCGCAGTGCCGCGGCTGGCTCGCGACGCATCTGGCGGACGTCCCGACCGAGGAGGTAGCGTCCACCGCGGCGGCGGCGGAGCTGGCCGCGGCGGACGCGACGGTCGCCGCGATCGCTTCCGCGCTCGCCGGCGAGCTCTACGGGGTGCCCGCGCTGCGGGCGCGCATCGAGGACAACCCGAACAACTCGACACGGTTCCTCGTGATCGGTCGGCGCCCGGTCGGGCCGACCGGGCGCGACAAGACCTCGATCCTGTTCGCGATGCGGAACGAGCCCGGCTCGCTCTACCGCATCCTGGAACCGCTGGCCCGCGCGAAGATCAACCTGACCAAGATCGAGTCGCGCCCGGCCAGGCAGGGCCCGTGGGAATACGTCATCTTCGTCGACCTCGAGGGGCACCGCGACACCGGCGAGGTCGCACCGGTACTGGCTGAGATCGGGGAGCGGACCCTGTTCCTCAAGATTCTCGGGTCCTACCCCGCGGCATAAGGAGACCCCATGCCTACGCAGTGGGAATCACTGGCCAACGAGCACATCCTGGGCATTGCGCCCTACGAGCCCGGCAAGCCGATCGAGGAGCTCGAGCGCGAGCTCGGCATCCACGACGCGATCAAGCTCGCCTCGAACGAGAACCCGCTGCCGCCCTCCGACCGCGTGCAGAAGGCCATCGTCACGGCGCTCGCCGTGCTCAATCGTTACCCGGACGGGAGCGCCTTCTACCTGCGGCAGGCGCTCGCCAAGAAGCACGGCGTGTCGCAGGAGCAGGTGATCCTCGGGAACGGCTCGAACGAGCTGATCGAGCTGCTCGTGCGCGCGTTCCTGCGTCCCGGCGACGAGGCGGTCGTGCCGCACCCCTCGTTCGTCGTCTACCCGATGATCGTGCAGGCCGCCGGCGGAGTCCGGGTCATGGTGATGCTGAAGGACTACCGGCTCGACCTGGAGGCCATGGCGCGGGCGATCACGCCGCTCACGAAGCTGGTGTTCCTCGCCAACCCGAACAACCCGACCGCGACCATCGTGACGGCGGACGAGGTCGAGCACTTCATGGCGCGCGTGCCGGAGCGCACGATCGTCGTCTTCGACGAGGCGTACATCGAGTTCGCGATGGGGCCGGACTTCCCCGAGACGCTCTCGTTCGTCAAGCAGGGGCGGAAGGTCATCGTCCTGCGCACCTTTTCGAAGGCGGCGAGCCTCGCGGGGCTGCGCGTGGGCTACGGCCTCGCCGACGCCGACGCGGTCTCGCTGATGAACCGGATCCGGCAGCCCTTCAACGTGAACGCG
>MGBU01000076.1 GCA_001790205.1 Candidatus Rokubacteria bacterium GWA2_73_35 | reverse complement strand
CCTCGCGGCCTCCCGCCCGGAAGGTCTTCGCGAGGCCCCGGATGACGACGCGCGGCTGCCAGGCGCTCAGGACGTGTACTTGGCCTGGGCCTTCCGGACGAAGGTCATGTCCACGGCCTGGGCGTACGGGATCGGCTTCGTGAGCGCGAGCGGCACCCACACCTTCATGCCGTTCGCGTAGTCCTTCTCCTCGATGACGAAGTCCCAGTCGAAGATCGTCCGGTAGTACTTGACCTCGCGCAGGACGGCCTCCCGCGTGAACGTGCTCATGTACGGCTTGTGGATCAGCTCGACGATCTCCTCGTCCTTCGCCGTCCGGATCCACTGCTGCGCCCGGTAGTTCGCGTTGACGTACGCCTGGACGAGGTCGGGCGACTTCTCGACCGTCTCCTTGAGGACGTAGCCGACCGTCACGGGGATGGGCCCGCCGAACACCGCGTTCCAGGCCTTCTCGTCCAGCACGTCGTAGATCGGCTGGCCGAAGCCCTCGTCCTGCGCCTTCCACTGCCAGACGGGCACCGCCATGATCGCGTCGAACTTGCCGGCCTTGAGCCCGCCCAGGATCGTGGTGGAGCCGCCGCCGCCCACCCACTCGACGTGGTCGTTCACGGGCTTGCCGTCGGCGGCTCTCGTCTGCTTGAGCACGTAGTTGCCGTACACGTAGGTCCCGGAGCCGATCGCGGTCGCGGCGATCACCGCCTTGCGCCCGACGAGCTTCGGGTCGGCGAGCGCCGCGACGGACCGGACGCCCTTGTCCCAGAGGTCCTGGCGCACCACGATGTTCGCGTAGCTGCAGCGCAGGTCCGTCGCGAAGATCATGAGGGCGGGCTTGCCCTTCTCCGTGATCTTCAGCGGGTGGTTCGAGTCGCCGACCGCGAACATCGCCTGCCCCGCCGCGAGCGCCTGCACGACCTTGGCGCCGCCCCCGGGCACGAGGAAGCTCGGCAGGCTCACGCCCTCGTCCTCGAAGAACTTCTTCTCCTTCGCGACGAGGTGCTGGCCGTAGACGAAGGTCGAGACGCTGTGCGACGCGGTGATCGGCTTCGCCGCGGCGCGGGCCCGGCCGGCGAAACGGGGCGCGGCCAGGGCGAGCCCGGTGGCGCCGGCGGTCGTGAGGAACTGACGACGGGTGACGCTCATGTCGATGCCTCCTAACGCGATATCCGTGTGCGCTCCCGTGGCGGCTTGGCCAGGCGAGGCAGTGTACGCCCGGGGTCTCCTCCTGTCAATCGCAACATATTGACACTACAGGAGATTTCGCCCTATGATGCCTGGATGGCTCCCACCCGGACCGCCCCGGCTCCCGGTCTCTCCAGCATGACGGGATTCGGGCGGGCCGAGGCCGGCGGCGACGGGATCAGCGTCACCGTGGAGGCGCGCTCGGTCAACCACCGCCACCTCGACATCGCCCTGCGCCTGCCGCGCGCGCTCGCCGCCTTCGAGCCCGAGGCGCGGCGGCTGATCCAGTCGCGCCTCGAGCGCGGCCGCCTGGACGTTGCCGCGCAGGTCGCCCCGGCGCCGGGGCGGGCGGCGCATTGGATCCGCGCCGACGCCCCGCTCGCCGCGGAGTACGTCGCGCGCGCCCGGGAGCTCGGCCGCGACCTCGGCGTGCCGGGCGACGTGACGCTCGCGTGGGTGCTCGAGCGGCCCGGCGTGCTGCGCGCGGAGGAGGCCGACGCCGCGGACGAGGCGGCGCTCGGGTCCGTCCTCGCCCAGGCGCTGGGCCAGGCGCTCGACGCGCTGGTGGCGCGGCGGCGCACCGAGGGCGAGGCGCTCGGCGCCGAGCTCGGGAAGCTCGGCGCCGACCTGGGCGCGCAGGTGGCCCTGATCGAGGCGCGGGCGCCCGCCGCCGTCGCGCGGCGGGAGGAGCGGCTGCGCGAGCGCATCCGGGCGCTCCTCGGCGGGGCATCCGTCGACGAGGGCCGGATCCTCGTCGAGGTGGCGGCCTGGGCCGACAAGACGGACGTGCGCGAGGAGCTGACACGCCTGCGGGCGCACCTGGGAGAGCTCGCGCGGGTGCTCGAGGCGGGCGGCGCGGTGGGGCGGCCGCTCGAGTTCCTCGTGCAGGAGCTCCACCGCGAGGTGAACACGATCGCCGCGAAGGCCGACGACCTCGAGCTGAGCCAGGCCGCGCTCGCGGCCAAGGGCGCGATCGAGAAGATGCGCGAGCAGGTGCAGAACCTTGAGTAAGCCGAACGGGCGGCCGTCCACGCACCTGGTGAACGTGGGCCACGGCAACGTGGTCGTGGCGGAGCAGATCGTGGCGATCGTCGGCCTCGACTCGCTGCCGGTGAAACGCCTCATCGAGAGCGCCAAGGGCAGCACCAAGCTCGTGGACGCGACGAACGGCCGGCGCACCCGCGCCGTGATCGTGACGGAGAGCGACCACCTGATCCTCTCCTCGCTCGAGCCCGCGACGCTCGCGCAGCGCCTGGCGATCGACCGGGGTCCGACGGGTGACTAGGCGCCGCGGCACCCTCGTCGTGGTCTCCGCGCCCTCGGGCGCCGGCAAGACCACGCTGTGCCGCGAGGTCCGGCTGCGCCTGCCCGACCTGGCGTACTCGGTCTCGGTGACGACGCGACCGCCCCGCGCCGGCGAGCTCGGCGGCGTCGACTTCGCGTTCGTCTCGGAGGCGGCGTTCCGCGACATGCTCGTGCGCGGCGAGTTCGCCGAGTGGGCGACCGTCCACGGCAACCTCTACGGCACCCGGGCGCGGGTGCTGGACGAGGCGCTCGCCGCCGGCCGCGACGTCCTGCTCGACATCGACACGCAGGGCGCGGAGCAGCTCCGCGGGCGCTACCCCGAGGCCGTGCTGGTCTTCATCGTGGCGCCGTCCATGCGCGACCTCGAGCTGCGGCTGCGCGAGCGCAAGTCGGACGCCGAGGCGGAGATCGCCCGGCGCCTGGCGCGCGCGCGCCAGGAGATCGCGCTCTGGCGCCGCTACGACTACCTGGTCGTGAACCGTGACGTGAAGGAGGCGCTCGAGCAGCTCGCGTCGATCATCCAGGCGGAGCGCTGCCGCGCGAGCCGCCTCAAGCTCACATTCCCCGATCTGGAGGTGCCCGAGTGATGGCGTTCCCCTCGCTGGAGAACTCGCTGAACAAGGTCTCGAACCGCTACCTGCTCGTGGTGCTGTCCGCCAAGCGCGCGCGCCAGATCAACCGTGGCGCGCCCGCCCGGGTGGAGACGCGCCACAAGAAGCCGACCAGCACGGCGCTCGAGGAGATCGCGGCGGCCAAGGTCGAGTACCGCGTGAAGGACGAGGGCGAAACCACGAAGGCATGAGCCTCACCGGCCGCGAGCTGATCCTGGGCGTCACGGGCTCGATCGCCGCGTACAAGGCGGTCTACCTGCTCCGCGAGCTCACCGCGCTCGGCGCCGCGGTGTCGGTATGCCTCACGGAGCACGCGGCCGCGTTCGTCGGTCCGCTGACGTTCCGGACGCTCTCCGGCCGCCCGGTGCTCACGAACCTGTTCGACCCGCAGAGCCCGGAGGCGGTCGAGCACGTGGCGCTCGCGGAGCGCGCCCACGCCATCCTGGTCGCGCCGGCCACCGCGAACCTGCTCGCGAAGGCGGCGCACGGGATCGCCGACGATTTCCTGACCACGCTCCTGCTCGCCGCCCGCTCGCCGGTGCTCATCGCCCCCGCGATGGACGGCGGCATGTGGGCGCACCCGGCGGTCGTCGAGAACGTGGCGACGCTCAGGGCGCGCGGCGTCACGGTCCTCGAGCCCGAGGCCGGGCCGCTGGCCTCCGGGCTCTCGGGCCAGGGCCGGTTCCCCGAGGTCCCCACGATCGTCGCGGCGCTGCTCGGCGCCCTCGCGCCCGTCCGCGACCTCGCGGGCGAGCACGTGCTCGTCACCGCGGGGCCGACGCGCGAGCCGATCGACCCCGTGCGCTACATCTCGAACCGCTCGTCGGGCAAGATGGGTTACAGCCTGGCCGCCGCGGCGCTGCGCCGCGGCGCGCGGGTGACGCTCGTCTCCGGACCGACGGCGCTCACGCCGCCGGCCGGCGCGGTCTTCGTCCCGGTCCAGACCGCCGAGGAGATGCGCGAGGCGGTGCTCCACCACCTCGCCTCGGCCACGATCGTGATCAAGGCCGCGGCCGTCGCCGACTACCGCGTGCGGCACGTCGCGCCGGCGAAGATCAAGGGCAAGCGCGACCTCGCGCTCGAGCTGACGCCGAACCCCGACATCCTCGCCGAGGTCGCCGCGCGCCGCACCGGCGCGTTCGTCGTCGGCTTCGCCGCGGAGACCCACGACGTCGCGGTCCACGCGCGCGCGAAGCTCGAGAGCAAGGGCATCGACGCCCTCGTCGCGAACGACGTGAGCCAGCAGGGCATCGGCTTCGAGGCGGAGGAGAACGAGGTGCTGCTCCTCGACCGCTGGGGCGGCACCCACGCGCTGCCCCGGATGGCGAAGACCGCGGTCGCGGACGCGATCCTCGGCCACATCGTCGCGCTCCGCGCCGCCGCCGGCAAGAAGACGCCCGCCTAGCCGCATGCCCCCCGAGACCCCGCGCGAGGCGCTCGCCGACGCCGTGGCCGCGCTCGGCGCGACGCTGCGCCACTGGCGCGACCTCGGCGTGACCGAGCTCGATCTCGCCGGCGACTGGCTGCTCACCCCCGCCGAGGCCCTCGCCGCGCAGGAGCGTGCGCTCCAGGGCTGCCGCCGGTGCAAGCTCTGCGCGGGACGCACGACGATCGTCTTCGGCGCCGGCGACCCGCGCGCCGAGTTCGTCGTGATCGGCGAGGGGCCGGGCGCCGACGAGGACGCGCAGGGGCTGCCCTTCGTCGGGCGCGCGGGCCAGCTCCTCACGAAGATGCTCGAGGCGCCGGGTGTCGGCTTCTCGCGCGAGGAAGTCTTCATTACCAACACCGTCAAGTGCAGGCCTCCCGCCAACAGGACCCCCGAGGGCGAGGAGCTCGCCGCGTGCGCGCCGGTGCTCGCGGCGCAGCTCGGCGTGCTCCAGCCCAGGGTCATCCTCGCGCTCGGCAGCGTCGCGACGCAGAGCCTGCTCGGCACGCGGGAGCCGATCGGGCGCCTGCGGGGCCGGGTGCACCCCTACGGGTCCGCGGTCCTGGTTCCGACCTTCCACCCCGCGTTCCTCCTGCGCAACCCGGGCCAGGAGTACAAGCGCATGGCGTGGGAGGACCTCAAGCTCGCCCGACGGGAGTACGACCAGCGCCGGACGCGATGATCGCGGACGTCGCGTTCGACGCGCCCGTCGATCACCCGTTCTCCTACCGCGTCCCCGAGGGCCTCGCCGTGGTACCGGGCCAGCGCGTGTGGGCGCCGCTCCGGGGCGCGCCGCGCGTCGGGATGGTCGTCGCCGTCCGCGAGGGCACGGACGCCGCGCTCAAGCCGCTCGCGCGCGCCGCCGACCCGGCGCCGGTGCTCGGCCCGGGAGGGCTCGAGCTGGCCCGCTGGATCGCGACGCAGAGCCTCTCGTCCGTCGGCTCGACGTGCGCCGCGCTCCTGCCGCCGCCGCCCGTGCCGGCCGGACCAGGCGGACACCCGGGCGGCGGGGGCCCGCGGCCCGGCACGGGTAGCGCGCCCGCGCTCCTGCTCGGCGCCGGGCGCGAGAAGCGCCTCCTCGAGCGGCTCGAGCGGGCGGCCGGCCCCGTGCTCGTGGTCGCGCCCGACGTCGAGGCCTCCGCGCGCTGGGCCCAGCGGCTCGCGCGCGCCGGCCGCGTCGCGCGCCTCGACTCCGGCGTGGCGGACGACGCGCGCGCCGCGGCGTGGCGCGCGCTCGCCGACGGCGGGGCGCGCCTCGCGACCGGCACGCGCTCGGCGCTGCTCGCCCCGCTCGGGCCGGGAGCGACGGTCGCGCTGCTCGACGAGCACGAGGCCGCCCACAAGCCGCCCGGCCCGCCGCGCATCCACGCGCGCGACGTCCTCCTCGAGCGCGCGGCCCGCGAGGGGCTCGCCCTCGTGCTGACGGCGGCGACGCCGAGCGTCGAGACGTGGTGGCGCGCGGACAGCGGCCGGATCGCGGCCGAGGCGGCGCGGCCCGGTCCGTGGCCCGCCGTCACGCTGGCGGACACGCGCGGGATCCTCAAGGTCGAGCCCCTGACGCCGCCGCTCGCCCGCGCGATCCGCGAGACCCTCGCCGGGAAGCGACGGGTGTTTCTCGCGGTCAGTCGTACGACCTCCTCGCTCGCGTGCGACGAGTGCGGAGAGGTCGTCCGCTGCGCCGCGTGCCGGATCGCGCTGGCCTACTCGCGCGCCGCGGCGACGCTCGTCTGCCGCCTCTGCGCGCGCACGGCGACGCTGCCCGACACCTGCCCCGCCTGCGGCGGGCGGCGGCTCTCGCCCTTCGGCTGGGGCGCCGAGCGGGTCGAGCACGCGGTCCGCCGTCGCTTCCCCGCCGCGCGCGTCGCGCGCTACGACCCGGACGCGGCGCGCGGCGCGCGCGGGGAGGCGCAGCGCGCCGCCGCCGCGGCGGCGGAGGTCGTCATCGGCACGCGCGGGGCGCTGCGCCTCTTCGGCCCCGCCACGCTCGGCCTCGCCGGCTT
>MGBU01000075.1 GCA_001790205.1 Candidatus Rokubacteria bacterium GWA2_73_35 | reverse complement strand
GAACCTGCGCGCGCCGCTCGCGGGCATCCGCGCCGCGGCCGCCGCGGACGGGCTCAGGCTCCCCGAGGTCCGCGTCGCCGTGCGGACCGGCGACACGCTCCAGGCCGCGCGCCAGGCGATGACGCGCCGGCCGCCGCACATCCTGATCACGACCCCCGAGTCGCTCTACATCTTGTTGACGAGCGCCCGGTTCCGCCCGGCGCTCGCGGGCGTGCGCGTCGTCATCGTGGACGAGGTCCACGCGCTGATGGGCGGCAAGCGCGGCGCCCACCTGGCGCTCTCGCTCGAGCGCCTCCAGGCGCTCGCGGAGGCGCGCGAGCCCGGCGCGCGCCCGCAGCGGATCGGCTGCTCGGCCACCGTGCACCCCGTCTCCGCCGCCCTCGAGTTCCTCACGGGCGCCACGGCGCGCGAGCCCGTCGCGGTGGACGCGGGCTTCTCGCGCGACCTCGACCTCCGGGTGCTCGCGCCGGTGGACGACTTCCTGACATCCTCGAGCGAGACGATCTGGGACGCGGCGCTCCAGGAGGTCGCCGAGCTGATCCGGGCCCACGCGACCACGCTCGTCTTCGCCCAGAGCCGACGCGCCGCCGAGCGGCTCGCGCGCGACCTCGGCGACCGCGTCGGCGAGGGCCTCGTCGCCGCCCACCACGGGTCGCTCTCGCGCCGCGCCCGGCTCGAGGCCGAGAACCGGCTGAAGGAGGGTGCGCTCCGAGCGCTCGTCGCCACCTCCTCGCTCGAGCTCGGCATCGACGTCGGCGCGATCGACCTGGTCGTCCAGCTCCAGTCGCCGCGCCAGGTGGCCGCCGCGCTCCAGCGCGTCGGCCGCTCGGGCCATCTCCTGTCGCGCGTCTCGAAGGGCCGCATCCTGGTGACCAAGGGCGAGGAGCTGGTCGAGGCCGCCGCGGTCGTCCGCTCGATCCGCGCCCGCGAGCTGGACCGCCTCCAGGGGCCGGAGGCCCCGCTCGACGTGCTGGCCCAGCAGGTCGTCGCCACCGTCGCCGCCGAGTCGCTCGGGGTGGACGAGCTGCTCGCGCGGTTCAGGAACGCGGCGCCGTACCGCGGGCTCGCGCGCGAGGATTTCCTCGCGGTCGTGCGCATGCTCGCCGAGCCGCTGCCGGCCGAGGTGAAGGGGGCCGCGCCGCGGATCCTCTGGGACCGCGTCAACGAGCGCCTGCACGCGCGGCGCGGCAGCCGCTTCCTCGCCCTGACCTCGGGCGGGACGATCCCGGACGCCGGGCTCTTCGACGTCTTCGTCGCCGACACCGACCTCAAGGTCGGCACGCTCGACGAGGAGTTCGTGACCGAGAGCCTGCCGGGCGACGTGTTCCTCCTGGGCTCTCACGCCTGGCGGATCGTGAAGGTGCGCGCGGACCGCGTGCTGGTCGAGGACGCGCAGGGCATGTCGCCGACGATCCCGTTCTGGAAGGGCGAGCACCCGTCGCGCTCCTTCGAGCTCGGCCGGGCGGTCGGCCGCGTGAGGCGCGACGCCGCCGACCGGCTCGACGCGCCGGACTTCGAGGCCTGGGCCGCGCGCGAGTGCGGACTCGACCCGCGCGCGGCGGCGGCCCTCCGCGCGTGGCTCGTCAAGGCGGGCGAGGTCCTCGACGGCGTCCCCGACGACCAGGGCATCGTCGTCGAGTCGTTCGCCGACGAGCTGGGCGGGCGCCACGCGATGATCCACTCGGTCTTCGGCATGCGCGTGAACGGCGCCTGGGGCATGGCGCTGCGCGAGAAGATCCGCCGCGTCTTCCATCTCCAAGTTGAGGCGAGCCACGTGGACGACGGCATCTTGCTGTCGTTCGCCCCCGGTCAGGCCCCGCCGACGCCCGAGCGTCTCGTCACGCTCGTCGCCCCCGAGGAGGTGGACACGCTGCTCGGCCGCGCGCTGATCGGCTCGCCGCTCTTCACCACGCGCTTCCGCCACTGCGCCGTGCGCGCCCTCTTTATCCCGCGCCTCGTGCGCGGCCAGCGGACGCCCGCGTACCTCCAGCGCCTGAAGGCCGACGCGCTCATGGAGGCGGTCGGCGGGCTCGCCGACTTCCCGCTCGTCGCCGAGACGCTGCGCGAGTGCTTCGCCGACGCCCTCGACGTCCCGCGGCTCAAGCGCCTGCTCGAGCGCCTGCACGACGGCGAGGTGTGGGTGCGCCACGTGGACACGCCGCTCCCCTCGCCGTTCGTGTACCCGCTGCTGCTCGCCTGGGACTGGGCGTACCTCGACGCGGGCCACGCCGAAGAGCGTCGGAGCGACGCCGTCCCCATGCGGAAGGCGTGGAGCGCTCCCGCGGGGGCCCTGCAGGCCGACGTCGTCGCGGCCGTGGAGGCGGAGCTCGGGCGCACGACGCCCGAGCGGCGGGCGCGCGACGCCAACGAGCTGGCGGCGATCCTCGACGACCTCGGCGACCTGACGTCCGAGGAGCTGGCGGCGCGCGTGGCGGGCGACGCCGGCGCGCTCCTCACCGCGCTCGCCGCGGAGCGTCGCGTGGCGCCGCTCGAGCTCGGGGGCCGACACCGCGCGTGGATCCCGGCGACGGACGTTCCGCTCTACGCGGCCCTCGCCACGCCCGACGGCCTCGAGCGCGTGCTGCTCCGTCTGCTCCGCACGCGCGGCCCCGTGACCGCCGGCTGGATCGGCGCGCGCTACGGCGTCGCCGACGCCGACGTCGAGCGGGCGCTCGAGGGCCTCGTCGCCCGCGGCCTCCTCCGCCGGGGCGAGCTGCTGGCCGACGTCGCGGAGCCCCAGTACGTCCACGTCGCGGTGCTCGACGAGATCCAGCGCCGGCAGGTCCACGCGCGCCGCGTGCCGCGCCCGGTGGCGACGGCCGAGCAGCTCGGCGCGTTCCTCCTGCGGCGCCATCACCTCCACCCCGAGCACCGCCTGCGCGGCCCCGAGGGCGTGCTGGCCGCCCTCGAATTGCTCCAGGGCGAAGACTTCCCCGTGCGCGTGTGGGAGCAGGACCTCCTCCCGGCGCGCGTCGAGGGCTACGAGCGCGACTGGCTCGACCGCCTCGGGCTCGCGGGCGAGATCGTCTGGACGCCGTTCGGCCGGAGCCGCTCGGGGCGCGTTGGCGTCGCGCTCCGCGAGAACGCGGGCTGGCTCCGGGAGCCGCCCGCCGGGCCGCCCGCGCTCGACGCGCGCACCAAGAACGTGCTCCTGCACCTCCAGCTCCGCGGCGCCTCGTTCGCCCAGGACCTGACGCGCGCCACCGGGCTCGGCGCCCACGAGGTGCTCCAGGAGCTCTGGACGCTCTTCTGGGCCGGGCTCGCGAGCCCCGACACCTTCGGCGCGATCGCCGCGGGCGCCGCCGCGACGCCGGCGCGCCCGGGCCCGACGCCGCGCCCGGCGGCGGCGCGACGGCGGCGGCGCGGCCAGGCGCGCGGCGTCCTCGGGCGCGCGCCGGTGCTCGGCCGCTGGAGCGCGCTCGGCGAGGAGGAGCCCCTCGCGCCCGAGCAGCGCGACGAGGCGCAGGCGCACCTGCTGCTCGGGCGCTGGGGCGTGCTGGCGCGCGAGCTGGCGCAGGGCGACTGGAGCAGACTGCGCCACGCGCTGCTCAGGATGGAGTACGGCGGCGAGGTCGTCCGCGGCTACTTCGTGGAGGGCCTGTCGGGCGAGCAGTACGCGCTCGGCGACGCCCTCGCCGACCTCGGCGCGCCGGCCGCGCGGCGCGCGGAGCCCCACGTGCTCGTGAACGTGACGGACCCCGCGAACCTCTGGGGCCGCGTCTTCGCGCTCACGGGCGCCGACGGCGCGCGCGTCGCTGCGCCGCGCATCCCGACGAGCTGGCTCGTCTTCCGCGCCGGCCGCCCGGTCCTCCTCGCCGAGGGCCAGGGACGCGACCTCACGCCGCTCGCCGGCTGGGAGCCCGCCGACCTCCCGGGCGTCGTCGCCGCGCTCCGCGAGGTCATGGACCGCCCGCTCCTCCTGCGGCCGGTGCGCCGGCTGGAGATCCTCACATGGGCCGGCCGGCCCGTACGCGAGACGGAGGCGTTCGCCGCGCTGACCGGCGCGGGGTTCTCCGCCGACGGCCCGCGCCTGACCTGGGACGGCTACCCCGGCCCGCGCCCGGCGTAGAAATGGATGTCGTGATCGTATCCCCGATCTGAACCACTTCCTCGAGGGTCATCGCGTCGCCGCCGCCCGGCTCCGCGAGGAGACCCTCGCGAGGCACTGCATCTGCCGCGCGTGCGGCACCCGCCGTCCGAGCAGGCTCTTCACGTCAGCTGCTCGCCGCGTGAGATCCCTCCCCCGTCACCCGCGCCCGGAGCTGCTGAAGGTGTGCGAGATGCTCCACGTCGTGAGCCGCCAGATATTCCACATACGCCTCGATGGTCAGCGTTCCTCTCGTCGGCGTCGTCCCGCGCCGGTGCCAGTCAGCCTCCTCGAGCGCCCGGAGAAATGCCAGCGTCTCGTGTCGAACGAGGCGGAACCGCTCTACGTCCCAGCCCGCCTCGTCGGCGATCGGCGCCGCAGCAAACCCCGTCCGGTCGTCAAGGGAAGACGGGAAGCTCGGCGCATCCTCCTCTCGCATCCGACGCAGCCGCGGCAGGATCACGTCGCGCTCGCCCAGCAGGAGATGGTTCACGATCTCGCTGATCGTCCACTCCCCGTCCGCCGGCTGTCGTCCGAGCTGCGCCGGCGACAGGTCGTGCACGAGGTCGCGGAGGCGCTGAGGTGTCGCGCCCAGGATCCGCAGGGCTTTCTCACGTGTCATCGCTTCATGATTGCGCTCGGCCCGTGGCAGACGGATACGCCCATCTGCGATGCGCGTCAAGACGTCTACCACGAGCGCACGCTCGCGTTCCTGAACCCGCTCCGCCAACGCTTCCGGCGTATCGTCCTCTGCAACCGGTACTTCGCACTGCGCGATGACGGGGAAGGCCGTACATACCCTCCCCGCCGAACTCTAGAAGCAGTGCGCCGGCGTGCTCAAGGCGGGCTGCGGCATCAGCGGGCTCTACGACCTCGAGCCGATCCGCCTCTGCTACCTGAACGAGATCCTGGCGCTCACACCCAAGGCGGCACGCCTGAACAACTCCGTGCACCTCGTCCCGAAGCGCGCCGCTCCGCTGCTGCTCGCCGTCGGCGGGCTCGAGGGCCCCGAGTACCACCGCCAGACTCACGCGCTTGCCGACGTGTGGTGGAGCCGCCGGCTACGCCGCGAGGTGTTCGACGTGCGTGCGGGGGCTGCATCACTTTTCGATCGTCTCGCAGCTCGAGGGCCCGACGAGCGCGCTCAGCCGGCTCCTCGCGAAGCAGATGGGGCTGACGAGACATCCGACAGCCGCAGGGCGTGCTACGGGAGAATGCTCTCAATTGGCGACGAAGCTACGGAACACGCTAGCCAGAACCCGCGGGGCCGCGGCCACGACTCGAGCCAGCACCCCAGGGCTGAAATCGCTCATCAATAGCCTTGAAAATACCTGAGGGGAGAGCTTTTCGAGAAGCGCGATCCCTCGATCCCATTTCGCGTCGTCATAGCGCGCGATCCGCCGGTTGATGATATACGCAAGACGCATGAACCGGCCGTGCTCGGCTAGCCATCGTGCCTGGTACTGACTGAGGCGCGCTCTCGAGGGATCACCGCTTACAACAGCTTCCCCCACCACACGCCCCGCCATTCTCCCAGCCTTAATCGAGTACCTAATTCCTTCACCCAACAGTGTCGATGCCTGACCGGCCGCGTCGCCCACCGCCATGACTCCATCGAACACGAACTCTCTACACACTCCCTCCGATGGGATATAACCGACGTGGCGCTCCAGTGGCTGGGCGCCGATGAGAGATGGCGCAATCGCAGCACATTCATGCATGAATCGGTCAAGGTAACGCTGGGGAACAGCGCGAGTGTCCGGATGAATCGTGCCGACACCCACCCTTACACGACCACCCCCTCGTGGAAATGCCCAGCCATACCCGCAGGGGATCACGTCCGATCCCACAACAAGCAGCGCCTCGTCTTCCGGGTATCGAGGTGCGTATAAGTCATACTCGGCACCGAACCCGAACCTCCGAAACGAGTCTCTGAGCCCTGCTTTCCGGAGGACAACGGCGGCGAATCCCGAACAGTCGACAACAACCGGGGCGGCGTAGTTATGTGTCGCCCCACCGGTTCGGACAATCACACCGCAAACCCTGGTACCCTCTCGAACAACATCTATAACCCGTGAACCCAAACGCAATTCCACGCCAGCCGACGCCGCCATCAGAGCCAGGTGTTGGTAGAGCGCCCGCACGTCCAACACGCACACGACCGGCTCCGGATAATCGAAAGCTATACTCCGATTGCGTGAGGCGAATTTCACTCTCCGAATCGCATGAAAGAAGCGCTCGCTGATCCCCAACTCCCGAAGCTCAGAGATAAAGCTCCCGCCACTCGTACGAATCGGGTATCCGATCTCCTCGCTTTGCTCGATCAGGCATACCCGCGCGCCCCGTCGTGCGGCCTCTTCTGCAGTCACGCAGCCCGCCGGGCCTGCTCCGACAACGAGAACGTCGAATCCGGTGGTCACGGCCCTGGGCCTATCACGATGGACTTCAAGGCCAGAGCAACGCTGCTGCTGACGAGGCTAATGCTGATGCGAAAAACATCCTCTGGGTTGAGTAGCCATGTGTCCAGCTTCAAGGGTTGAAGAAGCCGAAACACCATCTCGCCTCGCCTCAAGGGGTCGTCAACATTCAGTCGCACGCGATCCCGGTCTACAGCCAGACCATAATCGTTATACATGGCGCGCAGGCCGGAAAGCAGAGAGCCGTACATTCGTTCAAGGTTCTTATGGAACGAATACTCAGGAACAATGAACGCCGCGACTCCGACCAAAGCAGTACAAACGATAAAGACCCAAGAAACCACACTGAACGCACGGAACAGAATTATTACGAATAGCATTACGCCCACGGACCAAGCCCATACGATCAGGGCGTCGAGCTTCGTTATACACCGCAACCGGAAGCGCACAACTTCTGGCATCGGAACTAGGTCATATCGTCCCAGGCGGTACATGAACACCGTATACATCGCGATCGCACGTCCACAGCTCACGGACAGGAAGCTGACAGGAACGAGTATAAGAACGAACAGGATCGTTTTCTCCAACCACCTATCACCATTATACCAGCCGGTCGGCAGTATCCTGCCGAGGGTAGGAAACCACCGTGTCAGCCAATAATCAGGATAGCGAAACGCGAGATATACCAATGGCGAAACAATCACGATAGGAACAAGCGACCAGAGCAAACTCCTCCGAATGTCAGCTATGCGTACTGCCCCGTTATTGATCAGCTGTTTGTATTCATCTGCCGGCATCAAGAAGAGATCTACAATATCAACCAGGATGTTGCGCAGTCTGAGGCTACCACGTCGGATTGCCCACAAAACCCACGCGATGCCAAAGATCGCGACATATACGGCTAAGGTCTCAATGTAAAGTTCATAGAGTGCAAACCACCAAGACACACATGACCCAGCTCCGAATACGCCAAGTGCCAACAGTATTGCGATCCAAAAATAGTGCAGATCGACGCTGCGGAAGGGTAGATCCGTCCAGAGGCCCATGTCTGGCGCGGTCCACAGATCGGTGCTATGCCGGGCGCCCTGATGCCCGGCCGAAAAAGCGCTTCTTGCGCCCTGCTCTGGACCGTCTCGCAATCGCCCTTACCTGTAACTTGCCCAAATATAGCGCGATCGCGGCATCATCGGGCAGCGACGTACGTTGCCTCGTTGAGAGCGGGAGATTTACTGCGCTGATCGCGAGCGCTCGAAAAGGTCTCGAGTGCCTTTCGGCGCACCGCAGACGGATCTTCTGCCAAAGCTTCGAAGAGCCCGGCGGCTATCAGGAGGAAGGCGCCTGCAGTGGCTAGCGTGGAGAGGATCTTCATGAGTGCCTCCAGTGTGACATTCACTAGCAGACGTTTGTCATCCAGGCTGTGACGGCGTTACGAGGCCGACGACCCTCGCCCCTAGAGCGAAGCAGGCGCCGCGACGGACACCAGTAAGGTGGTACCCAATCCACGGATATCAGCATGATCGACCGTCGCTGTTACAGGCTCCGGCTCTGCCGGTGGCTCGAGTCCTCACCATGAAGCGCACGCCCCCGGGAGCCGGCGGCGTGAGGGCGTTTCGACGAGTCGCCCCTCGGGACACGCGTGTCGCCAACGGGATACCCCCTTTGGTTCCCCAGCTCCGGGGTATCTTACATCACCGGCCCGATGATCCAGGGCGCGAACTCCTCCTCGCCCACTCCGGAGAGCTCGCTCTTCGTGCGCTTGCCCGAGGCGACGGCGAGCAGCTCCTCGAAGATCTGCCGGCCGACGGTCGCGAGCGGCGTGCCCTCGAGGATCACGCCGCAGTTCACGTCCATGTCCTCCTCCATGTGGCGGTACACGAGCGAGTTCGTCGCCAGCTTGAGCGAGGGCACGGGCTTGCAGCCGAAGACCGAGCCGCGGCCTGTCGTGAAGCAGATGAGGTTGCAGCCGCCCGCGACGAGGCCCGTGATCGAGACCGGGTCGTGGCCGGGCGTGTCCATGAACACGAAGCCGCGCGTCGTGATCGGCTCGCCGTAGAGGAAGACGTCCATCAGGGGCGTCGTGCCGCCCTTCGTGACGCCGCCGAGCGACTTCTCGAATATCGTGCTGAG
>MGBU01000074.1 GCA_001790205.1 Candidatus Rokubacteria bacterium GWA2_73_35 | reverse complement strand
AGATGATCGGGCTGCTGACGATCCAGTACAACAAGGCGCGCCAGGAGAAGATCACCAAGGAGCTGCTCGACATCGTGGGCGGCGCCGAGGCGCTCAAGCAAGGAGCGGAGGCATGAGCCAGGGGAAGATCGTTCAGGTCATCGGGCCCGTCGTCGACGTCGAGTTCGAGCCCGGGCGGCTGCCCGCCATCTTCAACGCGCTCGAGGTGGCCGGCGTCGAGAACAAGGACATCTTCTCCTACTCGACGAAGCTCGTGCTCGAGGTCGCCCAGCACCTCGGCGAGAGCACGGTGCGCACGGTGGCCATGGCGGCGACCGACGGGCTCCGGCGCGGCATGGCGGTGACCGACACGGGCGGCCCGATCTCGATCCCGGTCGGCCGCGAGACGCTCGGCCGCATCCTCAACATCATCGGCGAGCCCGTGGACAAGGGGCCCGCGATCCACGCGAAGAAGACGTACCCGATCCACCGGCCGGCGCCGCCCTTCGAGGACCAGTCCACCAAGGTCGAGATGTTCGAGACGGGGATCAAGGTCGTGGACCTGCTGGCGCCCTACACCAAGGGCGGCAAGACGGGGCTCTTCGGCGGCGCCGGCGTCGGCAAGACCGTCATCGTGATGGAGCTGATCAACAACATCGCGAAACAGCACGGAGGAATCTCGGTCTTCGCCGGAGTAGGAGAGAGGACGCGCGAGGGCAATGATCTGTACCACGAGATGAAGGAGTCGGGCGTCATCGAGAAGACGGCGCTGATCTTCGGCCAGATGACCGAGCCGCCCGGGTCGCGCCTGCGCGTCGGCCTCACGGGCGTCACCGCCGCGGAGTACTTCCGGGATGAAGAAGGCCAGGACGTTCTGCTGTTCATCGATAACATTTTCAGGTTTACGCAGGCGGGTTCCGAAGTTTCGGCGCTCCTTGGCCGCATGCCCTCCGCGGTCGGCTACCAGCCGACGCTCGCGACCGAGATGGGCGCGCTCCAGGAGCGGATCACGTCCACCAGGAAGGGCTCGATCACCTCCGTGCAGGCGATCTACGTCCCGGCCGACGACATCACCGACCCGGCGCCGGCCACGGCCTTCGCTCACCTCGACGCGACGACCGTGCTCTCGCGACAGATCGCCGAGCTCGGCATCTATCCGGCCGTGGATCCGCTGGCGTCGACGTCGCGCATCCTCGACCCGAACATCCTCGGGCAGGAGCACTACCAGACGGCGCGCACGGTGCAATCGATCCTGCAGCGCTACCGCGACCTGCAGGACATCATTGCGATCCTCGGCATGGAGGAGCTCGCGGACGAGGACAAGCTGGCGGTCGCCCGCGCGCGGAAGATCCAGCGCTTCCTCTCGCAGCCCTTCCACGTCGCCGAGGCGTTCACCGGGCAGAAGGGGCGCTACGTGAAGCTCGCCGACACCGTGAAGAGCTTCAAGGAGATCATCGAGGGCAAGCACGACGACCTGCCGGAGCAGGCCTTCTACATGGTCGGCGACATCGGCGAGGTCCTCGACAAGGCCAAGCAGCTCCGCGAGGCCGCCTGAGTGGCCGACGGGCTCCAGCTCGAGATCGCCACGCCGACGCGCCTGGCCGTCTCCGAGGCGGTGGACGAGGTGGTGGCGCCGGGGATCCAGGGCTACTTCGGCGTGCTGCCGGGGCACGCGCCGTTCCTCACGACCCTCGGGATCGGCGAGGTGATGTATCGCACGGGACGCGAGGAGCACTACCTCGCCGTGTCGGGCGGCTTCGCCGAGGTCCGCAACGACAAGGTGATCGTCCTCGCCGACGCCGCGGAGCGGCCGGCGGAGATCGACCGCGCCCGCGCCGAGCGCGCGAGGGAGCGGGCCGAGCGGCGTCTGTCGGGCCGCGCGCAGGACGAGATCGACTATGCGCGGGCGGCCGCCGCCCTGGCCCGCGCCCTCACCCGACTCCAGACCGCCGGCCGCGGCGGCTGAGCCGGCGCCCCGCCAGGCTGGCGCCCACCCCGCCGCCGCCCACCCCGCACTGCCCAGTGGCGGGGGCACCCCGCACGGCCGGCTGAGCAGCCGCGCCCGCCCGAGGGCGCTAAGTCCGCGCCGGAGGGCACGTTCGTCCTGGCACCGGGTTTGCGACGTGTACCGCCCATGCTGACCGTGCTGATTGCGGACGACGAGCCGCACGTCGTGGAGCTGGTGCGCGCGACCCTGGAGGACGCCCGCGTGCGCGTGCTCGCGGCCGAGGACGGGGCGACCGCGCTGCTGCTGGCAGGCGCCCTGCGGCCCGACCTGTTGCTGCTCGACGTGGGGCTGCCGGACCGGAGCGGCTTCGAGGTCTGCGCCGAGCTCAGGCGGGAGCCGGACCTCGCCGCGACGAAGATCGTCATGCTGACGGCCGCCGCGCAGGAGGCCGACGTGCAGCGCGGCTTGGCCGCCGGCGCGGACCAGTACCTGACCAAGCCCTTCTCACCCGTCCGGCTGCTCTCGCTCGTCGAGTCGCTGCTCCCGTGCGCGGCGGGCTGGCACGCGGGCTAGCCGCGGTGCCCGCCGACGACCTCGCGATGGCCTACCGGCGGCTCAACGCCTCCTACCAGCAGACGCTGCGCTACGCCGAGGACGTGCGCCGTCTCTACCGCCAGGTCCAGGGCGCGATCTACCAGTCGCTGCTCGGCCTCGCGAACGCGCTCGAGGCCAAGGACGCGTACACGCGCGGCCACTCCGAGCGGGTGGGGCGGTGGAGCCGCCAGGCCGCGCGCGCGCTCGGCCTCGCGCCCGAGGAGGCGGAGATGATCGGCCAGGCGGGGCTCCTGCACGACATCGGCAAGATCGGCGTGCCCGAGGCCGTGCTCCGCAAGCGGGCCGGCCTCGAGGCGGACGAGTGGGCGCAGATGCGGCGCCACCCGGTGATCGGGGCGCAGATCGTCGCGCCGTTCGAGTTCTTCGCGGCGGGCGCGATCACGATCCGCCATCACCACGAGCGCCTCGACGGCAGCGGTTATCCCGACGGCCTCGCGGGCGCGGCGATCCCGCTCGGCGCGCGCGTCGTGGCCGTCGCCGACGTCTACGACGCGCTCACCTCGGACCGGCCGTACCGCGCGGCGCTCACGCCCGCGGCGGCCGCCGAGCACCTGCACGCCGAGGCCGGGGGCACGCTCGACGGCGACGTGGTCGTCGCCTTCCTCGAGACGATGCGCGGGCTCCGGGAGGAGGTGCCGCGTGTGGGCGCTCGAGCAGCCCTGCCCGGAGCGGCCGGCACCCCTGCTCGCTGACACGCCCGCGGCGCTGCTCGCCGCCCTCGGGGGCGCCGCGCTCGTCGTCGCGGCCCTCGTCGCCGGGGGCTGGCTCCCGGGCGCCGCGCTCGCCGTCACCGGCGTCGCCGCGGGCCACGGCGCGCTCCTCGCGACGGCGCTCGCGTGGGCGCTCGGCGGCCGGACGCTCCCGGGCGCGGTCGTCGTCTCGCTGCTGGCCCCGGCGGCGCTGGCCGCGCGGAGCCATCCGCTCGGGCTCGTCGCGTACGCGGGGCCGCCGCTCTGGGTCGCGCGGCTCGCGGCACGCGGGCAGCTTGGGGCGCTCGGCCTCGGCGACCGCGTCCCGGTGCGCCGCGTGGCCGAGGGCGCCGCGCTCGGCGCGCTCCTCGGCGGGCACCTCCTCGTCTCGGCGTCGCTCACGCTCGGCGTCGGGATCGCCGCGCGCCCGGCGGGGGAGTTCCTGGGCGCGCTCGCCTACGACGCAGGCGCCAACGTCCTCGCGGCGGAGTGCTTCTTCCGCGGCGCGCTCTTCGGCCGCGCCCAGCGCCGTTGGTCGGCCGCGGCCGCCGCGGCGGTCTCCACCGCCGCGTACGTGCTCCGCTACCTCGTCGATCCGCTCCTGCCCAAGGGCGTCGAGCTGCTGGTCGGCGCGGTCTTCTACCTGTCCTGTCTGGGGGCGGTGAACTGCTGGCTCCTGCGGCGCTCGGGCAGCCTCCTCCCCGGGCTCGCGAGCGCGCTCGGGTTCTTCGCGGCCTGGCGCCTGCTCGACGCGCCCTGACGCCGTGCGGACACTCACCGGTCCCGCCGTCGCCACGGGCGTGGCGGCCGCGCTCGCGGCCGTCACGGCGCTGGTCGCCCTGGACGACGCCGGACCCGCCGCGCTCGCGCGCCACGCCTACCTGGTGCCCGTGGCGGCCGCCGCGCTCCGCTTCGGCGTCCTCGGCGGTGGCTTCGCGGCGGCCGGAGCCGGTCTCCTGATGGCGCCGGTCGTGCTCCCCGAGATCGAGCGCGCCGGGCTCACCACGGAGGCGATCGAGGGCCTCGTGAGCCTCGCGGGGCTCGCGGCCTTCGGCACGCTCGTCGGCGCCGCCACGACGCGCGCGCGGCGCGAAGTCGCCCGCTACGAGGCCCTCGTCGCGGTTCGCCGCGCCGTCGCCGGCGCGGCGTCGCTCGACGCGGCGCTCGGGCGCCTGCGCGCGGCGCTCGCCCGCCGCCTCGGCGCCGACGTCGCGCTCGTCGCGCGCGAGGGCGCCGGCACGCTGGTCGCGGGCGGCGCGGGCGTGGCGCCGGGCTCGGCCGTCGCGCGGGTCCTCGCGACAGGCCGGCCGCTGTTCGTCGCCGACGCGGGCGGCGGGCCGCGGCCGCGGCGCGCCTTCGTGACGCCGCTCGTCGCGGAGGCCGCGGTGATCGGCGCGCTCGCCGTCGAGCGCGCGGGGGAGCTCGGCCGCGGGGAGCGCGCGGCGATCGAGGCGCTCGGCGCCCACGTCGGCGTGGCGCTCGAGAACGCCCGCCTCGCCGCCCGCCAGCGCCGCTTCGCGGAGGAGCTCGCCGAGAAGGTCGCGGGCGCGACCGCGCGCCTGGCGGAGATCGACCGGGCCAAGTCGGCGTTCGTCGCGATCGCCTCGCACGAGCTGCGCACGCCCCTCACCGCGCTCCAGGGCTTCAGCGAGCTGCTCGCGCTGCGGCGCGTCGCGCCCGAGGAGGTCGCGCGCTTCGGCCGGATCATGCACGGCGAGGCGCGACGGCTCGGGCGGATCGTGAGCGACCTGCTCGACCTCTCGCGCATCGAGCAGGGGCTCGCCCCCGCGCTCCGGCGGACCACGGTGGACGTGCCCGCGCTCGTCGCGGACGTTGTCGAGGTCCTGCGCCGCGCCGCGCCCGCCCACCCGATCGAGGTCGACTGCCCGCCGGGCCTCCCGCCCCTCGACGCGGACCCCGACGCCCTTGAGCGCGTCCTGACGAACCTTGTCGGCAACGCGGTGAAGTATTCGCCTCCCGGCAGCCTCGTGAGCGTGCGCGCGCGCCGGCGCGGCGCGGGCGTGGCGCTCGCGGTCGAGGATCGGGGGCGCGGCATCCCCGCGGCGGCGCTCGGGCGGGTCTTCGAGCCGTACTACCGCGCGCCGGACGCCGTGCCGGCGGCGCGCGGCGCGGGCATCGGCCTCGCGGTCGTCAAGGCGCTCGTCGAGGCCCACGGCGGGACGGTGTACCTCGAGAGCGCGCCCGGCGTCGGCACGGCGGTGACGGTCGTGCTGCCCGGGGTGAGCCCGGCATGAGCCTCTTGCGCGGCTCCGCTGCGCGGGTCACTAACACCGCAGCCATCACCGAAGCCCGGGCACTGTGCTTAAACAGTGGATCCACGGCTCGCTCGGAATCACGCCCGTGATGGCGGCAGGACTGACCGATCACGTTTGGACCCCTGCGGAATTGGGGTGATCGAGCAAAACTAAGGACAGCGCCCTGTCCTTGGGGGGTGGCGCCAAGAACCGGTGAAGATCCCGGAGACTGCACGCAAACAGGTATTACGAGAGAGTACATAATACAGATAAAGCACCACGAATAAGCTACTTGACTTCAAATACGTAAAATACTATACGATGAGGTGTGGCGCAGGTGACGCTACTGGGCTACCGTTGCGAGCGATGCGACCACCAATGGGCGCCACGCTCCAAGAACCAGCCGCCGAGAGTGTGCCCGAAGTGTAAGAGTCCGTATTGGGACAGACCACGGAAGACACGAAAGGGCCGCAAGCGGGATGCCTAGAACCAAGCGACCTGTAAAGACAAGGGCCGTGGCCCCAAGCGCCGACGTCACGCCCACAGCGATCGTCCCCCGCAGGAACGGCAGATTGCCTCGGCCCTCGGCCAATCACTACAAGCGTCACGCCTCGGTTTGGGACGGGGATGACGCGGAGCCCCTCGAACCTCACACTACCGGCGATGGCGGCCGGCGTTACGAATCGCGTATGGAGCCTGGCGGATCTTCTTCGCCCCAGCTGCGGATGAAACAGCAATTACCGCTCTACTCAGCGGTGTCGTCTCGCCACAAACGGAAATCCCCTGACGGTGTTGCGACAAGCAACCTCGTATGCTCGGCGCGCGTGGGGTCGAACGAGGAACTCTTCCCTCTGATCCTCGGCCTCCACGTGCCGACCGGCTCCATCGTGGCCGATGTGACCCATGGCACTGGCATCTTCTGGAAGCACGTGCCGAAAGCGAAATACAAGCTGCGCGCTACGGACATCAAGACTGGCGTGGATTGCCGGAAACTTCCCTACAAAGACACGAGCATCGACTGTGTGGTGCTCGATCCGCCGTATATGGAAGGGCTCTATCGGCGCGCCAAGAGCCACCTGGCCGGGGCGGGAACCTATGCCGCGTTCAGGACTACCTACTCGAACGGTGAGCGAACCTCGGAGGGCCCAAAGTATCACGATGCCGTTCTGGATCTTTATTTCAAGGCCGGTCGGGAAGCCTATCGCGTGTTGAAAAGGTACGGCGTGATGATCGTGAAGTGTCAGGACGAGGTAAGCGCGAACACTCAGCGGCTCACCCACGTTGAAATCATCAACGAGTACGCGACGCTCGGCTTTTTCGCCAAAGACCTGTTTGTGCTCGTCAGGCCGAACAAACCTGCCGTTAGCCGCATCAAGCGGCAGGAGCACGCCAGAAAGAATCATTCATATTTCCTTGTCTTCGTAAAGACCAACGGGGACAATCCCAAGGGGAAAGGGCTCCTGAATGGGGTTGCTCGAAGATTGGCAGGTGACGCGGGCCGAGCTAAACGAGATCCTTGAGACGCGGCCGAGCGCCCGGGGGCACCTCTTTGGGTTCATCGCCGAGTACAAGCTGACAAAGCTATACTTCTCCGATCCGCGCATTCAATCGCTTCGCCGATATGATGATCATGACCGCACGCGCCCCGGTGACTTCGGGTTCATCTACCGAGGGATGCCCGTCAACGTGTCGGTGAAATCGCTGCAGGGCGCCAGCGTGAAGGAAAAAGCAGAAGACGGCTATACCGGCAGGTGCCAGTGCGACGCTAGCGACAAGAGGAGGGTGACGCTTCCGAGTGGGGCCAAGCTGAGCACTACGAATCTCGTGGTCGGCGGGTTCGACCTGCTGGCAGTGAATATTTTCCAGTTTGGCAGGACATGGCGCTTCGCGTTCGCCAAGAACAGCGATCTACCGCGTAGCACCGCCAAGAAGTACACGGAGAAGCAACGAAAATATCTCCTTGCGACCTCTATCCCACTATCCTGGCCCCTTCAACCGCCATTTCGAGATGAGCCGTTCTTCCTTCTCGATCAAATCGTCCGCAGCCGAGCCAAGGCAAAATAGGATACGGCCGCCGTTCCTTGACTCTCCGCGTCGTGGCCGTGTAGTCTCGGGGGGTATGCCTCGGCACGGGGCCGTCGCAGAGCGCATGGCCGACGCCGTCGTGAAACGGCTGGTGACCAGGAAGGTCGCCGAGATCAAGAACGAGGCCGCGGCGCGCGCGGCCGTGCGCCAGGTCGTCCTCGACAACCTCACCGCCGAGGAAAAGCTCGAGGAGGACGCGCGCAAGCTCCTGCTCGAGCACGCCAAGCAGATCAAGGACTCCGCCGCCGACTACCGGCAGCTCCTCGGCAAGGTGAAGGAGAAGCTC
>MGBU01000073.1:2018-10065 GCA_001790205.1 Candidatus Rokubacteria bacterium GWA2_73_35 | reverse complement strand
GCGCCGTCGGCGACGTAGAGCCCCTCGTGGACCGCGGTGCCGGCCGCCCCGGCGTAGACCTGGCCCTGGTGATCGACGACACCGTCCTCCGCCCGGTCGGCCATGACGCAGCCGCCGAGAGGATGGACGGTGATGAGGCTGTGGTGGAGCGCCTTCGACCAGATCGGGTTCTCGACCCACTGGCAGCGGGGCGCGCACGACGTCGGTCGGCGAGCCCGGCAGACGCACCGGGTTCGCCGGCCGGCGGCTCGATCTTGATGACGTCGGCCCCGAGCCACGCGAGCATCTGGGTGCAGCTCGGCCCCGCCTCGTGCCCACGCTGCTCAACGACATCCTCGACTTCTCCAAGATCGAGGCGGGGAGACTGGACCTCGAGCGCATCCCCTTCGCGCCTCGCGACGCGCTCGGGGAGGCGCTGAAGACGCTCGCCCTCCGCCGGTACGGCGGCGGCGGCGGAGGAGCACCACCCGGAGGAGGTCGACTTCTCCTGGGGCAAGGTGGCGGGCGTCTCGACGGCCCGCTGACGCACGGCCGCGCCGGCGCCCGGGCCCGCAAGCTTCGAGCGCGGGCTTTGCCCGCGCAACCGATTCCTGGGGGGGGCCTCGGAAGGGGGGCGAAGCCCCCCTCCGAGTTCCCTAGAGCACGTGGAGGAGCGGCCGGGCCGCGAGCCCGGCGGCGTCCCAGAAGCCCGTGTCCCTGAACCAGCCGAGCGCCGTCTCCGCCTCCGCGGTCCGGGCGAGGGCCCACGACCCGCCGTCCGCGAAGAACCCGCCGAACGCGACGCGCCCGGCGCCGCGCATCTCGATCAGCGCGAACTGCGCCATCTCGTGGTCCGCGACCGGGCCCTCGACCACCGTGGTCTTCCGCGAGCCGTCCAGCACGACCGGCACGAGCTCCCACGGCTCGACGAACTGGGCGAAGCTCCGGGGCGTGTAGCCGGTCCACACGCCGCCGGCCCAGTACGGGTCCTCCTCGATCGCGTGCTTGAGCTGCGCGGGCTGCTGGAGCCGGTAGACCAGCTCGGCCGTGCGCCCGTCCGGCGCGGGCCCGCCGCCGATCAGGATGCCCGCGGCGCGCAGCCCCTGGACCCGCTCGAGGTGAGCGCGGCGGTGCGCCTCGCGGCGGGTGAGGTAGTCGTCGGCGGCGGTCAGGGCGACGTGGAAGACGATCATGGGCCGATCCTCAGGATACCAGGTCAGCCGACGGCGAGCGGGATCCGCGTCCCGTCCGGTCTCCGCCAGACGGCGCGGAACTCGCGATCGTACGTCCAGATCCTGGAGCGCCGCTCTCGTCCTGACACGACGGCGAGGTAGCCGTCCGCCCAGTCGGGCTCGTGGCTCTGGTACCGGGCGAGCCACTCGAAGACGGCTCCCCAGAGGCTCGGCTCGTCGTCGGCCTCGTACGCGGAGACGGCGAACTCCACGAGGAATCGCCGCAACCGCGCCCGCTGGGCCGTGTGGGGGAGGTGGAAGCAGGCCTCCGTGAGGACGGGGAGGCAGAGGACGAACGGCTCTCGGGCGAGCCGGTCCAGGTCCCGCAACGCGACGGCGTTGAGCGCGTCGCGCGGGTCGCACAGGGCGACGAGCGGCGTCGTGTCCAGGAGGATCACGGGCGACCGCGGCGCAGCTTCCTCACGATCGCGCGCCGGGCGGCCCGACGGTCGCGCACGTCGTAACGGCGCCGTGGCCGACCGGGGGGGTCGGGATGCGCGGCGTAGATCGCCGCCATGACCTCGGCCGGGCGCGGCTGCCCGCGCCGGCCCGTCCGGCGGCCGTGCTCGGCGCGGATGGCCTCGCGCACGATGCGGGAGATCTCGACGCCCGCCCGCCGCAACTGGGCGACCCGGCGCGTGTCGTCGGCGTCCAGCCTGACATTCAGGAGCTTCACGCCGACTACTGTAAAGACAGACGTGTCGTTACGTCAAGGCGCCGGGCTCGCCAGCAGCGGCCGGGCGGACGGGAGAGAAGCGGCGGTTCCTGGGCATCGAGACGGTCGGGCAGGTGATCGCCGAGATGCTGGGCGAGGCGGCGACGCCTGGCGACCATCACGTCCACCCCGCAGTGATCGCCCCTGCTCCACGGGTAGCAGCGGGAGGGAGAAAGCCCTGGAATCGAAGGGGGACCGAGTGCGGTCGAGCATCCCGAGATCATGGCGGATTCGCGCGACCTCGAAGAGGCGGCCGCGTTCAAGGCATCATGCGGAAGGGTTTCTTGCCATGCAGGCGGTACACGGAGAACCCGCGACGGTCCAGGGTGAAGACCCGGTCGGTGGAAAGCTCTTCTCCCAGGGCTACCAGGCTGGCGTCGACAAAATCCATCGGCAGGTTGCGATATTTTTGCATCAGGGAGGCGACGCGCCTGAGACTCTCCCTGGAGGAAGAGATCATCAGAAACGCCCCGCGCAGAAAGAAATCAAGACAGACTCGCTGCGCTTCCCAGCTTGCCCCAACCAGATAGAGCGTCTCGGTCAAGACAGCCTCGGTGGTAACGATGGGCCCGGACCACTGCTCGAGTGCCGCGACACAGTCGGCGTGCCTCCTCTCGCTCCGATCCACCAAGGCGACGAAGGCCCCTGTATCCAACAGCAGGCTAGCGGTCACGGCGCAGGCGGCTCAGTAGGTGTTCGCGGTGGCGCTGGCCCAAGTCCGGGACTCCGCTCTCGAGGCGACCGAGAAGATCGCGCACACGCTCGACCGGGCGTATTTCGGGAGAAGCGGCGCTGCCGGCGAGGAATTCCTCCACGGCCAGGCGAACGATGTCTGACCGCCTGCGTTTGAGACGTTTCGCGGCGCGCTCCAGTTTCGTGGCAAGCTCCGCCGGCATTCTGAGAGTCAATTGCCGCTCCATCGCTAGCCTCCTGTTGCATTGCATTATAATGCAAAAGATTGCAGGTGCCTAACTGCCGCTGACCGTCGGTACGGCGATTGTCCTCCGCGTCGTCCAGCAGGGGAAGAGGCGGTGGAGCCCGATCCCCGTGATAGTGTGGGCCTGATGGAACTGCTCGAACGCTTCAAGTCGCGCTACCCGTTCACCCTCGACGACTTCCAGCTCGAAGCGATCCAGGCGATCGCCGCCGGCCAGTCGGTGATCGTGTCGGCGCCGACGGGGGCGGGCAAGACGCTCGTCGCCGAGTTCGCCATCCACGCCGCGCTCGAGGCCGGCCGCCGCATCGCGTACACGACGCCGCTCAAGGCGCTCTCGAACCAGAAGTTCGCCGACTTCACGCGCGCCTTCGGCGAGGACCGGGTCGGCATCCTCACGGGCGACGTCAAGGTGAACCCGCACGCCCCCGTGCTCGTGATGACGACCGAGATCTTGCGGAACGCGCTGTACGGGAGCGGCCTCGAGGACCTCCGCTACATCGTGCTCGACGAGTGCCACTACATGGGCGACGAGGGGCGCGGCACGGTGTGGGAGGAGATCATCATCGGCGCGCCCCGGGACGTGCTCCTGGTCGGCCTCTCGGCGACGGTCGCCAACGTGAAGGAGATCGCCGACTGGATCTCGATCGTGCACCGCCCGATCCTGCCCATCTACCACCCGCACCGGCCGGTGCCGCTCCGCTACGCGATCGCGGACCTCGCGGCCGAGATCCACGAGCTGGACGAGGTGCGCCGGGGCCGCGCCCCCGTGATCGGCGACGAGCGGCGCGGCCCCGACGACCGGGGCCGCTGGTACTCGCGCCGGGTCGCCGACCCGACGGTGCTCATCGAGGCGCTCGAGGCGCGGCGGTGGCTCCCCGCGATCTACTTCATCTTCAGCCGCGCCGGCTGCGAGCGCGCGATGCAGGACGTCCTCGCCGAGGGACGGACGCTCCTGACCGCCGCGCAGCGGGACGAGGTGGACCACGCGATCAACCAGGCGCGGGAGGAGAGCCCGGCGCTCGGCGAATCCGCGCTCAGCCAGTCGGTCTTCCAGGGGCTCGGGGTCGGCGTCGCGATGCACCACGCCGGGATCCTGCCCGGGCTCAAGCGCCTCATCGAGACACTCTTCGAGCGCGGGCTCTGCCGGGTGGTCTTCGCGACGGAGACGATGTCGCTCGGCATCCACATGCCCGCGCGCGCGGTCGTGCTGCAGGGGCTCACGAAGCGCACCGACCGCGGCTTCCGCGCGCTCTCCCACAACGAGCTGACCCAGATGGCGGGGCGGGCGGGCCGGCGCGGGATCGACGCCGAAGGGGAGTGCGTGATCGCGCTCGACGCCCGGGACGGTGTGGAGTCCGTGCTCCACGTCGTGGACGGCTCGCCCGAGCCGATCGAGAGCCGGTTCAAGCTCGGCTACGGCTCCGTGGCGCTGCTCCTCGGCACAGGGGCCGAGCCCGAGGTGCTGCGCCGGCGGATCGAGTCGTCCTTCGGCCAGTACCAGAACCTCAAGCGCATCCGCGACCTGGAGGCCGAGGTCCGCGGCCTGGACGGGGCGCTCGCCGACCTCAGGCGCTACGAGGCGCCGTGCGGCGACTTCCAGCGGATCGGCCGCTACCGCCGCGCGCGGCAGGAGGCGCAGGCCCGGCGCCAGGCGCTCGGGCGCGGCGGCCGCCGCGGCGAGCGCGGGACCGCGGAGGCCGAGCCCGGGCGGCTGGCGCTCGTCAGGCGCAAGGGCGCGCCGAGCCTCGCGCTGATCCTCGGCGTCCACTCGATGCGCGGCCACCGGGTGCTGCTCGACGCGCTCCTCCCGCACGGCGCCGTCGTCCGCGTGAAGAGCGGCGTCGTCAAGCGGGTGTTCTGGGCCACGCCGCCGCTCCACGTCCCGCGCGATCTCGACCGCGCCTCCGAGGGGCGGGGACGCGACGGGCGCGGGCTCCGCCAGCTCACCGAGCAGCTCGCGAGGCTCTCGGTCGCGGAGCTGGTCGAGCGCGAGCGGGGGCACGGACCCCAGGCGGTGCTCGCGGCGATCGAATGCCACCGCTGCCCGTGGGGCGCCGTCCCGCGGTGCGACCGGGAGTGGCGGGAGCTCGAGGCGGCGACCGAGCGGCTCGGCGTGCGCCGCCGCGCCCTCGAGCACTTCCGGGGCGCCTACTGGCAGGAGTTCCTGCGCGTGGTGGAGACGCTCGAGCAGTTCGGCGCGGTGCGCGACCGCCGCCTCGAGCCGCGCGGGCGACTGATCGCGAGCCTCCGCCACGACAACGAGCTGCTGGTCGCCGAGAGCGTGTTCCGCGGCGTCTTCCACGACGTCACGGCGGCCGAGGCGGCGGCGGTCTGCTCGGCGCTCGTCGAGGAGGCGCGCTCGGGCGAGCCGGCGATCGCGCGGGACTTCCTCCGCAAGCGCCCGAAGCTCAAGCGGCGGCTCGACCAGCTCCTCGGCCTCGCCGCGACGCTCCACGAGGCCCAGCGCCAGCGCCACCTCCAGATGGCGGTGAGCGTCCACCCGGGCTTCATGCCCGCGGTCTTCCGCTGGGCCTCCGGCGACGACGACTGGACGGGGCTCGTCGAGGACGCCTTCGGCGGCCACGAGGGCGACCTGATCCGCGCGCTGCGCCGGCTCATCGACCTCCTGCGCCAGCTCGCCGAGAGCGCCGAGGTGCCCGCCGAGACGAGCCGGCTCCTGGCGCAGGCCGCGCGGACGATCGATCGCGGCATCGTGCTGGAGTCCGCCCTGATATGATGCTGGGCGTGCGCGCGCGGATCACGCTCGCCCTGGCGCTCGTGCTCGCCCTGTCGGCGTGCGCGGCGCTCGGCACCGACCAGCGCTCGACCCAGGGGCCGACCGCGGAGGAGGTCTGGACGGCCTCCGTGGTCCTCTCGAGCGGTCGCACGCCGACGTTCGACGAGAAGCGGCACTGGGACCTCGCCCTCGACCAGAAGATCTCCGACTACCTGCGCCGGCACCCCGAGGCCGCCAACGCGCTCGACGTCTCGACGTTCCGCTTCCTGCGCCAGGTCGCGGTGGGGATGACCAAGGAGCAGGTCCTGATCCTCCTCGGGTCGCCGGCGGCGACCACCACGGACGGCGCCGAGATCGCGAAGCTGGCGCGGGGCCACTGGCTCGCGGTGAACGCGAGCGGCGCCCGGGAGGCCTGGGTCTACCCGCAGGGCTGGCGGCTCTACTTCGCCGACACGCGCCTCGTGGACATCACGCAGTACCTCGAGAGCCGCTAATGAACCTCGTGGAATCGGGTGACGCCGGCCCGGGGCGCGGGGCCCCCGCTCGCGCCGGGATGGCTTGCCTGTACGCCGACGCTCGCTCGGGCGGGACTCGCGCGACTCCCCATCCCCCGCCGGGGGTGGCGCGAGGGCAGGCGACCCGCGGCGACGCGCTCGCCCCGTCCTGCGCGTCGCACGGCGACACGGCTCGCCCTCCAGCGCTCGCGAGAGCCCCGCGCTCCGGGCTCCGGGGCGTCACCCGATTCCACGAGACGCATTAGCAGCCAGCCGCTCCGGGAGGCTGTCATGCTCGAGTCCCGCCTGGTCGTCACGAAAGAGACGCCCCTCGCCGCCCGCGGCCTGGTCGCGGCCGAGCACCCGCTCGGCGCGCGGGTCGGCGCCGGCGTCCTCGCCGCCGGGGGCAACGCCGTGGACGCGGCCGTGGCGACCGCGTTCGCGATGACCGTGGTCGAGCCCTTCATGTCCACGCTCGCGGGCTCCGGCACGATGCTGATCCACCTCGCGAAGCGCGGGGAGACCGTCGCGCTCGACTTCAACGGCCAGGCGCCCGCGCGGGCCCGCGACGGCATGTTCCGCGTCATCGGCGGCGTCTCGGACGGCCTCTTCGCCTGGCCGCGCGTCGAGGGCGCGGCGAACGAGTACGGCTACCTCGCGGTGGCGGTGCCGGGCTCGGTCGCGGGCCTCGCGCTGGCGCTCGAGCGCTGGGGCACGCTCGAGCTCTCGGACGCGCTCCGGCCGGCGATCGCGCTGGCGCGGGAGGGTTTCGTCCCCGACTGGTACCAGGCGCTCACGACCGCGCGCTATCTGGAGGAGCTGACGGCGTTCCCCGAGACGGCGCGGACGTACCTGCGCGGCGGCCGCGCGATCCACCGGCCGCCGTCCCTCGAGCCCGGCGAGCGCGTGACGTACCCGGACCTCGCGCGGAGCCTCGAGCTGATCGCGCGCGCCGGCCCCGACGCGTTCTACCGGGGCGAGCTGGCGCAGGCGATCCACGAGGAGATGGCCGCGCACGGGGGCCTGCTCACCCGCGAGGACCTAGCGGCCTACGAGGTTTGCGCGGCCCCGCCCCTTCGCGGCAGCTATCGGGGCCTCGAGCTCGCGCTGGCGCCGGGCGCGACGGGCGGGATCACCGCGCTCGAGATCCTGAATGTCCTCGAGCAGTTCCCGCCCACGGCCGTCGGCTGGGGGACGACGCGCGGCCTGGACGTGCGCGCCCGGGCCGTCCGCCGGGCCTTCGAGGACCGGTTCGCCCAGCTCGGCGACGCCCGGCGGATCGAGGCGCCCTGGGAGCGGCTCGCCTCCAAGGACTACGCGCGGGCCGTCGCCGCCGAGCTCCGGCGTCCCGCGCGGCGTCGGGCCGGGGGCCGGGGGGCCGGCTCCGCCCGGGCGCGGGCGGCGGCGCGCAGCGCCGGCGGCGGAGGCGATTGCACGACGCACGTCTCGGTCGTCGACCGCCAGCGCAACATGGTCGCGCTGACGCACACGGCCGTGTCCCTCTTCGGCGCCCGCATCGTCGTGCCCGGCACGGGCATCCTATTGAACAACGGCATGATCTGGTTCGATCCCGAGCCCGGCAAGCCGAACTCCGTGGCGCCCGGCAAGCGCGCGTTGGTCAACATGGTGCCGGTGCTCGCCTTCCGGCGGGGTGCGCCGTACCTCACGCTCGGGGCGCCGGGCGGCCGGCGGATCATCTCGGCGATCCCGCAAGTGCTCGCGACGCTCGCCGACGGCGGCGGCTCGCTCCAGGCGGCGATCGAGGCGCCCCGGCTCCACGACGAGGGCGCCGAGCTGCTCGTGGACGAGCGCGTGGGCGCCCGGGCCCTCGCCGGGCTCGCGCGGCTCGGTCACCACGTCGTGCCCAGGGAGGAGACGTACGCGACCCTGAACTTCGCCAAGCCCGTCGGCATCCGTGTCGGCCGGCGCGGGCTCGAGGCCGGCCTCGACCCC
>MGBU01000073.1:0-1976 GCA_001790205.1 Candidatus Rokubacteria bacterium GWA2_73_35 | reverse complement strand
CACCCACTGAGCCAAGCGCGACCTGGCAGGTGCCAGGACAGCGGGCGCGAGCGAGGACGAGGTGCGCGAGGCGATCAGCTTCGCGATCCGCGCGAACGCGGCGAAGACGCACGCCGACATCCTGAAGGTGTACGCCGATGGCGGAAGTTAGGCTGACCGCCGCCTTCTCGACCGTCCCCGCGGCCGAGGCCGAGGAGATCAAGCGGGTCCTGCTCGAGACGGTCGAGCAGCTCGCGCGGGAGGACGGGACGTTCACGAAGGCGAAGCTCGTCTTCACCGAGTCGGACGAGCGCTGCGGGCTGACGGCCGAGCTGGACGGGGTGAAGAAGGAGGGCGTCCCGCTCCAGCTCGACCTCGAGCAGCTCGAGGACGCCCAGACGGGGGCGGGGGCGCGCGCCCAGCTCAAGGAGTCGCTCCGCCTCTATTTCCGCCGTGTCCTCGGCCGGTAGCGACGCGGGCCTCGTCCTCTTCGCCTGGCGGGACTGCCTCTTCCGCGTGCCCGAGGGCGTCCAGCCGCCCAAGGCGGGCTCGCTCTTCTTCTGCCGCCACCTGGCGGCGCGCCCGGGCGAGCGCGTGCTCGAGATCGGCGCGGGCCTCGGGCTCGCGGCCGTGCTCGCGGCGCGCGCGGGGGCGAGCGTCGTCGCGACGGACGTCGTGCCGGCGGCGGTGGAGGCGATCCGCACGAACGCGCTGCTGAACGGCGTCCGGGTGGACGCGCGGCTCGGCGACTGCTGGGCGCCCGTCGGCGGCGAGCGCTTCGACTTGATCTGCACGAACCCGCCGCAGATGCCGACGCCACCCGGCCGCCCGCGGACGGACGCGGCCGCCGCGGCCGACAACGGCGGGGCGGACGGCTGGGAGATCCTCGACCGCGTGATCCGGGGGGCGCGCGACCACCTGCGCCCCGGCGGCCGGCTCCTCTTCACGATCTTCGCCTTCCTCGGCCGCCGGACCGCGCTCGGGAAGCTCGAGGCCGCGGGGCTCGTCCCGTCCATCGTCGCGAGCGAGACGCAGGACTTCCCGCGCCTCGGCTACGAGCGCATCGAGCACATCCGGGCGGTGGACGCCGAGGCAACGGTGCCGCGCGACCGCGCGCCCGCGAGCGTCGAGCGCTTCGTCGTGCGGGGGACCCTCCCGGCCTGAGGAGGCGCGGCATGCGGCGGCTGATCGTCAACGCGGACGACTTCGGGCTCACGCGCGGCGTGAGCGCCGGGATCCTCGCCGCCGGCCGCCACGGCATCGTGACGAGCACGACGCTCCTCGCCACGGCGGACGTCGCGCGCGACCTGCTCGCCGAGCTCCGCGACTCGGGGCTCGGCGTCGGGCTCCACGTGAACCTGACGCTCGGCCGGCCGCTGACCGGTCGCTCCTCGCTCACCGACGCGGCGGGCCGGTTCGTGCGCGACGCGCGGGCGGCGGCGGCGCGCGCCGCCGCGGGCGACGTCCGCCGGGAGATCGACGCGCAGATCGAGCGCTTCGCCGCGCTCCTCGGGCGGCCGCCGACGCACCTCGACACCCACCACCACGTGGGGCTCCACGCCCCGGTGGGCGAGGTCGTGCTCGCGGCGGCGCGGCGCCTCGGCGTGGCCGTGCGCAGCCAGGACGCCGCGGCGCGGGCGCGCGCCCGGAGCGCGGGGCTCAGGACGCCGGACCACTTCTTCGGCGAGTCCGGGCCGGACGCCTACTGGTCTGCGGCGCGCACGCTCGCTCGACTGCGCGCGCTGCCGCCGGGCGTCTCGGAGTTCATGGCCCACCCCGGCCGGTTCGACGAGGATCTCGCCTACAGCCGCTATGGGCGCCAGCGTGAGACGGAGCTGGTCGGCCTCGGCGGCCCCGCCGCGCGCGCGGCCGCCGCGGCGCTCGGCGTCGGGCTCTGCCACTTCGGCGACCTCCGATGAGTCCCGACTGTCCGTGAACGGCGAATTCGGGAGACCGCCAGGCGACGGCTGGACCGGTGGGACGCCCGAGAGGCGGCG
>MGBU01000072.1 GCA_001790205.1 Candidatus Rokubacteria bacterium GWA2_73_35 | reverse complement strand
TGCAAGCATCTCTATCCGGATGCCGCCGGGGCATCTGCATGGAGATGCTCTCCGCTCGACCCCGGGCATCCACTATTGGATGCGGGTTCGTCGACAATGCGGCTCTTCAGGCCCAGCGCCACGACGTGATCGTAGCGCAGCTGCCAGACCCTTCGCTCTGGATTCCACGTCCCACCGGCCTGCTTCACCCGGTTGCGGACGGCAGCGTCGGCAAAGGCAACGCGGCGGTCGGTTGGCGGGGGGTGTCGGGCGACAAGTGCCAGATGGAGATGAGATGCGCGGCCTTGTCCTGCGGCCAGACGTGGCAAATGCCTCCTGAGTCCTCGAGCACCGTGCCCAGCCAGTGTTCCACGCCGAGCAGTCGCGCGAAATGCTCGACGGCGAAGCTCCACGTGATGGAGGCGATACCGATGGCGGGCGGGTCGCGGTGGGCGTACGCTCCACGGTCTCGCCCATCATAGTTCTGCTGGACGGACACGCGCAAGACGGGGACTCCAGGGCCGGGCGTTCCGCGCTACGGGTCGGGCGCGGCGGGCGGCGGCGGGCCGTCGCCGGCGGTCAGCACGAGGGCGAGCGCGGCGAAGAGGAGGACACCGCCCGCGACCCCCGCGGCGCCCAGGCGCTCGCCGAAGAGCAGGACGCCGAGGAGCGTCGCCGTGAGGGGCTCGAGCAGCGAGGCGACACCCGCGGCCGTGGCCGGGACGTCCCGGAGGCCCAGCGTGTAGACCGTGTAGGCGCCCGCCGTGGCGACGACGCCGAGGTAGAGCATCCAGGGCCAGCCGAGCTCGATCTGGCGCGTCGCGCCCGGCAGGAGCAGCGCGGGCGCGAGGACCAGGGCCGCGACGGTGAAGTTCGCACCGGCGAGCGGCAGGGGCGCGGTGCCGAGGAGCGCGGCCTTCGCGACGACGACGTAGACCGCGTACGCGAGCCCGGCGGCGAGCGCCAGGAGCACCCCCGCGACGAAGCGCGGTGAGAGGCCGGCCGCGAGGCCCGGGCCCGCGATCAGGAGCGCCGTGCCGGCGACGCCGAGGCCGAGGGCGAGGAACACGCGCGCGCCGAGGCGCTCGCCAAGGAAGAGCGCCGCGAGCGCCGCGATCAGGAGCGGCGACGAGCAGATCGCGATGAGCGCGGCGACGGCGATGCCGGTGAGCGGGATCGCGGCGAAGTAGGTCGCCTGGAAGGCGGCCATCGCCACGCCCATCGCGACCGCGCGCCAGCGGTCGCGCCGAGCGACGCGCACGGAGCCGGCGACGAGCCGCGCGCCGGCGAGCAGGAGCGCGGCGGCGACGAGCATGCGCACGGCGCCGATCACGAGCGGGTGGGCGCCGGCGCGCGCGACCAGCACGGTCATCACCGAGCCCGTCGTGCCCCAGGACACGGCCGCGAGGCAGATCAGGAGCAGGCCGCGGAGGCGGGCGGGGCTTGACGCGCCGGGCACAGCCCGTGATGATAACGCCGTGAGCGCCGAGCCCGTCGGCTTCATCGGCACCGGCCGCATGGGCACGCCGATGGCGGGCCACCTGCTCGACGCGGGCGTTCCGCTCGTCGTCCACGACGCGCGCGCGGATGCCGCGCGACCGCTCCTCGAGCGCGGCGCCGCCTGGGCCGCCTCGCCCGCGGCCGTCGCCGCGGGGGCGCGGACGGTCCTCACGATCGTGCCCTCCTCGCGCGAGGTCGAGGTCGTGTACGCCGACCTCCTCCCCGCGCTCGGGCCCGGGCACCTCATGGTCGAGATGACCTCCGCCGACCCGGCGAGCACCCGGCGGCTCGCCCGGGAGGTGGCGGCGCGCGGGGCGGCGATGCTCGACGCGCCCGTGTCGGGCGGGGTGAAGGGCGCGGTCGAGGGGACGCTCGCGATCATGGTCGGAGGCGGCGCGGCCGACCTCGCGCGCGCGCGCCCGCTCCTCGAGCGCATGGGCAAGCGGGTGTTCCACGTCGGCGACGTCGGCGCGGGCCACGCGATGAAGCTCGTCAACAACATGACCTCCGCGGCCTGCCTCGTCGCGACGGCGGAGGCGCTGGCGGTCGCGGTGCGCGCGGGGATCGACCCGGCGCGCGCCGCGGACATCCTGTCGGCCTCGAGCGGCCGCTCGAACGCCAGCGAGCTGAAGTTCCCGCGCTACATCCTGCCGGGCACGTTCGACTCGGGCTTCACGCTCGCGCTCATGACCAAGGACATCGACGGCTTCGTGCGCCTCGCCGAGGAGACCGGGGTCGAGGCGCCGGTCGCGCTGGCCGCGGCGGAGTACTTCCGGCGCGCGATGCAGGGCCCGCTCGCGGCGGAGGACCACACCGCCATCGCCCGGGTCCTGGGCTTCCCGGGACGGGAGGGAGAAGGGCGATGAGGATCGGATTCGTCGGGACGGGGACGATGGGCCGGCCGATGGCGGCGAACCTGCTCCGGAAGGGCCACGCGGTCGTCGGCTACGACGTGGCGCCCGCCGCGCTCGAGGCGGCGGCGCGGCTCGGCGTCGAGCGCGCGGGCTCGGCTGCCGAGGCCGCGCAGGGGGCCGACCTCGTGATCACGATGCTGCCGTCCTCGCCCCACGTCGAGGCGGCCTACCTCGGCGCGCGCGGCGTGCTGGACGGCGTCGGGCAGGGCCGGCTCTGCGTGGACATGTCCACGATCGACCCGTCGATGTCGCGCCGGGTGGCCGAGGCCGCGCGCGGGCGCGGCGTCCGCTTCGTCGACGCGCCGGTCTCGGGAGGCGTGCCGCGCGCCGAGGAGGGGACGCTCGCGATCATGGTGGGCGGCGAGGCGCGGGACGTCGAGGAGGCGCGGCCGGTGCTCGCGTGCCTGGGCGCCAACGTGATCCACGTGGGGCCCGTCGGCAGCGGCGAGGTCGCGAAGATCTGCAACAACCTGATCGCCGGGGTCGCGGCCGTCGCGGTGAGCGAGGCATTCAGGATCGCCGAGGGGTTCGGCGTGGACGCCCGGGTCCTGACCGATGTCATCTCGAAGTCGTCGGGCAACACGTGGATCATGGAGCACGCCCACCCGGTCCCGGGGCTCGTCGCGAAGGCCGCGTCGAGCCGCGATTACGCGCCGGGCTTCATGACGGACCTGATGGCGAAGGACCTCGGGCTCGCGGTCAGCGCGGCGCGCGACCTGCGCGTGCCGGTGTTCGTCGCGCCGGCCGCCCAGCAGGTGCTGCGCCTGGCCTCGTCCCACGGCCTCGGCCGGAAGGACTTCACGGCCGTCTACCAGTTCCTCAAGCCGTCGGGCCAGGACGCGCCCGTCTAGCGGAGGGATTTCGATGCGTGAGCACCTGAAAGTCGGCGCGGCGCAGATCGCGCCCAGGTTCCTCGACAAGCGGGGCACCATCGAGAAGATCGGCCGGACGCTCGAGGAGGCGGGGCGGCTCGGCCTGGACCTCCTCGTGTTCCCCGAGACGTTCCTGTCCGCGTACCCCTACTGGCGCGGCGCCGTCTCGGTGCGGCGCGAGACCGAGCTGATCGTCGCGATGCAGCGCGAGGCGGTGCGCATCCCCTCCGAGGACACGGAAGCCCTCGCCGAGCTGGCGCGCCGGGCGAACGTCAACTGCGTGATCGGGCTGAACGAGCTGGACGACCGGCCGGGCAGCCTCACGATGTACAACACGCTGCTGGTGCTCGCGCGCGACGGCCGCGTGCTCGGGCGCCACAGGAAGCTGATCCCCACGCACTCCGAGCGCGTCTACTGGGGCATGGGCGACGCGCGCGACATCCGCACCTTCGACCTGGACGTCGGCCGCGTCGGCGGGCTCATCTGCTACGAGCACCACGTCACGCTGCTGCGCGCGGCGATGGCGCTCCGCGGCGAGGAGCTGCACGTGGCGGTCTGGCCGGGCTGGTGGACGATGGACGGCCACCTCGGCGCCAAGCGGCCGGAGCCCGGCGCGCGCGGCTGCGACGTGGAGCCGGCGGTGCGCGCCCACGCGATCGAGAACTCCGTCTTCGTGGTGTCGTCCTCGTGGTACCTGCCGCCCGCGGAGGTCCCCGCCGAGCTGCGCGACGTCATGACGTACAACCTCGCCGTCGGCGGCTCCTGCATCGTGAACCCGTCGGGCCTCTTCACCTGCGAGCCCGTCTTCGAGAAGGAGACGATCGTGTGGTCGGAGATCGACCAGGGCGAGCGCCGGCTCGCGAAGGCCTACTTCGACTCGGTCGGCCACTACGCGCGCTGGGACCTGCTCCAGCTCGTGGTCCGCGAGGAGGGCTGGGAGCCGATGCGCGCGCCCGACCCGGCGCCCGCGCGGCTGCGCGAGGCGGCCGAGCGCCACGAGGTGCGGCTCGATCGCCTGGAGGCGCTCGTCGAGGACCTCGCGCGGAGACTCGAGAGCCGCTAGCTCCCCGCCGCCCCGACCTCTACCCCGCCGCCAGCGGGTGCAGGACGTCGATCGCATAGCCCACGTCCAGGGGCTCTCCGAGCCACCCAGGCATCGCCGTCCTCGGGTGGATGCTGAGCCCCTGAGCTTCGTGCCGGGCGCGGAACGCATGCACGGGATCGGCCGGTATGGCGGCGGGAGGCGGCACCTCGGGCAGGAGGCGCCCATCCGGGCGCCTGAACCGGAGCTCGCCGTCGGGGTGGCGCTCGACCTGGTAGCCCTCCTCGTGGACCGCGCGGTGGTGGCGGCGGCAGAGGAGCGCGAGGTTCGAGAGCGTGGTGGGGCCGCCGTGGGCCCAGTGGCGGAGGTGATGGCCCTGGCCGAAGGGAAGCCCGCAGCCGGGGAAGCGGCAGCCCCGGTCCCGGTGCTGGAGCGCCCGCCGCAGCGCCGGGGGGACGGTCCGGGTGCGGGCGCCGACCTCGACGACGTGGCCGTCCGGGGCGTGGCGCATCACCACCCGGCTCGCGTCGCACGCCAGGCGCCGGGACGTTTCCGCGGAAACGCGCGTGCCGTCCTCGAGGACTGACTGGCCGGGCGCCTCCGGATCCGCCAGCGCCGGGGCGTCGACGTGGACGACCACCTGATAGCGCTCTCCCGGGGCGCCGGGATCCATCCCCCGGTGCAGGGCCGTCTCGGCGAGCAGCGCCAGGGCGTCGGCCTGCTGCTGGGCCAGCGTGGGCGTTTCCGCGGAAACGCCCCCGAGAGACGTTTCCGCGGAAACGTCTGACGCCCGCCGCTGCTGGTAGAGCGTCTCGCGCGCCGCGGCCAGCGCCTGGACGAGCAGGGCGCCGACCTCCGGCGAGAGCCGCCCCCGGAGGACCACCATGCCGTCCTCGTCCTGATACACGTGGAGCGCCCGGCTCGTGTGCCGCCGGGCGGTCTCCCGGGCCTCGGCCTTCCGGTCCATCCGCCGCCAGCCGCGCACGATCCTCTCGACGTGCTCCGCGGTGCCGGCGCGTCCAACCGCCAGGAGCCGCTCCTCGGTCTCCGGGGTCGCCACACGGGTGAGCGCCCGCACCTTGGCGTACGACAGCTCCCCGCGGGCGAGGGCCTGGGCGAGCCGCGGCAGCGTGCCGAGCGCGCGCGCCACCCGGACGCGCTCACGGGCCGCGCCCGGGTCGAGCCCGACGCGCCAGCTCAACCAGGCGGCGCAGGAGCGGAAGCCGGTGTTCCAGCCGCCGCGGGCGTCGAACTCGCGGATGAGATCGAGGAGATGCGCGGTGGCGGCGTCGAGGTGGGCCGACAGGTCGGCGATCTCGTCACCGAGCCGATCCAGCTCCGCGGCGGGCCCCGGGGTTGGGGGAATGACGCGCGCGAGGAGTGTGGGTTCCATGGGTGGGTCCCCCTTCTGCTGGGGCGACTCTACACCCGGGTTTTCGAGCCTCCGTAGAGCCTCCAGGACGGACGATCGCGCGGCGATCCATGATTCTTCGAGGAGAGCACAGCCTTGCAGGCCTCGCCGAGCCAGCCTGCGCGGTTGAGCGGGCATCGGCGAGGGCCCGCCGGAATGCGGCGATCCCAAACGCCGGACGCTGTCAAGCGGAATCTTTGCCGAGCGCCCAGGGCGACTGGCGCACGCGCGTCAGAGGCGCGTCTCGAGGACGCTCTCGGCGCGCGTCACCGGGCGGCGGCCGCGCAGGATGTCGAAGTCGCACCCCTCGTTCGCCTGGAGCACGTGGTCGAGGAACAGGCGGCCCCAGCCGCTCGTGAAGTGCGGGGGCGGCGGGGTCCAGGCCGCGCGCCGCCGCGCGAGCTCCGCGTCGGGGACGCGGAGCGTGAGGCGTCGCGCCGGCACGTCGAGCTGGATCTCGTCGCCCTCGCGCACGAGGGCGAGCGGCCCGCCCACCGCGGATTCCGGAGCGACGTGGAGGATCACCGTGCCGTAGGACGTGCCGCTCATCCGCGCGTCCGAGATCCGCACCATGTCCGTCACGCCCTGCTTCAACAGGCGCGCGGGGATCGGCGCCGCGCCCCACTCGGGCATTCCCGGCGCGCCCTTGGGCCCGGCGTGCGTCAGCACCAGGACCGAGGTCGCGTCGATCCCGAGCGCGGGGTCGTCGATGCGGCGCGCGAGATCGGCCTGGCCCGCGAAGACAACGGCGCGGCCGCGGTGGGTGAAGAGCGCGGGCGAGGCCGCGGACTGCTTGAGCACCGCGCCGTCGGGGCAGAGGTTGCCGGAGAGGATCACCGTGCCGCCCTCGGGGCCGAGCGGCATCCCGAGCGGGCGGATCACGTCCGGGTTCCAGCACGCCGCGTCGCGGACGTTGTCGGCCAGGGACCGGCCGTTGACGGTGAGCGCGTCGCCGTGGAGGAGCGGGAGCAGCTCGCGGAGCACGGCGGGCAGGCCGCCGGCGTGGAAGAAGTCCTCCATGAGGTGCGTGCCCGAGGGCTTGACGTTCACGAGGAGCGGGGTCGTCCGGGACAGCTCGTCGAAGCGCGCGAGCGGGAGCGGCACCTCCGCGCGTCCCGCGAGGGCGACGAGATGCACGATCGCGTTGGTCGAGCCGCCGATCGCCATGTCCGCGCGGATCGCGTTGTCGAACGCCGGGGCGGTCAGGATCTCGGACGGCCGGGGTCCCCCCGCGAGCGCCAGCTCGACGGCGCGGCGGCCGGAGAGCTCGGCGAGCACCAGGCGGCGCGAGTCGGGGCCGGGGATCGCCGCGTTGCCGGGGAGCGTCATGCCGAGGGCCTCGGCCATCGCCGCCATCGTGGAGGCCGTGCCCATGACCATGCAGTGGCCGGCGGAGCGCGACAGGCACGCCTCCACCTCGCACAGCTCCTCGTCGCTGAGCCGCTCGGCCCGGTGCTCCGCCCAGAGCCGCCGCGCGTCGGTGCCCGAGCCGAGATCCTCGGCGCGCCAGCGGCCCCGGAGCATCGGCCCGCCGGTCACCATGATCGCCGGCACGTCGGCGGAGGCGGCGCCCATCAGCATGGCGGGCGTGGTCTTGTCGCAGCCCGAGAGGAGCACGACGGCGTCGAGCGGGTAGGCGCGGATGCACTCC
>MGBU01000071.1 GCA_001790205.1 Candidatus Rokubacteria bacterium GWA2_73_35 | reverse complement strand
GGGGGGAGGCTTCGGAAGGGGGGCGAAGCCCCTCTCCGAGTTCCCTAGTCAGGCGCGCGCGCGGGGCTCCGCGAGCGCCGCCAGCGTCGCGCGCGCCCACGGCTCGGCGAGCGTGGGCGCGGGCTCGTAGCGGAGGGCGCCGGTGATCCGCATGCCGCCCTCCCACTCCGCCGCCGCGTCCTCCAGGACGTCCTCCACCGCGAGCAGGAAGTAGCCGAGCCCCAGCTCGCCCCCGCCCGCGACCGGCAGCGGCCCGTCCACCGCGCGCGTCTTCACGTACACGGCGAGGTCGGGCTCGACGACGAGGAGCGTGCCGGTGCCCCGTTCGACGAGGTTGCGCGCGCTCCGGCTCCGCGCGCCGATCACGAGCCCGAGCGTGCCGGCGTCGTACGCGCGCACCTCGACGTAGGAGAGCAGCATCGGGTGCGGGCGCCCGTCCCCGTCCACCGTCACGAACGGGAGCGCGAGCCCGAGGCGCCGCGGGAGGTCCCGCTGCGAGAGGCGCTCGACGAGCGCGGGCGTCAGCGCGCCGCCGAGGCTCCGCGTCACGGCCCGGGCTCCGCGGGCTCCTGCATGGCGTCTTTCTGCGCGAAACCCACGGCGGCTGTCAAGGGGCTGACGACGATGCCAGAGTGCGCGGGCCGCGGAGGGCCCAAGCGCCGGATTCTGCGGGCTTCTCCCGGTGGTGTCCGGCTTGCAGCGGCTCGCGTCGGGAGGGCCTGCGCATGTACTGCATGAATCTCCGGGTCATGATCGTCGGCGGCGTGCTGCTCGGGACGACGGGGTGCGCCACCAGCGAGGAGTGGGCGGCGTGGCGCGCGCGCCCGGCGCACTTCGCGTCGGGCCACCACCTGGAGTTCTCGCTGAAGAACCGTCTCGCGCCGCCGCTCGTGGTCGAGCCCCACGACGTGGCTGCGGCGCGGGCGGAGGGTTGGTGGGGCGGGCCCTTCGCGGCGCCCCCCGTGAGCACCGCGCTCGCCGACGTCGGGGGCCGCTGGGCCGGCACCTGGAGCGGGAGCGGCGTGATGGCGCCGCGCACGAGCCGCGCCGAGGCGCGGTTCGCGCAGCTCGGGCGCTGGGGGGAGGGCCGGCTGCTCCTGTCCGACACGCTGGCGGCCGACGTGCCCGAGGTCGTCAAGTGGGAGGGCGGGCGGGGGATCCGGGTCCTGCTCGAGGTCGGGGCGACGGGGGCGGTCGTGCGCCACGCGGACGACGGCCGCCTGTTCCGCGCCGCGCTGGTGGTCGAGGGCGACCGGCTCACGGGGTTCGTGGAGAACGGGGGCACGCCCGTGCGCCTCGCGCTGGCGCGCGTGCGCTGAGGCCGTGGGCCGGATGCGCCTCCGGCTCTTCGCCTCCCGCGCGGCTGCGCCCGCCGACGCGGGACGACGCGCTCAGCCGCCGGGGCGCGCCGCGGGCGCGCCGGCCGCCGCCATCGCCTCGCCCGGGCTGTCCGCGCCGAGCGCGCAGGCGCCGCCGCCCGCCATGTGGATCGTCAGGTCCTTGATCGTGGGCGACGTGCCGCAGAGCGGGCACTTCGGGTCGCGCCGCAGCTTGACCTCGCGGAAGCGCATGCCGAGCGCGTCGTAGGTGAGCAGCCGCCCGACGAGCGGCTCGCCGATGCCGAGCAGGAGCTTCACGGTCTCCGTCGCCTGCACCAGCCCGACCACTCCTGGGAGCACGCCCAGGACGCCGGCCTCGCTTCAGGACGGCACGAGGCCGGGCGGCGGCGGCGTCGGGTAGAGGCAGCGGTAGCAGGGCCCCTCGTTCGGCGCGAAGACCGTCGCCATGCCCTCGAACTGGAAGATCGAGCCGTGGACGTTCGTCTTGCCCGCGAGGTAGCAGGCGTCGTTGACCAGGTAGCGCGTCTCGAAGTTGTCCGAGCCGTCGACGACCAGGTCGTAGTCCTTGATGACGTCCATGACGTTGTCGACGGTGATGCGCATCGGGAGCGGGATCACGTTGGTGTCGGGGTTGAGCGCCTTGATCGTGCGCGCGCCCGACTCGACCTTGGGCTTGCCGACGTCGGCGGTGGTGTGGAGCACCTGGCGCTGGAGGTTCGTGAGGTCCACGACGTCGCCGTCCATCAGCCCGAGCGTGCCGACGCCCACCGCGGCGAGGTAGAGCGCGCTCGGCGAGCCGAGTCCGCCGGCGCCGATCAGCAGCACCTTCGAGCGGAGCAGCCGGCGCTGGCCCTTGTCACCCACCTGGGAGAGCAGGAAGTGGCGGCTGTAGCGCTGGATCTGGTCCGGCGTCATCGGCACCTCGCGGACGACCGGCAGCCCCGACTGGACCCACTTCTGGTAGCCGCCCTGGAGGTTGATGACCGTCGCATAGCCGAGCTCGCGGAGCGCCTTCGCGGCCAGCACCGAGCGCAGGCCGGTCTGGCAGTAGAGGACGATCGGCGTGGCGGGGTCGCTCACGGCGGTGCCGATGCGGAACTCGAGGAACCCACGGCTGATGTTCGTCGCCGCCTCGATGTGCCCGTCGCGGTACTCGTCGGGGTCCCGAACGTCGATGACGACGACCTTGTCGCCCGACTTGAGCCGGCGCTCGAGGTCGGCGGGGCCCTCCTCGGGGACGACCCGGCGCGCCTCAGCGAGCATCTCCTTGAGGGTCTTCATGGCCCGAATATTACCCCATTTCCGGTCGGATCGACAGCGATTGCCCTTTTCGCCCTCGCTTCATCCCAGGCCGAGGCGACTGCTATACTCTCAAAACTCCATGGCGAATGCCAGAAAGGGCATCATCCTCGCCGGGGGGTCCGGGAGCCGCCTCTACCCGCTGACCCTCGCCCTCAGCAAGCAGCTCGTCCCGATCTACAACAAGCCCATGATCTACTACCCGCTCTCGACGCTGATGCTGGCGGGCATCCGCACGATCCTGGTCATCACGACGCCCGAGGACCAGGCCGCGTTCCAGCGGCTGCTCGGCGACGGCCGCCAGCTCGGGCTCTCGATCGGGTACGCCGCGCAGCCGCGCCCGGAGGGGCTCGCCCAGGCGTTCCTGATCGGCCGGCGCTTCGTCGGCGACGACCCGGTCGCGCTCGCGCTCGGCGACAACGTCTTCTACGGGCACGGCCTGCCCGAGACGCTGCAGCGCGCCGCCGAGCGGACGGCGGGCGCGACGGTGTTCGCGTACTGGGTCCGCGACCCCGAGCGCTACGGCGTCGTCGAGTTCGACGCGGCCGGGCGCGCGGTCGGCCTCGAGGAGAAGCCGGCCAAGCCGCGCTCGCCGTACGCGGTCACGGGCCTCTACTTCTACGACAACCGGGTCGTGGAGATCGCCGCGGGCCTCCGGCCCTCGGCGCGCGGCGAGCTCGAGATCACCGACGTCAACCGGGCCTACCTCGCCGCGGGCGCGCTCCACGTGGAGAAGCTCGGGCGGGGCATCGCGTGGCTCGACACGGGCACGCACGAGGCGCTCTTACAGGCGTCCACCTTCATCCAGACGATCGAGGAGCGGCAGGGGCTCATGGTCGCCTGCGTGGAGGAGATCGCGTACCGGCTCGGCTGGATCACGGCGGCGGACGTCGCGCGCGTCGCCGCGCCGATGCGGGACAACTCCTACGGGCAGTACCTGTTGCGCCTGGTCGAGGCGGACACGTAAGATCCTCCGTGATGGAGCTCACCCCGCCCGCCAAGCGCGCCTTCCAGCTCCAGTCCTACGGCGGGGCCGCGTCCATCGACGGCGTGGCGCTCGTCGGGCTCACGCGCCACCACGACGAGGGCGGCTCGATGACCGAGCTCGCCCGGCTCACCGCCGGGCGCGCCGGCGCCCTGCCCGGCTTCGAGGTGCGCCAGGTCAACTACAGCGAGCTCGCGCCGGGCGCGGTCAAGGCGTTCCACCTCCACGTCCGGCAGACCGACGTCTGGTACGTGCCGCCGACGGACCGCATGCTCGTCGTGCTGCTCGACGTGCGCCAGGGCTCCCCGACCGAGGGCGCGCGCCTGCGCCTGGTGCTGGGCGACGGGATCTCGCGCCTGCTGCGCATCCCGCCGGGCGTCGCGCACGGGGTGAAGAACCTCGGGACCGCGACCGGGCGGGTCCTCTATTTCACCGACGTGCACTTCTCGCCCGAGCCCTCGACGTGCGACGAGGGGCGCCTGCCGTGGGACTTTGCGGGCGCCGAGATCTGGGAACCGACGCGCGGGTAGACGGGTGAAGCTGCTCGTCACGGGCGGGAGCGGCTTCATCGGCTCGAACTTCATCCGCCACGTCCTCGGCGCGCACCCCGAGGACCACGTCGTCAACCTCGACAAGCTCACCTACGCCGGCAACCCGGCGAACCTCGCCGACGTCGAGCACGACGCGCGCTACACGTTCGTGCACGGCGACATCTGCGACACCGCCCTCGTCCGCGACGTCGCGCGCGGCGTGGACGCCGTGGTCAACTTCGCCGCGGAGAGCCACGTGGACCGCTCGCTGATGGAACCCGACGCATTCTTGAAGACGGACGTCTTCGGCGTGTTCACGCTGCTCGAGGCCGTGCGCGAGCTGGCGATCCCGCGCCTGGTCCACATCTCGACCGACGAGGTGTACGGCTCGGTGGCGCACGGGTCCTCGCGGGAGAGCGACCCGCTCCGGCCCTCGAACCCGTACTCGGCGTCGAAGGCGGGCGGCGACCTGCTCGCGCTCGCCTACTGGCAGACGCACCGGCTGCCGGTCGTGATCACGCGGTCCTCGAACAACTTCGGCCCCTACCAGTACCCGGAGAAGGTCATCCCCCTCTTCGTCACGAACGCGCTCGAGGACACGCCCCTGCCCCTCTACGGGGACGGCCGGAACGTCCGCGACTGGCTCTACGTCCTCGACAACTGCGCGGCGATCGACCTCGTGCTGCGCCGGGGCCGGGACGGCGAGGTCTACAACGTCGGCGGCGGCCACGAGGTCGAGAACATCGTCCTCACGCGGCAGGTCCTGCGCCTGACCGGCAAGCCGGAGACGCTGATCGCGCCGGTGCGCGACCGGCCCGGCCACGACCGGCGCTACTCGCTCGACTCGAAGAAGGTGCGCCAGCTCGGCTGGGCGCCGCGCCACGCGTTCCCCGCGGCGCTCGAGGCGACGGTCGGCTGGTACCGCGAGCACGAGGCGTGGTGGCGGCCGCTCAAGTCGGGCGAGTTCCGCGCCTACTACGAGAAGCAGTACGGCCATCGCTGACGGAGGGCCGCGCATGCGCGTACCGACCTGGACCCGCTGGCTCGCCGGGCTCGCCCTCGCGGCGCTGGGCCCCGGGCTCGCCCTCGGCGCGCCGCGCGCCCGCGAGCCCGTGCGCGCGCCCGGGCCGGGGGAGCCCTCCTTCGTCCAGCGCGTCGAGCCCGCGATCGTCGGCCTCCGGGTGCGGAACGCCCCCGGCGCGTTCTCGTCGAGCCGGCTCGGCGCGCGCCGGGAGGGCAGCGCCGTCGTCTTCGATCCGCGCGGCTACGCGCTGACCGTGAGCTACCTGCTCCTCGACGCGGTGGCCGTCGAGGCGCGGACGCGCGACGGCCGGACCGTGCCCGCGCGGCTCGTCGGTCTCGACCTGGACAGCGGGCTCGGCGTCGTGAAGCTCGAGGGGGCCGGCCCCTGGCCCGCGGCGACCCTCGGCAGCTCGGGGGCGGTCGCGCCCGGCGCGCGCACGGCGACCGTCGGCGTGGACGAGGACGGCGCCCTCGTCGCGGTCGTCGGCGCGGTCCAGGCGATCCGGCGGTTCTCGGCGTTCTGGGAGTACATGCTCGATCGCGCGCTCTACCTGGCGCCGGCGAGCCCGCACTGGGCCGGCAGCGCGGTCGTGAACGACCACGGCGAGCTGGTGGGCATCGCCTCCCTCCGGCTCGGCGAGGGGCCGCACCTGAACCTCGCGATCCCCCTGGACACGTTCGTCCCCGTCAAGGACGAGCTGATCGCCACGGGACGCATCGCGAGCCGGCCGGCCCGGCCGTGGCTCGGGCTCTACACGGTCGGCGTCGAGGGCGCCGTCGTCGTCCGCGAGGTGTCCCCCGTCGGGCCCGCGGCGGGCGCGGGCTTCCGCGCCGGCGACGTGATCGTGGGCGTGGACGGCGTGCGCGTCGACTCGCAGGAGGCGTTCTACGCGCGGCTGTGGGCCCGGCGCGCCGGCGACGTCATCGAGGTGGCCGTCCGGCGGCGCGACGAGGTGCGCGTGATCCGGGTGACGTCCGTGGACCGCCACGACCTGTACCGGGTCCGCGAGTGAGCCGCGTGAAGGGCGCCGCCGACACCTACCAGGGGCGCGGCCTGATCGCCGACCCGATCCACCAGTACATCCTCTACACGCGCCCCGGCGGGATCCCGGGCGAGGCGACCGAGCAGGACCTGATGGACACGTCGTGGGTCCAGCGGCTCCGTCGCGTGCCGCAGCTCCAGTCGGCGCGCTGGGTGTTCCCGGCCGCCGAGCACAGCCGCTTCCAGCACTCGCTCGGCGCGATGCACCTCGCCGGGCGGCTCGGCCAGCAGCTCTACCCGTCGCTGCGCGCGATCTTCCCCGACGCGCCCTCGGCCCCGCTGATCGAGGAGCTGCTGCGGATCGCGGGGCTGCTCCACGACGTCGGCCACGGGCCGTTCGGCCACTTCTTCGACGACAACTTCCTCGTCGACTACGAGCTGACGCACGAGCTGGTCGGCCAGCGCATCATCCGCGAGGAGCTGGCCG
>MGBU01000070.1 GCA_001790205.1 Candidatus Rokubacteria bacterium GWA2_73_35 | reverse complement strand
GCCGCCGGACAGGAGCCGGCCCTTCTGCGCGGCCCGCTCCCGCATGAACGCGAAGTGCTGGTAGATGCGCTCGAGGGTCCACGTGGTGGTGTTGCCCGCGCCCGGGGCCGCCGCCCGGCCCTGCTTAATCCCCATTCCGAGGTTGTCGAGCACGGAGAGGTTCGGGAAGATGCGCCGCTCCTCCGGCACGTAGCCGATCCCGGCCCGCGCGACCCGGTACGGGGGCGCGCCGGTCACGTCCGCGCCGCGATAGAGCACCCGGCCGGAGCGCGGCTTGACGAGCCCCATGATGCTCTTGAGCGCCGTGCTCTTCCCCATGCCGTTGCGCCCGAGGAGCGCGACGATCTCGCCCTCGCCGACGGTCAGGGAGAAGTTCCTGAGCGCGTGGCTCTCGCCGTAGTAGGTGTTCAGGCCCTCGACCTCGAGCAGCATCGCGCCTAGTCCCCGAGGTAGGCGTCCTTGACCGCCCGGTTCGCCTTGATCTCCTCGGGCGCGCCGGTGGCCAGGATCTCGCCGTGGTGGAGGACGGTGATGCGGTCCGCCAGCGAGAACACCACGTCCATGTCGTGCTCGATGATGACGACGGTCCGGCCCTCGGTCAGGCGGCGGATCAGCTCGACGGCGGTCTTGGTCTCGTCCCGCGACATCCCGGCCGTCGGCTCGTCGAGCAGGACCAGCTCCGGGTCCGTGGTCATCGCCAGGCTGATCTCGAGCGCGCGGTGCTTGCCGTACGAGAGCAGGCTGGCCGGCAGGTCCCGCTCGGCGGTGAGGTTGATCCGCCGCAGGACTTCCTCGGCCTCGCGGGTGACGTCCGGCATCGCGGCCACCCGCCGGAGCAGGTTGAACCGGATGCCGCGCCGGCCGAGGATCCCCATGCGGATGTTCTCGAAGGTGCTGAGCCGCGAGAACGTGCTCGTGATCTGGAAGGAGCGCCCCATGCCCAGGCGCACGAGCGCGTGCGGGCCCGCCCCGGTCACGTCCTGGCCCCGGAAGAGCACCCGGCCGCCGCGCGGCGTGTAGGTGCCGGTGACGATGTTGAAGAGCGTGGTCTTGCCGGCGCCGTTCGGGCCGATGATCGCGTGCCGCTCGCCCCGCCGGACGCCCAGCTCCACGTGGGACAGCACCTGCAAGCCGTCGAAGTCGTGCGACAGGTCCCGGGTCTCGAGGACGTTCACCGCGCGGGCTCCGCGGCGCCGCGCGGCGCGAAGCGCGCACGGGCCCGGGCGCGGGCGGCGTGCCACATCCCGATCACGCCGAGCGGCGCGTACATGATGACGAGGATCAGGATCGCCCCCGAGACCAGCTCGACGCGCTCGGTGTAGCGGCTGGTCAGCTCGCTGATGACCCCGAAGATCGCCGAGCCGAGGATCGGCCCGAAGAAGCTCCCGACGCCGCCGATCATCGTCAGCTGCACCGGCGCGAAAGACACGAACACGTGCAGCGCGCCGTCGGCGGAGACCAGGTTCTGGAACATGGCGAAGACCGACCCCGCCACGCCGGCGGAGCCCGCGGCGAGGAGGTACACGACCGCCTTCGTGTGGGGGACCCGGAAGCCCAGGTAGGCGACCCGGTTCGGGTTGTCCCGCACGCCCACCATGACGCACCCGAACGGCGTCTTGGTCACGAACCAGAGGGCGAAGACGCTGAACCCCAGCACGGCGACGGCGAAGTAGTAGAAGTTCGCGGGCGTCTTCATGTCGACGCTCAGGACACCCGGCACGCTGAACGGCGGGATCGGGAAGCCGCCGATCCCGTCCTCGCCCCCGGTGATCGTCCGGAGCTTCAGCGCGAGGACGTACATGAGCTGACCGAAGGCGAGGTGGAGCATGGCGAAGGCCGTGCCGCTGATCCGGACCATGAGGGGCGCGAGGAGCACGCCGAGGGCGAGCGCGGCCGCCACGCCGAGGGCCAGCGCGGGGAGGAGCGGCAGGCCCTTCAGATGCGTGAGGGCGAGCGCCGTGCCGTAGCCGCCCGCCCCGAAGAACATGGCGTGGCCGAAGCTCAGGAGCCCGGTGAAGCCGAGGAGGAGGTTGAACGAGACGGCGTAGAGGGCGAAGATGCCGAACGTGACGAACGAGTTCGTGAAGTAGATGCCGAACAGGGACGGGTAGGCGAGCAGGACGGCGAGCGCCGCGACGCCGGCGAGCCAGCGCACCGCCCTGCGGGTCATTCCCGCTCGCCGAACAGGCCCATCGGCTTGATCGCCAGGACGATGGCCATGAAGAGGAACATCAGCACCGGCGCGAGCTGGGAGACGAACTGCACGCCGTAGGAGTTCAGCTCGCCGAGGATGAGGGACACGAGGAAGGCGCCCCAGAGGCTGCCGAGGCCTCCCGTCACCACCACCACGAACGCGTCCATGCCCATCTGGTCGGCCAGGCCGGGGAAGACGGTGAGGATGGGCGCGATGGCGACGCCGGCCACGCCCGCGAGCCACGTGCCCATGCCGAACACGAACATGAACAGCAGCGGGACGTTGATGCCGAGCGCGTTCACCATGCCCGCGTCGGACACGGCCGCCCGCACCACCATGCCGAGCCGCGTCGTGTAGAGCACCGCCGCCAGGACACCCAGCACGACCAGGGCCAGGCCGATCACGAACAGGCGATAGATCGGGTAGTCCAGGCCGCCGAGCGCGAGCCGCCCCTCGAGGAGCGGCGGGACGTGGATCGGCAGGCTCTCGGTCCCCCAGAAGACCTTGACGCCCTCCAGGATGACGAGCGAGATGCCGACGGTCAGGATCAACTCGCCCAGGTGCCCGAAGGCGTGGGTCCGCCGGAGGAGAAACCGCTCGCACAGCACGCCGACCAGGGCCGCCGCCACGGGGGCCAGGAGGAGCGCCAGCCAGAAGCTCCCGGTGAACGCCAGGACCTGGTAGGAGAAGTAGGCGGCGAGCATGAAGAAGGACGCGTGGGCGATGTTCAGGATGCCCATCATCCCGAACACCATGGTGAGCCCCGACGCGACCAGGAAGAGGAGCATCCCGTAGGCCAGGCCGTGGAGGCCCTGGGCCACGTACATCGCCGTCGTCGGATCCACCCGTGTCTCCTCCGCACGCGACGGACCCGCCGCCGCGCGACGGCGGCGGGCCCGAGTGGCGTCAGCGCGGGTCGGCTACTCGCCGGCCTCGCTCTTGTCCTTGCAGCGCGCGAGGCTCTTGTCCATCTTCGGCAGGACGTACCGGGCCGGGATCGCGACCGACGGGCCGACACTCGACGTCCCCTCGTACCAGAAGTACGGCGGGATGTTGAACGACTCCCGCTGCTTCGCGGGCGGGACGTACTCCTCGACGTGGAGGTCCTGGATCGCCTTGTGGTCGCACGACCGCATCGTCAGGACCTTGCCGTTGAGGAGCTGGTAGCTGTCGTTCTCCCAGACCTTGATGATCTTCTCGGGGTCCGTGCTGCCCGCCCGCTCGATCACGCTCAGGAGCCAGTACGTCTGCTGGATGTAGGAGCCGATGTTCCCCGTGCCGTGCTCGTAGAGGCGGGTGTTGTAGGGCGGGCCCCACTTCGTCTTCCAGAGGGTGTTCCAGGCCTTGTACGCCTTGATCTGGCCGGGCGTCTTGAAGGCGCCGCCCTCGGCGCCGTACTGGCTCACGTGCACGAGCCCGGTCGTGCCGTCCACGCCGACCCGGTGGAGCATGTTCGGCTCGTCGAGGAACAGGTTCGCGAACGGCAGCTTGATGCCCATCTGCCGCGCCTGGACGAGGAGGTTCTCGGCGTCGGGGATCCAGTCGCCGGTGAAGATGACCTCGGCGCCGGAGGCCTTGATCTTCTGGAGGTACGGCGCGAAGTCCTTCATGAAGAGCGGGTGGTAGTCCTCGCCGAGCAGCGTGGCCTCCGGGTAGTACTCCTTCAGGCCCTTCTTGAACCCGTCGGCCAGCGAGTGGCCGAACAGATAGTCCTGGCCGAGGATGTAGAACTTCTTCTCCTTCTTCCGGATCTTGCCGTAGTAGAAGCCGATCGCCCGGCCGATCTGCTCGGTGGAGAACGACGACATGAACGAGTAGCGCGAGAAGTTCGTGGTGTCGTACAGCTCGTCGGACAGGGCGCTCGCCGACTGGGCGATGACTTTGTACTTGTCCGCCACCTGGTTGATGATCTTCATCAGGTGGCTGCCGTCCGTGCCCCAGAGCACGTTCACCTTCTCCTGGAGCACCATGCGCTCGGCCACCTTCTTCGTCTCCGCCGGCTGGGAGGCGTGGTTGGCCTTGATGACCTCGACCAGCTTCCGCTTGCCGTCGACCATGATCCCGCCCCGCTTGTTGATGTCGTGGGCGGCCCACTGGACGGAGATGAAGTAGATCTGGCCGACGACCGCGGCCGGCCCGGAGAAGGACGCCACGACCGCGATCTTGATCGTGTCCCCGGTGGGGATGACCGGCTTGTTCGGGTCGAAGTCCGACATGTCGGCCATCTTGTCCGGGTCGAAGGCGGCTTTGGCCTGGGCCGCCTGGGCGTCGGCGACGCCAAAGAGCAGGAGACTCGCGAGGACGACGAGCGTGAGGGCCTGTCGCGGCAGGTTCATCATGACCTCCTTCAGCGTGTGCGGGTCATCGGTCGCGGGCCGGACGCGGCTGCCGGATGCTCTGCCAGGTGCTTGACGATCAGGTCAGCCGCCCATGCGATGTCGCAGACGAGCGCGCGCTTGGCCGCCTTGCCGTCGCGAGCCCGCAGCGCGGCCACGACCCGGCGGTGCGGATGGTTGGGGTCCTTGGGGATGAAGTGCTCGTGCAGGCTCTGCTCGATCACGATCGGCACGACGGCGCCGGCCCGCAGCCAGAGGCTGTCGAGGTGCGCGACGAGGATCGCGGAGCCGCCGGCCCGGTGCACGCCGGCGTGGAAGGCGCGGTTCGCGCGCAGGGCGCCGAGGAGGTCCTGGGCCTCGTACGCCTGGTCCATGACGTCGCAGAGCCGCTCGAGCTCGCCGATCTCCGCCTCGTCGATGCGCTCGGCCGCCCGCTCGGCGGCGAGCCCCTCGAGGAGCTGCCGCATCGCGCTGATCTCCTCGAACGCGGCGGCGGTCGGCGCGGGCACGCTGAGCGTCCGGTTGGGGCCGACGCTGAGCGCGCCCTCGGCCACGAGGCGGCTCGAGGCGTGGCGGATCGGCGTGAGGCTCACGCCGAGGGCCTGGGCGAGCGCGCGGAGCGTGATGGGCTGGCCCGCCGCGAAGCGCCCCTCCATCAGCGCGTCCCGGATCTGCGCGTAGACGCGGTCCTCGAGGGTGTCCCGGGTCAGCGGGCCGACGGGCAAGGCACTCATCCGTGTCCTCCACGGGGATACGGGATGTGCGACGGCGCCATGATTTAGCACGGGGCGGGTCTCGGAGTCAATGACATGTGATAACGTGTCACAACTTCGTTCCAGGGGAGGACCTGTCACGCTGCCACTCGCCGGGATCCAGGTGGTCGAGGCCGCGTCCATGGTGCTGGTCCCGTCGGCGGCGGCGATGCTGGCGGACTTCGGCGCCGACGTGATCAAGGTCGAGCCGCTCGCCGGCGATCAGAACCGGCACCTGCACGAGCTGCCGGGGATGCCCGAGTCGCCGACCGCGTACTCGTTCCTCGTCGACAACCGCAGCAAGCGCGCGATCGCCGTCGAGCTGAAGTCGGCCGAAGGCCGCGCGATCCTCGATCGGCTGCTCGCCCGGGCCGACGTCTTCCTGACGAACTACCGGCCGGCGGCGCTGGCGCGCCTGCGGATCCGGTACGGGGATCTCGCGCCGGCCTATCCGCGCCTGGTCTACGCCGGCGCGAGCGGCTTCGGGGAGGCGGGCCCGGAGGTGGACAAGCCCGCGTACGACACCGTCGTGTACTGGTCGCGCTCCGGCATCGAGGGGACGATGTTCCCCCTCGACGCCTGGCTCGGTCCGATCCCCGCGGGCTCCGGCGACCATCCCTCGGGCGTCGCGCTCTTCGGCGCCGTGACGCTCGCGCTCTTCGCCCGCGAGCGCACCGGGCGCGGGATGCGCGTGAGCACCTCGCTCCTCGCCAACGGCCTCTGGGCCAACGCCACCACGCTCCAGGCCCAGCTCTGCGGCGCGACGTTTCACCCCAAGCGGCGGCGCGAGGAGAGCCAGAGTTTCGGCGCGGTCTACTACCTGACGCGTGACCGGCGGGTGCTGAAGCTCGCGCTCGTCGATCCCGCCCGGGTCTGGCCGCGCCTGTGCCAGGCGGTCGGCCGCGCGGAGCTGGCTGACGACGCGCGGTATCGCTCGGAGGAGACCCGTCGCACGAACGCGCAGGGCCTCATCGCCGAGCTGGACGCCGCCTTCGCCGCCGCGGACGCCGCCACCTGGCGCGCGCGCTTCGAGGCCCACGACGTGCCCTTCGCGATCCTGCCGACCTATCCCGAGATCGCCGCCGACGCGCAGGCCGAGGCGGCCGGGCTGCTTCCGGCGCTCGCCGACGGCCAGGCCCGGACCGTCGACAGTCCGATCCGCCTGCCGGACGCCCGGAAGGTGCCGCCGCGCCCTGCGCCGGCCCTGGGCGCCGACACCCGGGCGGTCCTCGGCGAGCTGGGCTACCGGGAGGCCGAGGTGGACGACCTGCTGGCCCGCGGGGTCGTGGCCCAGTCCGGCGCGTAGCGCGGGGAGAAGCCTCCATGGACATCGCCACGAAGGACATCGTGCTGCCCACCACCATCACCGGCTCCCTGCCGCGGCCCGGCTGGTACACCGAAAACCTCCGGGGGCGCCCGTTCCGCATCGCGATGGCGGACCGGAACTACCGCGAGCAGTATCTCGACGCCGTCTCGTGCCTCATCCGCGATCAGGAGCGCGCGGGCCTCGACATCGTCACCGACGGCGACAACCGCTTCGACACCGACGTGGGCGGCCGGTCCTGGGTGAGCTACGTCGTGCAGCGCCTGGAGGGCTTCTCCGGCTACGAGACCTCCCGGGGCCACGCCACCTGGGGCGGCGCGGTGCCGGGGGAGATCCTGTACGAGGTGCTCGAGGCGCGCGTCCTGCCCCGGGTGACGGGCAAGGTGGGCCCGGGCCCGCTCGAGTACGCGCAGCTCTGGCGCGCCGCGCAGCAGATGACGACCAGGCCGGTCAAGTTCGGCTCGATCAGCGCCGACTGCCTGGAGTCCATCGTCGGCAACGACTACTACCGGGACCGGCGCGAGCTGGTGCTGGACCTCTGCGACGTCATGCGCGCCGAGTTCCTGCGTCTGGCCGACGCGGGGTGCCGGGTGCTCCAGATCGAGGAGCCCTGGGTGCACCGCTTCGAGCATCACCGGGAAGACAGCGCGATGACGAGGGAGTTCTACGTCGACGCGTTCAACCGGAGCGTGCGGGGCTTGCGCGAGCGGCTCGAGCTGTGGTGCCACACGTGCTGGGGGAATCCCGCCCAGCAGCGCTTCTACGAGGCGGCCCGGAGCTACGCGCCGGCCCTCGAGCACATGAACCGGCTCGACGTGGACGTGCTCACCTTCGAGTGCGCGAGCACGGGGGGCATGGACCTCGAGGCCATCGGCCGCGCGATCACGCGGCCCAAGATCGCGATCGGCGTGATCGACCACCGGGGGCTGCAGGTCGAGCGCCCGGAGGAGGTGGCCGCCCTCATCCGGAAGGCGCTCCGGGTGATCCCTGCCGAGCGGCTCTGCATCTCCACGGACTGCGGCTTCGGCCGCGAGGGGATGAGCCGCCGCCACGCCTTCTTCAAGATGGTGGCGCTCGTGCGCGGGACCAACATCGTCCGGAAGGAGCTCGGGCTGCCCGAGGCCCCGGTCCCGGCGGCCGACGGCCGCTTCGCCCTCGCCGACGAGGGCTGAGCGCCGCCCCCGCGCTACGGCTGCGCGGGAAGCGCCACGGGCGCCGGCCGGGGCGCGGCCATCAGGCGCGCGACCACGAGGCCCGAGCCGAGCGTCAGCGCGGCGACGACGTGGATCGCCGCGCCGAGCCCGACGAGGTCGGCGACGAGCCCGGAGAGCAGCGCGCCCACGGCGTAGCCGAGGTCGCGCCAGAAGCGGTAGACGCCGAGGCTCGACGCCCGCCACGTCGGGTGGGCGTGATCGGTGATGGCGGCGAGGAGCGTCGGGTAGACCATCGCGGTGCCGAGCCCCTGGAGCACGGCACCCGCGATCCACGCGTCGAAGCGCGGTACCAGCACGGTCAGCCAGATCCCCCCGGCCTGGACGACCATCCCCCAGGCGATCAGGCCCTTGCGGCCGACGCGGTCCGAGAGCGGCCCGGTCACGACCTGGAGCAGGCCCCAGACGGCCGGGTAGACCGCCTTGACGAGGCCGATCCGCTGGACGCCGAGGCCGTGGGCCGCGAAGAACAGGGGAAACAGCCCCCAGGCCATGCCGTCGTTCAGGTTGTTGACGAGGCCGGCCTGGCAGGCGGCGAGGAGGCTCGGGTTGCCGAGGCTCGTCATGCGGAAGATGCGGCCGAGCGTCGGGGGCCGGGCGCCCGGCGCGCTCCGGGCGGTCCCGGCCTCGAGGGCGACGTACCCGAGGGTCTCCCGGACCAGGAGGAGCGAGAGGCCGAGCCCCACGAGGGCGATCGCGATCCCGAGGTAGAACGGCTGCGGGCGGAGCGCCGAGTGGGCGGCGATGTAGCCCGTGACCCACGAGGTCACGCCGACCGCGAAGTACCCGGCGAACTCGTTGAGGCCGAGGGCGAGGCCGCGCCGCCTGGGTCCGACGAGGTCGATCTTCATGATCACGGTCATCGACCACGCCATCGCCTGGTTCGCGCCGAGCAGGACGTTGGCGAGGTCGATCCACCACCACGCCGGCGCCAGGATGATCAGGAAGGGGACCGGCAGCGCCAGGAGCCAGCCCGCGACGAGGATGGGCTTCCGGCCGATGCGGTCCGAGAGGCGGGCGGCGAACAGGTTCAGCACCGCCTTCGTCACGCCGAAGCTCACGATGAACGAGGTGATCGCGGTCTTCGAGCTGAGGCCGAAGTCCTGCTCGCCGAGGAGCGGCAGCACGGTCCGCTCGAGCCCCACCATCGCCCCGACGAAGGCGTTGAGGAGGACGAGCAGGGAGAACTGCGGCAGGTTCTCCCGGAGCCCGAGCCGGATGGGCGCTACTCCAGCCCGAGGTTCAGCCGGCGGTTCTCCGCGAACGCCTCCGGCTGCGGCGGCAGGTCCTCCAGCACGAACCGGACGAAATCGGCCTTCGACGCGAGCTGGAGCGCCGGGTTGAAGCGACGCTCGAAGCCGATCGTCGAGCCCGGCTTGCCGCTGAGCCCCTTGCCGCAGGCCGCGCCGCCGAAGTGGGCGGGGTCGACCTCGACGTGGTCGGGCAGCTCGAGGAGCTTGCCGTGGAGGCTCTCGTAGAGCTGCTCGGCGAGCGCGGTCTCGGCGCCCTGGCCGAGGAGGTCCGGGCGGCCGACCCCGCCCGAGAAGAGGGTGTCGCCCGTCAGGACGAACCAGGGCTCCTGCGCCCGCGTGCGGTCGGTGACCACGAGCGAGATGCTGTCGGGGGTGTGGCCCGGCGTGTGGAGCACCGTGACGCGGACGTTCCCCAGCTCGTGCTCCTCGCCGTCCTCCAGGGCCGCGCGCGGGAACCGCACGGGCGCCGACTCGTGCAGGAGGATCGGCGCGCCGGTCGCCGCGGCCAGCCGGCGCGCGCCCGAGACGTGGTCGGCC
>MGBU01000069.1:2733-24289 GCA_001790205.1 Candidatus Rokubacteria bacterium GWA2_73_35 | reverse complement strand
TCGATGCCCCGCGCTACTCCGCGCCTGCATCCTGAAATCCGATCTCCCCTTTGTTTGACCGCGTCATTGCATTAGTTATGCAGGAGTCAATAGTAGGGTTCAACCAATCAGTTCAAACGTCGTCAGCGAGCCGCGACGCTCTCCAAAATGTCAAAATCGATAGGACGAACAGTGCGGAATTGCCCAACACAAGAACCACGTACAGCTTTCCCCTCTCGACAGCGGATGATGTCAGAATAGCGGCCGCAACCAGTATGAGGCACAGGCCGAGGTAATAAAGCGCACGTCGCGTAAGATAGAGAGAGCGATTATTTCCCTCGAAGCTCCTCCCGCCCCAGACAAAGAGGCCACCCAAGACGAGAACCAGCCAGGCCGCCGGTCTCGCCAGGGACATCACAAACCCTGTGTCGCCAGAAAGGCAAGTCGTGCAGAGCCACAATAGCTCGCCTGACAGAGCAACCAGTATTGCGGCCGTTGTCGCTAGGTAGATCGACTTTGCCGCCTTTAGAGTCATGTGATTTCCCCCGGCTACGACAGAGTGACCACGTCCAGAAATCCAATCCCCTCGCTCATCACTTGCGGCCGCCGAGGAGGTTCGGGTTGCCAGACGGAGGAGGACTACCGCCAAGAGCCGGAATCACTGATGGGTCCGGGCAAGGCACTTGATACGCGCCATAGCACATCCCAGCCATCGCGGCCGTCAGACCACAGTTGCCGTGGCAGCTCTCGCAGGTGCGGCTCTGCCGCACCACCGTGTGGGGCACGATCGGGTTATGCGCGAAGCAGTAGTCATAGGTGAAGGTCTGCCGCCCCTCGGGCGGGGCCTCCATCAGCCCCAGGAAGTTCAGGCTGGGGGCCTGGGAATCGCCTCTTGAAGCATCCGATTGAGGTCGGCGATCTGCAATCTCTCCCGGAGGCCACCGAGATCCAGTTTATCCGTAAGCACAAAGAGCCCGTTGTTGTCTGGCCAGACCTTGAATCCCATCTCGATGTTACGAAGGAGTTCTCGAACGCGTTCCTCCGTATCCTCTTGAAAGTGCAATCCTGAAATCGTGGCGAGGGCGGACTCCCGGCTAATGTAGCCTTCGATGCTGAGCATTGGGCTGAGGAACCATCGTTCGGCGATATCATCGACCAGTGTTGTGGACCATTCAAAGATCAGGTAGCCCACATTCGGCCTTATCGGCAAACCCGAGAAATCACCCCGGGGCCCTGTCTTCGAGAAGAGAATGTAGGGTAGGCGTCTTGGCACAAGAAGAGTCTCGATAACGTTGAGTTCGTCAAAGGAATCGCGGTCGGTCGGTTGCACAAAGAGGGTCAGCCTATTCCGCGCGCCCAGCAGGCGAGTGAGAATCGTGGGGAAGAACCGCTTGAAGATTCCCGGGTGAGGCGGAGGGCCGCACGGTCCCCACTCCTGCACGTAAGCCGTGATGTGCAGATCGAACAAGCTGCAGTCTCCAAGGACATGCGGCCTTGAGAATCGGCGCGGGTGGCCCCAAAACTCAAAGAACCCCTGCAGAAGAGGGGCTCCCTGTTGACGCTGTAACTCGTAGTCCAGCGATGAGTGACGCGCATCGCGAATCTCGAGCTCGGTAGTCATTCGAACCTTCTGTGGACGCTCTGTCCCATAGCTCCTAGCACTTCCGACAACCCATGGGAGACGTCACAAGGGCATGACCAGCATCGTCCTTGGGCTGTCGCTTTCCACCTTTTGGCCACCACTCTTGCCGACCCTTCTCCCCACTTGGTCCACGCGGGCCGCCAATGTCCCAGTGATCCCCTCCACGATGCGTCCCAGGGTGCCAATGCCATGTCTCGCCGGCCGTCGGATCCAACCACGTGTTGGGCCGACCGCTCGGGTGAGGAATCCAGTGCCCCGGCGGACTCGTTGGATCGGGAAACGGCGCCGATTCTGCGGCGCTGTTCTTGTTCAGAAGCCAATCGCCGATTGTCAGACCCGCGATGAAACCCGTAACGGCGGTAGCCGCCGCCGCAACCGCCTCGACGACCAGCGGAGCGGCGGGGGCCGCGCAGGCGGGGCACAGCCCTAGTGGGTCGCGAGAATTCACCGGGGAGTTTCCAACATAAGTGTAAAGGTTCACGCTGCCCGCACTGAATCCAAGAGGGTCTTGCGCGATAAATCGTCCAAGCCTCGACGAGTGGTACCGCGCCCGGTAGTAGTAGAGGCCCGCGAGGCTGTCGTTTTCCCGCCCCGTGAACTGGAACGGATTCGAGAACCCCGGGTTCGTCGCCGTTGTGGTGCCGAAGGGGTCGTAGGTGTACGCGGTGACGGCAGTCCCTGAGGGATCGGTGATCGCGAGCGTGCTGCCGAGCGGGTCCGCGATCGAGAAGAAAGTCCCGTCTTGATTCGCGAGACCGAGCATCTCGTCGATCGCGAGCGAGCGGAGATAGGTTGTTGGCCCCTCGGCCGTGACCTGCTGTGCAATGTCGAGGCCGTCGTAGAGGAACTGCGCCGGTACGCCGTTCACGGTCTTGCTGAGTCGCCGCCCGAAGGCGTAGGCGAAGCTCGCCAGAGTTCCGGGCTGCTCCACGCCGACCAGCCAATCGCGCGCGTCCCAGGTGAACGTGGTTGTCTGCGTCGCGTCGGCGAGCGTCGTGAGGTTGCCGTTCGCGTCGAAGGCCATCGTCTTGTCGCCGAAGGTGAGCTGGCGGTTGGCGGCGTCGTAGGTGGCGCTCGCAACGGCCTCCGGCAAGAGCGTGCGCGCGAAGCTCCCCCCGACGCGGGTGCGGTTGCCCGCCGGGTCGTACTGGTAGCGCAGGTCGCCGAGAAGGCCGGCGGCATTGCGATGAATCAGGGCGGTGAGCCGCGAGGCGAGGTCGTACTGGTACTCGGTGCTGACCCCGTTGGGCAGGCTCAAGCCCGTGCGCCGGCTAGCGTCGTCGTACTGGATGCCGACCGTCTGCAGGCCCTGGAGGATCTGGGTGAGCCTGGAGTTGGCGTCGTAGCTGTACGTCGTCGGCAGGACCCCGGGGACCTCGAGCCGGGTCCGGCGGCCGAGGGCGTCGTGCTGGTAGCTCACCGTCCCGAGGAGGGTGCTCTGGGCCAGGAGCCGGTCCAGGGGGTCGTAGGCGTTCGTCAGCGTGCCGCCGACGGAGTCGTCCACGCGGACGAGTCGCCCGGCGGCGTCGTACGCGAAGCTCGTGCTGGTGGCGTCGGCGTAGCTTGCGCTCGTGCGCCGGTTGAGGGTGTCATAGCTGAAGGTGCTGACCTGGCCCTTGCGGTCGGTTCGCTGGGTGAGGTTCCCGGTCAAGTCGTAGACGAAGCTCTCGCTGGCCCCGAGGGGATCGGTGCGGGTCGAGAGCCGGTCCATCAGGTCGTAGGTGTGGCTCGTCGCATTGCCCCGGGCGTCGGTCACTGTCAGGAGGTTCCCGTTGGGATCATAGCTGAAGCTGGTGACGCCGCCCAGGGCGTCGGTGAGGGCGGTGAGGCGATTCAGGGGGTCGTAGGCGAACGCCGTCACCTGGCCGCGCGGGTCGAGCTGGCGGAGCAGCCGGCTCATGGCGTCGTACTGGAACGTGCTTGTGTTGCCGAGGGGATCGGCCGTGGACGTGAGATTGCCCTGGCTGTCGTAGGTGAAGGTGGTGGTGTTCCCGAGCGGATCGGTCGTTGTGAGCGGTTGGCCGAAGGCGTTGTAGGCGAGCGTCGTCACCTTGCCCAGCGGGTCGGTGATGGACGTGAGATTGGCCTGGCCGTCGTAGCCGAAGTTGGTCACCTGGCCCAGGGAGTCGGTGATGGACGCGACCTGGTTGAACGTCGGCTCGTAGGTGAAGGTCCGCACGCTCCCCGCCGGGTCGGTGATCGTCGTCACGTTGCCCTGCGTGTCGTAGGTGAAGCGCGTGGTGCGCCCGAGCGGCTCGGGGGTGGCGAGCAGGAGGTTCGACCCTGGCGCGTACTCGTTGACCGTCGTCTGGCCCAGCGCATCCGTCGTGGACAGGGTGAAGCCTTCTGCGCTGAACCGGTAGGTCGTCGGGTTCCCTCGCGGGTCGGTCACCGCAGTGTCGGTGACAAAAGTCCCGTTCAGGGTGTAGGCGAATTGCCACACGCCCCCATCAGCCTGGGTCTGGCGGATCACCCGGCCTGTCACCGGGTCGTACTCGTTCGTGATGAACGTGATGTTCCGCGGGTCGGTGATCGCGACGATGCGGTGGCTGGCATCGTACGTGTAGCGGGTGACGCCCCCGGCCGGGTCCGTGACCGTCTCGAGCCGCCCTTGGGCGTCGTAGCCGTACTGGACCACCCGTCCGAGCGGGTCGGTCACCGACGCGATCCGATCCTGGGCGTTGTAGGCCAGGGTGAAACTCCGGCCGGCGGGCTCGGTGATCTGGGTGATCTTGTGGTTCTGGAAGGGCTGCGGCACGCGGGTGATCGTCACCATGTTGCTGTTCCGGTCGGTGATGGCGGCCAGAGCGGCTTCGTTGGCGAAGCCGAGCAGGCGCTCGAAGCGCTGCACCGTGCCGTCCTTGAACCGGAGCTGCCAGCGGAAGTCGCCGGGCAGCGGCGTCAGCACCGTCCCCCGCAGGAAGGGCTCGCTCGAGTTGGTCCACTGCCCCGGGGCCCCCTGTGTGAAGGCGTACCGGCTCTGGTCGGGCAAGCGCAGGAGGAGTTGGCTCCCACTCTGGAACACGCGGCTTTCGTAGCGGTCGAGAGTCCAGCCGATCCCCAGGAGCCCCGCGACCGGGTTCTCGCTCCGGTAGGTGCGGCGCAGCTCAATCGCCTGGCGCCCGGGCAGGACCAGGTCCGTCTTCTCGACGATGAACCGCCCCGTCACCAGGTCCACGGGTTCGTTGATGCGGGCGTGGCGAGAGCGGACATAGTCCGAGAGCGAGCGGTCGGCGGCGCTGAAGTGCCACGCGAAGCGCGGCAGGCCGAAGCCCGGGTCGCTGACGACCTGGGTGCCGTCGGCGCTGACGGTGCCCGTGCCCCACGTCTGCCAGTTCCCCGCGGCCAGGTCGAAGAACCAGAGATTCAGCCGCGTCCCCGGCGCGTCCTGCTGGATGTTGGGGAAGCTGATCGGCAGCGGCTGGCTCGGCACCGCCCCGCCGGGCTGGATGGTGAAGAGCATGGGCGGGGTGACCCCGGGTGGGAAGGGCATCGGGGTGCGGTCCACGAGGACCGGGGTGATGATGATCTGGCTCACGGGGTTGCCGTCGGGGCCGGTGATCTTCGTCCCCTGCGGGATCGTCACGACCAGCCCGGGGATCAGCGGGGTCGTCGCCTGGACCTCCGTGGTCGTGAAGCCCCCGGCGTCGAGCGGCAGCGTGACGGGGTGCGCCGTGTCGAGCACGGGGAGGTAGAGGACGAAGGGCACGCGCGTGGGGCCGCTTGCCGCGACATCGATCTGGACCTCGACAGGCGGGTACTGGGCCGTGGGGGTGCTGGCCGTGCGGCCGTCGACGAGGAGCATGTTGGCGCCGGGGGGCGGGGCGAGAAGGACGAAGTTCCCCCCGGCGTCGGTGAGGGTGAACGCTGAGCCGAGGGTGATCGTGGCGCCGGGGATGGGCTTGGGCACCGCCTCGGCCGTGAGCACGCGGCCGGTGATCGCGGGGGTCTCCGGGGCCAGGACCTCGAGCGTGAAGCTGACCGTGCGTGCGAGCGGGCGGCCGTCCACTTGCGCCTCGCCCGTCACCGTGACGTCGTAGCTTCCCGCGGCCATGGCGCTGGCCACCGCGACGTTCACGAAGGCGCTCGCGCCGGGGGCGACGAGATTCGACGGCGAGAAGCTCGCCGTGATCCCGGCCGGGAGCGCCGAGAAGCTCAGCGTCACGAGGCTCGTGAAGCTCCCGCTGCCGCCGGCCTGGACGCTGATCGATGTCTGATCCCCGGCGATCACGCGCGCCGCCGCGGGCGGGGCCGGCGCGGCATTCAGCGTGAAGTCGCCGGTCGTGGGGACCGCGAAGACGACGCTCGCGCTCCCCCGGCTCGTCGTCACCGTGAGGGGCCCCGTGGTCGCGCCGATCGGCACCGTCGTCGTGAGCTGCGTGGCGGTGATCGTCCGGAGCACGGCGGCGAGGCCGTTGAAGGTGACCTGCGTCGCCCCGGGCTCGAAGTTCGTCCCGGTGATCGTCACCAGGGTCCCGATGGGCCCGCCCACGGGATCGACGCCCGTGATCGAGGGGCCGAAGCGCACGGTGAAGCTCACGGCCGCGGGGGTCGGATCCTCGTTCCCCGCGAGGTCGAGCGCCTTCACCTCGAAGGTGTGCGCGCCCTCGGTGAGGCCGGTCAGTGTGGCGGTCGTCGCCGGGCCGAAGAGCGTCCACGCCCCGCCGTCGAGCCGCCAGGCGAAGAGGAGGGTCGCCGTGAGGGTGAGGTTGTCGGTGCCGGTGAAGCCGAGCGTGAGGGTGGACGTGTTCACGTCCCCGGGCGGGGCGCTGGTGATCGCCGTCTCGGGCGGGGTGTTGTCCACGATCACGACGCGGGGCGTGCTGACCGTGTTGCCCGCCTGGTCCGTCGCCGTCGCGCCGAGGGTGTGGGAGCCGTCGCCGACCGTTGTCGTGTCCCAGGTGGCGGTGGCGGTTGCCGCTGCGACGGGAAGCGCGGGGGTGACCGTCGCGGTCAGCGTCTGGCCGTCCACGGTGAGGGCGAGGCTCGCCACCTCGGAGCCGGGGTCGGTGGCCCGGGCCTCGACGCCCACGAGCCCGCGCACGTGGGCCCCGGCGGGCGGGGCCTGGAAGCTGAGCCCGGGGGGCTGGTCGTCGTGGGTGACCATGACCTCGGCGGCCACCGAGCTGAGCCCCAGGCCCCCGTGGGTCGTCGCGAACACGCTGAGCGCGGTGGTGGCGTTGGGGGCGAGAGGGATGGAGACGGTGAAGGCACCGGTCGCGTCTGCGGTCCCCGTGAGCGCCGGGGGCGTGTCGTCGACGATCACGTCCACTCGCGCCCCGGGCGCGGTTGTCCCCGTGAGGGCGAAGGGCGACTGCGAGGTGAAGAGCGCGCTCGTGACCACGGGCGCCGCGGGCGCCAGGAAGCGCAAGACCCGCCCGCTGCTCCCGTCGGCCACGTAGAGGTTCCCGGCGGCGTCGAAGGCCAGGCCCTGGGGCCGGGCGAGGTTCTCGGCGAAGAGCGTCACCGCCCCGGTCGCATGGAGCTTCGCCACCGCCCGCTTGGACTCGTCCTCCTCCAGCTCCAGCTCCTTGGTCGTGAGCCAGAGCGCCCCGAGGCCATCGCGCGCCAGCCCCACCGGCTTCTTGAACGCATCCCGGGGCCAGGGGGTCGTCAGCGGCCCCGCCGTGCCGTCGGCCAGGATCGGGATCCGGTAGACGACGCCGTCGGCTTGGGGCTCCCCCTGCCGCCCCCGGGTCGCGGCGAAGAGCGTGTCCGAGGTGACCGCGAGCCCCTGCAAGCGGCGGAAGCCGTCGGCGAACACACTCAACTGGCCCGCGGGGGAGAGGGCCAGGATCACCTCGGGCTCCGCCGACTCGTCGTCGGGCTCGGGGTCGGTGTCGCGCGTGAGCCGGCGGGCCGCGATGTAGAGCGTGCCGTCCTCCCGGACGGCGAGCCAGCGGGGCTGCTTGATCCCCGTCACCAGCGGGGTCAGCGTCCCCCCGGGCTCCAGGCGCACCACCCGCGTCTCCCGCTCCTCGGCGATCAGCAGACGCCCGGTGAGGTCGACGGCCAGGCCGATGGGGCGATCGAGGCCGCTCACCACGATCGTCGTCGTGCGGTCGGGGGCGATGCGCGTCACCCGCCCCGTCCAGCGGTCGGCGACGAAGACGTTCCCCGCCGGATCGACGGCGATCCCGCGCAGGTCGCCGAAGCCGTCGCTGTAGATCTCGACCGGATCGAGCGCGGTGAGCGAGTGGCTCGCCGATACGGGGTGCGGCAGGGCGAGGGTCAGGAGCGCCAACGCCAGGAGCGCCGGAGTCGATCGCAGAGCCAGAGATCGCGGGGCTCGGATCATCGCGTGGCCTCACGTCGCTCGGGCGGGGCGAGCTTGTAGGGAGCGCGCCGAATGCGGTCCATCTCCTCGCGGTTCAGGGGCCGGGCCCCCTCGACGGTCGTCTGCTGCACGGGCACCCCCGCCTCGTCCACGATCCGGTCCCAGCGGAAGTCCCGCGGCTGCTGGAACTCCCCGAGCTTCGGGTGCTCCCGCGAGGTGAAGAGCCCGAGCCCCAGCGCCCGGGGGTTGCCGTGACAGCTCTCGCAGGTGCGGGAGGCCCGCACCACCGTGTGGGGCACGATCGGGTTATGCGCGAAGCCGAACTTCTTGAAGGCGTACTCCGTCTGCCCCTCGGGGTTCACGTAGGTGAACACCGGCTGGGCCCGGGGCACGAAGGGCACCACCTTGCCCCGCCAGTTCAGGCCGAGCACGGGCTCGGGGTCGGCGAACCGCACCCCGGCCGTCAGCCGGAACCACCCTTGCTTCGCGTACTCCTCCTTCAGATGGTCGAAGGCCACCTGCACCGGCCTCTGGTAGGCCGTGTAGTCGGCCTTGATGTGGCAGCCGTAACAGGTCGGCGCCCACGCCGTGTGGCAGGCGAAGCACTCGGTCCGCGCGAGATGCTGCGGCTCGTGGCCCGCGGGCTGGGTCGGCAAGGTCGCGAGCTGGGGCACCGGGTGGACCTTGCCCGTGAGCTTGCTCACCAGCGTCACGGTGCCCGTCGCGTTCGGGGCCCCCGCGACGAAGACGTTCCTCAGGCGGCGGCCTTGCGCCGTCACCCCCGTGGCGACCTTGTCCGGGGTGCCGTGACAGCTCTCGCAGCGGATCTCCACCTCATAGTGGCGCTTGGCGTAGACCTGGCCGTCGCCGTGCATCTCCCGCTCCGTGTGGCAGTCGATGCAGGCCAGGCCCCGCTCGAAGTGGACGTCCGCCGGCTGCGTCGTGTAGGCGTGGCCGTGGAGCAGATCCTGGTCGTAGGTGAAGGTCTGCCGCCCCTCGGGCGGGGCCTCCATCAGCCCCCGGAAGTTCATCGCCGCCCGCGAGCCCCCGTTGTGGCACGTCGCGCACTGGGTCACCGCGATCCGCTTCGTCAACTGGTGGCGGATGGGGCGGCCGACCTTGCCCCGGGGCATCGCCTGGTCGCCGCCCTGGGACTTGCCGTCCTCGGCGTAGGGCATGTGGCAGGCCGCGCAGCCCGTCGCCCGGAAGTTCCCCCGCACCGCCGTGGGCCGGGTCCAGAGATGGCAGGAGCTGCACTCCTTCCTCAAGAGGTCGAAGACGATATCGCCCGACTCCTGGAAGCTCGGCAGCGGGTCCAGGCGCGCGAGCGCCCCCGGCGGGAGTGGCTGGCCCCGGGGCAACGAGAGCCCCGGCGTCGTCGGCACGGGCGCGAGCGAAAAGCGCACCTGTTCTTTCGTGGGCTGGAGCGCGTTCGGGAAGAGCGTCCCGCTCTGGGTGCCCGAGCGGTGGGCCATGATGTTCGCCTTCACCTTCTGGGCGATCGTCGCGTGGCAGTCAGTCGCCCCGCACGCCTGGGCCACCACGCGGAGGTCCGAGGGGTTCGCGTACATGCCGGCGTGCGCTCGCTGCTTGTCCTTCGCGCGCGGATCGCCCCGGTGGCAGGTCGTGCACGCGAGCGTCTTCTTCGAGTGCGCGTCCTCGATCCCGCGGTGGCAGGCCGCGCACTGGCTGGCGCTTGCGGCGAGGCGCGCAGCCGCGGGCGCCGCGGGGCGCGCGGGGGCCGCCGGCGGATGAGACGCCGCGAGCGCGCCAGCGCCGCTGGCGGCGACGAGCACCCCGGCGAGGCCAGCGAGCACGACCAGGCGCATTGTTAGCGCCCTGGCCCCACCACGATCTCGCGCCCGGACTTCGTGATGTAGGCGACCTGGGAGGCGCCGCCCCAGCCTGCCGTCACCCTCACGCGCTCCACGGCTTCGCCCTGGACGAAGACCGGCCCGCCCGACGACGCGACGATCGTGAAGCTCGTCGTCGCAGTGATGACAGCCGGCTGATCGGTCGGAATCGTCACGCTCGCCGTGGCGGACGTGGCTGCCTGCGTGCCGGCGAGCGTCGCGCTCGCCGTCGTCACGGCATCGACCTGCCCCTGCACGCGCACCGTCACCACGCTGCCCGGCGGGATGTTGGCGCCCACAAGCGCCACGCTGACCGGATTCGTGGTCGTCGCCGGCAGCGTGATGTCCGGGCTCGCGAAGGAGGCCGACGGCGTCGCCGGAGCCGCCACGCCCGCGACCGAGACGATCTGGAGCGAGGGGGCGGCGGGCAGCACGGCAACCGTCGGCTGCCCGAGCGACGGCGTCACCCCCACGACATTGATCGGGCCAGTGTTGGTGAACGCCTCAAGCCGGATCCGGCCGCGGGCGCCCACGCCGCCGGAGTTTGAGCAGGGGAAGCTGACATTATTGCCCCCAGGGGCGCCGCCGGTGACATTGATGGTCCCGTTGGTACCGACGAGGGTCGTGGCGACGAGGCGCACCGCCCCGCCGCTGCCTCCCCCGCCGGCGCCTGCGCACCCGCCCGATGGAACGATCGAGCCCCCCGCCCCACCCCGCGCGAGGATTGAGCCGGAAAAGGTGATCGTCCCGGAGGAGGCGATCACAATGGCTCCGCCTCCACCGCCTCCGCCGCCGCCCGTGTTTCCGAGCCCTGAGAATCCCCCGCCGCCACCTGACCCACCAATGAGTGGCAGGAGATCGGATGCCCCATAGGCCGCCCCCGGCGTGCCACCTCCACCGCCGAGCCCGACGCCTCCGCCAGCCGCGCCGAAGCCGGCCCCCGCCCCGGCACCTGGGCTCCCCAGCCCGCCCCCACCGCCGCCAGGCCCGAGACCCATTCCCCCTGGAAAAGCCAGGATGCCGTTGGAGCCGTTCCCGCCATTGAACCCGCCCGGGCCTCCGACGCCTCCGGTGGGTCCGATCAGTGTGGCGGACGCCGAACCGCCCAGTCCGTTGGCGCCGCCCACGTCGATCGTCCCCGCGATCGTCACGTCCCCCGACGCCAGGATCGTCACCGGCGTGTTTCCTGTGTTGCGCAGGTAGCGCACCGTGACCCCAGCGGGGATGTTCACCGTCGTGTAGTTGAAGACCCCGCTGGGGGGCAGCGGGACGGTCACGTTCGCGGTGGGGTTGAAGGCCCCGTCCGCGCCGGTGCTGCCGCTGCTGAACGTCTGCGCCATCGCCCCGCCGCGGCTCAGCGCGAGACCCACGACGACCGTGGCCAGCACGGTGATCAGCTTTCGCATCGCGTTCCTCCTGCTCGTGTCGCTCACTGGACGCCGAAGAGGTTCGCCCCGGTCCCGAGCCGGGTGGACGATCCGGCCGGCGTCACGACCTGGATGACCCGTACCCCCAGCGGGGCGCTCGGGCCGACCGCAATCTCGGCGTTGATCTCGGTCCCCTCGGGGTTCACCGAGAAGGTGACGACCGTGATGTCGGGGTCGGCCGCGTTGTTACGGAGAACGTTCACGCTGGTCGCGCCGCCGAAGCCGGCGCCGAGGATCCGGAGGAGCACGCTCGGCGTCGCCGGCGCGCCCGTCCCGGGGGAGACGCTGGTGACGACGGGCTCGAGCGTGATCGCGACCGCCGTCGCTGCGAGCGGGCTACCGGGGGCCTCGACCTCCACGCTGACCGTGCCCAGCACGCTCCGGTCCACGACGAGGGTCGGTGCGGCGACCTGAACGCTGACGCTGGTCCCGACGACCGGCACCCGTGGTGCCGCCACCTGGACGCTCACCCCCGGAGCGGCCAGGAAGGCCGGGATGCTCCGGGTGACCGAGAAGGCGAGCGCCACGCTGGTGATGCCCCGCACCTCGCACTGGACGGGCCCGAGGGGGGCCGTCGGGTCGATCACCAGATCGAGGGTGATCTGCTCGAAGTCGGTGCGGATGTTCTGGACGGTGAGGCCCGGCGTCGTGCAGACGACGCTCGCGCCGATCAGATTGCTGCCGGTGAGCGTCAGGGGGACGGTGGCGCCCTGCGCGCCACTCGACACCGAGGCTCCCGCCAGCGTTGTCGTCCGGCTCAGCCCACTTTCGCGCGTGACGCGAAGCACATTGCCCACGGAATCGTAGTGGTACGACCCGGCTTCGCCGTCTTCTCGGATCACTCGCGCCAGTCGCCCGAGGTCGTCGTAGAGGTACACCACGGAAGCGCCGGCGGCCGGGGGGCCGAGGAGCAGCGCGCCCACGAGGACGCCGACCCCGCCGAGCCACGCGGCCCACGGGCGCAGCCGCTGGGCGGGGCGACGAATCGCCCGGGGGTGCGAGCGGCCTTGGGACGCCTCCCGTCGGGACACCTGTGAGTGCCGACCGTAAATGACCCATAGGGTGGAGTCAACGAAAATCTAGCGCAAGAACCTTATGTTCCTATGCACAATGCTCTGGGCAGGGTGCAACGAATTCTGGGCACCCCGGACCGACCAGCGCCCGCTCCGCCGCATCGAAGGCCTTCAAAGTTCGCGGGTTGGCATGGGCCCGGATCTGGCGGGTGATTTGCTTCAGGCGCGACGCGCTGCGCCAAGCTCAGGCTTCCCCGGCGGCTCCGACGGTGAGGCGGGCGCGCTACGCGAGATGATACAATCGGCTCGGCCATGACGCCCGCCCATCGGTCGGTGCTGCGGGAAGGCATCGTCGCCGGCCTGATCGGCGCCGCCGTCGTCGCCGTGTGGTTCCTCTTCTTCGACCTCGCCCGGGGCCGGCCGCTGCTCACCCCCGGGCTGCTCGGCGCGGCCGTCTTCCAGGGCGTCACGAGCCCGATCGGCCTCGGGATCACGTCCGGCAACGTGCTCGGCTACACGCTCCTGCACGGCCTGGCCTTCCTGGCCTTCGGCATCGCCGCGGCGAGCGTGATGGCGGTGAGCGAGCGCGAGCCCACGCTCTTCGTCGCCTTCGTGATCCTGTTCGCCTGCTTCGAGGTGTTCTTCTTCGCGCTGCTCGGCGCGCTCGGCCACTCGATCGTCGGCGCGCTCATCTGGTGGGCGATCCTCGTCGGCAACCTGCTCGCGTCGGCGGCGATGCTCGGCTACCTCTTCCGCTCCCACCGGGGGCTGCCGGGTACGCTCGTCGGCTCGTGGGGCGGCGTCCTGCGCGAGGGCGTCGTCGCGGGCCTGGTCGGCGCGACGGTCGTCGCCGTGTGGTTCCTCGTGATCGACGCGGTCCAGGGCGAGCCGCTCCGGACGCCGAGGCTCCTCGGTGCCGGGATCCTCGGCCAGGGCGAGGCGCTCGCCGCGGTCCTCTCCTACACGGTCGCGCACGGCCTCGCGTTCGTCGCCGTCGGCGTCGTCGGCGCGCTGCTCATCGCCGGCGCCGAGCGCCAGCCGCTGTTCGTCTTCGCGCTCGTGATCTTCTTCACGGCGTTCGAGGTGTTCTTCTTCGGCGCGGTCGTGATCGCGGCGAAGTGGGTGCTCGACGAAATCGCGGGCTGGACCGTGTTCCTCGCCAACCTGCTCGCCGCGGCGGCGATGCTCGGCTACTTCTTCCGCCGGCACCGCGCGCTGGCCCGCCGCCTCACCGAGGCCTGGATCGAGGAGGACTGACGGCGCCGTCGGCCCCTCACCAGAGGGCGTCGGGCAGCGGCAGGCCGGCGAAGGCGTCGGCGGGCAAGGGCGCGGCCGGGACGCCGCCGAGGCGCCCGACCAGGACGTGGAGCTGCCGCAGGTGCTGGGCGGCGTGCCACGCGGTGCGCTCGAGCAGCTCGTGGCCCGACTGGGGGCCGTAGTAGACGCCGATCACCCGGGCGAACTCGCCCGGTGCCGCGCCCTCGAACCAGCCCGCGATCCGCCCGCGCACGAGCGCGCCGTAGCGCGCGACGGCGGGCCCGTCGCGCAGGTCGTCGGGGGCGCGCTCCTGGAGCCAGCCCTCGGGCAGCTCGCCGTGGTCCATTCCGTCCACGAACGCGAGCGCCAGGCGGAAGACGTGGTAGGCGAGGTCGCGCAGCGGCCGCGCGCGCTCGGGCGGCGTGTAGTCGAGCTGGCGCGCGTCGAGCGGGACGAGGAGCCGCTGCGTCGCCTCGAGAATCCGGTCGAGCCGGACCCCCAGCTCCGCCGGCGGCAGCGCCGGCGGGGCCGTGTAGCGCACGCCGAGCAGCTCGGCGTACGCCGCCGGGTTCCAGCCGTGCACCGCGCGCTCGCCGAGCAGGACGGCCGGCACGAGCGGCACGCCGAGCCGCGCCAGCTCCGCCAGCGCCCCGGGGTCGTCCTCGACGTTCACGGGATCGAACCCGATCCCCCAGGACGAGAGCAGCTCCTTCGTCCTGGCGCAGGACGATCAGCCGGGCCGATAGAAGAGCCGCGGCCGCTCGCTCACCGGCCCAGGAACGTCGGCGTCCGCTTGGTCGCGAAGGCCGTGACGCCGTTCGCGAAGTCCTCGGTGTGGCCGCTCGCCGCGATCGCCTGCGCCTCGAGCTCCATCTGGGTCTCGAGGCTCTCCCAGGTGGACTGGTGGAAGAGCCGCTTGGCGCCGCCGAAGGCTCGGGTCGGCCCCTGCGCCAGCTCGCGTGCGAGGGCGCCGGCGGCGCCGGCCAGCTCGGCGTCGGGCACGACGCGCGTGACGAGGCCCCACTCGAGGGCCTCGCGCGCCGACAGGACGCGGTTCGTCAGGTACAGCTCCAGCGCGCGCCTGAGGCCGACCAGGCGCGGCAGGAAGTAGGACGACGAGCCGTCGGGCGTGGCCGCGATCTTGGCGTACGCCATCGTGAACCGGGCCGACTCGGCGGCGAGCACGAGGTCGCCCGAGAGCGCGAACGAGAGCCCCCCGCCCGCCGCGACGCCGTTCACCGCCATGACGACGGGCTTGTCGCTCCTGCAGAGGCGCGACACGGCGCCGTGCAGGTACGTCGTCAGCTCCTTCACGAGCACGCCGATGCGCGGGAGGTTGTCGGCGAAGTCCTTGACGTCCCCCCCGGCGCAGAAGGCGCGGCCCGCGCCGGTGATCACCACCGCGCGCACGGCCGGGTCCTCGTCCACCTCGAGCACGGCGTGGAAGAGGTCGCGGCCGAGCGTCAGGTTGAGGGCGTTGAACGCGTCGGGGCGGTTCAGCGTGAGCGTGGCGACGCCCTCGCTCCGGGCCAGGGTCAGGGTCTCGAAGCTCGCTGGACTCATCGCTCGTCCTCCGTTCGGGTGGGCTGGACGCGCCCGCGCGCGACCTGCGCGACGACGTCCAGGATCTGCTGGATCTTCAGCGGCTTCACGAGCACGGCGTCGACCCCGTGCGTCCGGCGCTCCTCGGCCGACAGCTCCACGCCGAAGCCGGTCACGAGGAAGACGGGCACGGCCGGCGCCATCTCCTTGACGGCGCGCGCGACCTGCCAGCCGGACACGCGCGGCATCGCGAGGTCGGTGAACACGAGGTCGAAGGGCTCGGCGCCGAAGCGCGCGATCGCCTCGCCGCCGTCCGTGACGACGACGGCGCGGTGCCCGCCGGCCTCGAGGACGTCGCCGAGCATCGTGCCGACCGGCACCTCATCGTCCACCACGAGACAGCGCAGGGAGGCGCCGGCCGCAGTCTGCGGCGCCCCGGGCGCGAGGGGCTCGGGCGCGGGCAGGCCCGTGCCGGCCGGGAAGGTCAGCCGGAACGTGGTGCCGCGGCCCTCCGTGCTTTCCACCTCGATCCGGGCGCCGTGGCGCGACACGATGCCATACGTCATCGACAGGCCCAGGCCCGTGCCCACCGGGCCCTTGGTCGTGAAGAACGGGTCGAAGATCCGCTCGCGGACGTCCTCCGGGATCCCCATGCCGGTGTCGCCGATGCCGACCACGACCTCGCCGTCCGCGGCGGCCGTGGTGACCGTGAGCGTGCCGCCGTCGGGCATCGCGTCCACGGCGTTCAGGATCAGGTTCATGAGCGCCTCGCGCAGCTCCGCGTCGTCGCCCGCGACCAGCGGGAGGTCGCCGAGCGCGGTGCGCACGTCGATGGTGACGCCCCGGCTCTGCGGCTCCTCGCGCCAGCGCGACTGCGTGAGCTCGAGCGCGCCCCGGACCACCGCGTTCAGGTCCACCGCCACGAACGGCTGGTCGCGCCGGATGCGCGTGAATTCTTGTAAGCGCCGCACCGTCTGGGCGCCGTCGAGCGACGCGCGCTCGATCACCTGGAGCCACTGCCGGAGCTGGGGCGCCTGGACGCGCGCGAGCAGGAGCTGGGCGCGGCCCAGGATGGACGCGAGCAGGTTGTTGAAGTCGTGGGCGACGCCCGACGCCATCTCGCCCAGCGCGCGCAGCTTCTCCGTCCGCACGAGCTGGTCCTGCGCCGCCGCCAGCTCGCCGTACGCGCGGGCCCGCTCCTCGAAGAGCCGGGCGCTGCGCAGCGCGAGCGCCGCGAGGTGGGCGATGTTCGTCAGCAGCCGCTCGTCGGCCTCGCCGAACGGCCGTCCGTCGCCGCGGAGCACGATGACGCCCAGCACCTCGTCGCCGGTCGTCATCGGCACGCCGAGCCAGTGGGCGAGGTGCATCGAGAGCGCGACCGGCTCGACCCCGTGCCGCGCGCACTCGCCCAGGTAGTCGCTCGTGCGGATCGCGCGCCCGGTCGTGAAGACCACCGACATGAGTCCGGGCGGCCGCGCGTAGCGGAGCGGCGGCTGCGGGTCCTCGACGCCGTCCGTGATCCGGAGGCCGATCTCGACCGGCTCGCCCGCCTCGCGGAGCGCGACGACCATGTGACCCGCGTCGAGGACGCGCGCCACGTGCGCGCGCAGCGCCGCGAGCAGCGCCGCGCGGTCGAGCTGGCCCGTCACGGCGCGCGAGAGGTCGTGGAGGACCGACAGCTCCTCGACCTGGCGCCGGTTCTGCTCGAACAGGCGCGCGTTCTCGAGCGCGGCGCCCGCCTGGCTGGCCACCGCCTCCATGAGCAGGAGCTCGTCGGCGGAGAACTCGCGTGCCCGCTCGAACCAGACGAGCCCGAAGCCCCCCACGATCTCGTCCTTCACCACGATCGGCACGAAGAGCTGGCTCCGGTGCTCGAGCGCGGCGGCGAGCGGCCCCGCGGAGTCGGGGTCCTCGGCGACCCGCGCGGACGCCACCGGGCGCCGCGTCCGCGCGGCCTCGGCGCAGAAGGCGTGCCCGGTGAGCGAGAGCCGCACCGCGCGCAGCGCCTCGCGCCGCGCGGCCGGCACGCGGTGGTCGGCGACCGGCTCGAGCCACTCGCCGCCGCCCTCGCGGAGCCAGACGCCGGCGCAGTCCGCGTCGACGGCGGCCACGACGCGCTCGAGGAAGTGCTGCGTGAGCGCGCCGAGGTCGAGCGTCGTGGCGAGCGCGCGGCTCACCGAGAGCAGCGTCTCGGTCTCCCGGAGCTTGGCCTGCGTGCGCCGCGCGAGGTCGGCGTTCTCGATCGCGAGGCCGACCTGCGCCCCGACGCCCTCGATCAGCCGCAGCTCGGCCGGCCGGAACTCGCGCCCCGGCCGCCACCAGACGAGGAAGAGCGCGCCGATCGGCTCGCCGTGCGCGTTGGCGGAGGCGAAGAGCACCGAGAACGGGGGCAGCGCCCCGAGCCACTCGATGTCGAACCGCGGGTCCTCCCGCGGGTCCCCGCTCGCGACGGCCTGCCCCGCCCGCCAAGCCGGCAGCAGGTCGGGCAGCCGCGTCAGCACGATGGGCCGGCTCATGAGCAGGGCCAGCAGGTCCTTCGGGACGTGGTAGCCGCCCAGGGGGACGAGCTGCTGCCGGCTCGCGTCGACGAAGTAGGCGCCGACCATGTCCGCGCCGAAGGCGTGCGCGACCTCGCGCGCGACGCGCCGCATCACCTCGCCGGTCGGCTCGCGCTCGGAGAGGATCCGGCCCACGCGGAGGAGCGTCGTCGTCTCGCGCAGGCGCTCCCGCGCCTCGGTGTACAGCCGGGTGTTCTCGAGCGACAGCGCGAGCTGGCCGGCGATCGTCGCCGCGAGGTCGATCTGCCAGCGCTCGAAGCGCGCCGGCCGGTCGCAGCGCTCGAGCGTCATCACGCCGATGACCTGGTCCTGGCGGATCATCGGCACCACGAGGCTCGACTTGATCTCGAACAGCTCGACCCAGTCGCGCGGGATCAGGTCGGTCGTGGCCGCGTCCTCGATCACGACCGGGCGCCGCGTCTCGATCGCCCGGACGTTGGCGGGGATGTCGCGTAGCGGCCGCGCGGTGATCTGCTGGAACGCCTCCCAGAGGTGCGGGTCCCGGCGTCCGTCCGCGTACTGGGACATCAGCGGGAGCATCCGGTCGCCGACCCACAGCTCGAGCGAGCAGCGGTCCACGCGGCAGACCTGCGCGATCTTGATCGCGGCCCGCTTGAGCAGCCTCGTGGAGTCGAGCGTGGAGTTGAGGATCTCGACGACCTCGAGGAGCGCGCGGGTCTCCGCCAGCAGACGGCTCGTCTCGGCGAAGAGGCGCGCGTGATCGACCGCCACGGCCGCCTGCGCCGCGAGCGAGCCCAGCAGCGAGGCGGTCTCGGGCGTCACGGGCGAAGGCACCGCGCGGTGGACCGCGAACGCGCCGAGCACGCGGTCGCCGATCGCGATCGGGTACGCGGTGAGGTGGCGGAGGCCGGCCCGGAGCAGCTCGTCGGCGTCGACGACGCGCGGGTCCGTCCGGGCGTCGACCCACAGGAGCGGCTCGCGGTGCAGCGCGACCCAGCCGACCGCGCCCTCCCCCAGGCCCACCTCGCGGCGGAGCCTCGCGGCCACGCCGGCGTCGCCGTGGCTCAGGGAGCGCACGAGGCGTCCCGCCGCCGCGTCGAGCGTCCACACGCTCACGTGCGGCGCGTCGAAGAAGCGCGCCGCCGCCGCCGCGATGCTCTGGAGCACCTCGTCCATCTGGAGCGAGGAGGAGACCAGGCGGTTCACCTCCTCGAGCGCCGCGAGGCGGTCGGCGTGCTCGCGCGCCTCCCGGTAGAGCCGCGCGTTCTGCAGCGCGATCGCCGCCTGCGCCGCGAACGTCTCGAGCATCTCGAGGTCCTCGGCCAGGAACGGCGCCGCCGTCTCGCCGTCGCGGCTGACCACGATGCCGCCGAGCAGACGCTCGCCGAGCACGAGCGGCTGCGCCATCGCGCGCCGCACGCCCAGCTCGATCCAGCGCGGCTGCGCGAGGACCGAGCTCGCGTAGTCGTTGACGACGAGACCCTGCCGGAGCTCGACCGCGGTCCCGACCACCCCCTGCCCGAAGGCCAACGGCGGGCGCGGCGCGGGCTCCGTCCACGCGCGCGGCACGAGCGCGCGCTCGCCCTCCGCGAGGTAGATGGCCCCGTGGCCGCCGAAGAGGCGGGTCGCCCGCGCGATGACGATGTCGAGCAGGCGGTCGGGATCCAGCTCCGCGGCGAACTCGCGCCCGATCTCGGCGAGCGTCGCCGTCTGCGCCCGCCGCGTGGCCTCCAGCGAGAAGAGCCGGGCGTTCTCGAGCGCGAGCGCCGCCTGATCGGCGAAGGCCTGGAGGAGCGCGATCTCCGACGGGGAGAAGACGCGCCCCGCCCGGTCCCCCACCGTCAGCGCGCCGATGACGCGTCCCTTCACGCGCAGGGGCACGCTCAGGAGCGCGGCGTCGCCCGACACGCGCATCCCCGCGCGCATGTCCTCGGTGACGACGCAGGCGGGGTCGCTGAACATGTCCGACGTGGCCACGGCGCGGCCCTCGGCAGCCGCGCGCCCCGCGACGCTGGCGCCGGACGGCAGCGCGTGGCCGGGCGGGAGCGCCCCGCGGGCCCGTCCGCCGAGGGCCACCAGCACGAGCGCGCCATCCGAGCGGAGCAGGCGCAGGGCCGAGGAGCGCGCCTGGAAGGGCCCGAGCACGCTCTCCACCATGCGCTCGCCGACCGCGGAGACCTCGAGGCTCTCGGTGAGCGTCCGCGCCAGGCGCGCCAGCTCCTCGGCCTCGAGCCGGCGGCGCGTCGCCTCGGTGTAGAGCCGCGCGTTCTCGAGCGCGAGCGCCGCCTGGTCGGCGAAGGCCTGCGCGAGCCGGATCTCGTCCTCGCCGAAGCGGCGTCCGGTGAGGTGGCTCACGGCGAGCGCGCCGAACAGCCGGTCCTTGACGCGGAGCGGCACCGCGAGCAGCGCGCGGTGCGACTGCCCGGCGACGCGCGCCTGGGCGTCCTCCGCGTACGTGAGGCGCCCGTCCGCGAGCGCGTCCTCCGTCGCGACCGGCCGCCGCTCGCGGACCGCGAGTCCGGCGACGCCGGTCCCCGCGGGCAGCCGCGGGCTCCAGTCGAAGACCTGCCCGGTCTCGTCCGCCACCGCCACCGCCACGAGCGCCCCCGACTCGGGCTCGAGGCGGTAGAGGCAGGAGGAGCGCGCGCCGAGCAGGGCGCACACGCTCTCGGGCACGCGCCGGGCCGCGAGGTCGAAGTCGAGCGTCTCGGACAGCACGCGCCCGACGTCGGCGAGCGCCGCCATGCGCTCGGCCTGGCGCCCCGCCTCGCGGAAGAGGCGCGCGTGCTCGAGCGCGATCGCCGCCTGGCCGGCGAAGGCCTCGGCCAGCTCCACCTCGCGCGCCGCGAAGGACCGGCGCGCGCGGAACGTCAGCACGCCGGTCGTCCGGTCGCCGACCCGGAGCGGCACGCCGAGAAACTGCGTGTAGCCGAGCCGCCGGTCCGCGGCGAGGTGCTCGGGCACGACGTCCGGGACGCTCGCGATCTCGCACACGAGCGTCCGGCCCGTCTGGACGACCTTCCCGCTCAGGCTCTCGCCGACCCGGAGCCGGGGCCGGAGCATCGTCTCGCGCGCCGAGCCCGCGAGCCCGGCGAGCACGAGGTCGTCGCCCTCGAGGAGCCGGAAGCCCGCGTTGTCCACGCGGAGGAGCCGCGCGGCCTCCTCGGCGATCGACGCCAGCAGTGCGTCGGTGGGCGTGAGCCGGCCGATCTTCGTGTTGATCTCGAGGACCGCGGCGAGGTAGGCCCCGCGGGCCTGCTCCTCGGCGAAGAGCCGGGCGTTGTCGAGGGCCGGCGCCGCGTAGTCGGCGAGCGACTGGAGCAGGCCGATCTCCTCGACCGCGGGCGCGTGGCGCGCGGGCCAGCCCACGGCGAGCGCGCCGACGGGCCGGTCGCCGGCCCGGAGCGGCGCGACCACGAGCGACGCGACGCCCTCGCACCCGAGCGCCTCCACGCCCCGCGTCCGAGGATCCTCGGCCACGTCGGCGATCGCGATCGGCGCCGGCGCGGCCGCCAGCTCGGCGACCAGCGGGCTCGACAGCGGCAGGCGCGCGGCGCCGGCCGGCGCCGCCGGGGCGCCCGCCGTGGCGCCCGGCGACACGTGCTCACCGTCCTCGTCCACGAGCCAGAGCCGGGCGACGACCGGGCCGAACAGGTCCAGCGCGGCGCCCACGACCCGCTCGCCCACCTCGCGGGGCGAGAGGGTGGCGGTGAGGTGCTGCGCCAGGCGCGCGAGGCTCTCGAGCCGGCGGTCCTTCTCGCGCGCCTCGGCCAGGAGGGCCGCGCGCGCGACGGCCAGCCCGACCTGCTGCGCGACCGCCTGCAGGAGCGTGAGCTCGTCCGGCTCGAGCGCGCGCGTGTCCCGGGAGAGGAGCGCCACGACGCCCCACGTCCCCTCGCCCACGGGGATCGGCAGGACGAGCTGCGCCCGGTAACCGCGGGCCTCGGCGCGCTCGTGCGCGCCGGGCGCCAGGAGCGGCGAGGCCGCGAGGTCCCCCACCACCGGCCGGCCGGCGCGCACGGCCCCGCCGACGTGGCTCGCGTCGAG
>MGBU01000069.1:0-2711 GCA_001790205.1 Candidatus Rokubacteria bacterium GWA2_73_35 | reverse complement strand
ACGTCCTCGGGCGCGAGCCCCCGGCTCGCGACGAGGACGAGCCCCCGCCCCGCCGGGTCGAGGCGGAATACGCCGCCGACCTCCGTGTGCGCGACGCCGCAGGCGACCTCGAGCAGCCGCTCCACCGTCCCGGCGAGGTCGTCGGCGGTGGCGCCGGCCATGTAGAGCGCATCGAGGGCCCGGGCGCGCCGGTCGGCGGGGACGGCGCCCGGCCGCGCCGGCTGGCGGCCGCGCGGCCCGAGCCAGGCGGCGACGACGACGGCGAGCGCGGCGGCGCCGAGCGACAGCGCCCAGAGGAGCCAGAAGCGCCGCCGCTGGGCCCGGTGCGTCGCCTCGGAGAGGAGCACGCGGAGGCCCGGGTCGGCGTCCGCGTCGAGCGCGCGCGCGAGCCAGGGCTCGCCGCGGACCGTGATCGCTCCCGGCCCGGCGCCCCGCCAGCCCGCCGCCGGCGCGCCGGCGAGCGTCGTGGCGAGCAGCCGGTCGCCCGCGGCGAGGACCAGCGCGGGCCGGAGCGGCAGGCGCTCGAGCGCGCCCACGAGCGCGTCGAGGCGGCGGCCGACCACCACGAGGCCCGCCGGCAGCGGCGCGGCACCGAGCACGTACGCCCGGCCGGCGACGACGCCGAGCCGGGGCACGCGCCCCCCCGCCCACGCGGGCACCGCGCCCGGCGCCGCGGCGGGCACCTGCACGAGCGGCGCGCCGCCCGCGTCGAGCACGAGCAGCAGGTCGGCGGCGCGCTCGAGCGTGAGCGCGAGCAGCCGCGGCGAGGCGCCGCGCGCCAGCGCCGCCCAGTCACCGCGCGCGGCGCCCTCGACGAGCGCCGGCTCCTGCGCGACGAGCCGCGCCTCGCGGCGGGCCTCGGCGTGCGCGGCGTCGAGCGCCGCCTGCACGCCGGCGAGCGCCTCGAGGACCGTCGCCTCGTGGCGCGCGGCGTCCTGCCGGTCGAGCCGCACCCCCGCCGCGCCCCAGACGGCCGCCAGCAGCAGCAGCACGGCGGCGAGCCGGAGCGCGCGGGCCCGCCTCGTCACCGGCCCCTCACGGGCGCCCGCCGACGTGGTGGAGCTTCATGAGGTTCGTGGTGCCGGTGACCCACATCGGGGAGCCCGAGATGATGACGAGGACGTCCCCCGGCCGCACGGTCCCGTCGGCCAGCAGCGTCGCCTCGACCTCCGCCAGCATCGCGTCGGTCGTCTCGGCCTTCCGGACCAGGCGCGAGGCGACGCCCCACGAGAGCGCGAGGCGGCGGCGCGCCCCGGGCGAGGGGGTCAGCGCGATGATCGGGACGTCCGGGCGCTCGCTCGAGATCAGGCGCGCCGAGAACCCGGACTCGGTGAACGCCACGATCGCCCGCGCGTCGAGCGCGTGGGCCGCGGTCGCCGCGGCGTCGGCGATCGCCTCGGGGAAGCCCGCGCGGCGGTCGCCGCGCCGCCGGGGCTCGGCGCCGAGCACCGCCCGCTCGGCGCGCGCGGCGATGCGGGCCATCACCTCGACCGCCTCGGCCGGGTACCGCCCGCTCGCCGTCTCCGCGGAGAGCATGATCGCGTCGGCGCCGTCGAAGATCGCGGTGGCCACGTCGGAGACCTCCGCCCGCGTCGGCCGGAGGTGCGTCACCATCGACTCGAGCATCTGGGTCGCGACGATCACCGGGACCTTCGCGCGGCGCGCCTGGCGGATGATCTCCTTCTGGAGGTGCGGGACGTCCTCGAGCGGCACGTCCATGCCGAGGTCGCCGCGCGCGACCATCACGGCGTCCACGAGCGCCAGGATCCCCGGCAGGTTGGCGATCATCTCGTGGCGCTCGAGCTTGGCGACGAGCGGCGCCTCGGCGCGGAGGCTCCGGAGGAACGCGCGGACCTCCTCGAGGTCCGCCGCGGAGCGCACGAACGAGACGGCGACGAAGTCGACGCCCTGGGCGATCCCGAAGCGCAGGTCGGCGCGGTCCTTGTCGGTCAGGCAGGACATCGGCAGCTCGACGCGCGGGAACGAGATGCCCTTGTGGTCGCTCACGCGCCCGCCGACGACCACGCGGCAGCGGACCTCGTCGGCGGACGTCTTCTCGACGCGGAGCTGGATCATCCCGTCGTCCATCCAGACCTCGTCGCCCGGACCGAGCTCGCGCAGGTGCTCGGGGTGGGTGATCGACGCGCGCTCGACGCTGCCCGCGACGGGGTAGGCGCAGAGCGTGAACTCGCGCCCCGGCTCGAGGTCCACGCGGACGCCGCCGGCGGCGCCGAAGGTCCCGAGCCGGATCTTCGGCCCCTGCAGGTCCTGGAGGATCGCGACCGGCCGGCCCCAGCGCGGCTCGCCCTCCCGGATCAGCCGGATGACCTCCGCGTGCTCGGCGTGCGTGCCGTGCGAGAAGTTCAGGCGGGCGACGTCCATCCCGGCGGCCACCAGCCGGTCGAGCTGCTCCCGGCCGGCGCTGGCCGGGCCGATGGTGCAGACCACCTTGGTGCGGCGCATGGCTCACGCGCCGGCGAGCAGCCGCCCGAGGAACTGTCCCGTGTAGGAGCGGTCCGCCTGGCGCGCCAGGTCCTCCGGCGTCCCCGTGGCGACGACCCGGCCGCCCGCGTCGCCGCCCTCGGGCCCGAGGTCGATGACCCAGTCCGCCGTCTTGATGACGTCGAGGTTGTGCTCGATGATCACGACGGTGTTGCCCTGGTCCACCAGCCGGTTCAGCACGTCCAGCAGCCGCTGGATGTCGGCGAAGT
>MGBU01000068.1 GCA_001790205.1 Candidatus Rokubacteria bacterium GWA2_73_35 | reverse complement strand
CACGGCGGCCGCGATGTCCTGCTGGCTCGGGATCGTCGCGCGCTCGAGCGACTCGTTGTAGGGCATGGGGACGCCGCGGCCGCCGACCCGGACGATCGGCGCGTCGAGGACGTCGAGGGCCCGCTCGGCGACGAGCGCCGCCACCTCGGCGCCCCAGCCGCCGCGCTTGACCGCCTCGTGGGCGATCACGAGCCGGCCGGTCTTCGCGACCGACGCGAGGATCGTCGCCTCGTCGAGCGGCACGAGCGTGCGCGGGTCGATCACCTCGACGCTCACGCCCTCCTTCTCGAGCTCGGCGGCCGCGGCGAGGGCGCGGCCCACCATCGCCTGCGTCGCGACCACGGTCACGTCGGTGCCCGCGCGCTTGACCTCGGCGCGCCCGAGCGGGATCGCGTACTCGCCCTCGGGCACGGGGCCCCGCACCGCGTAGAGCGCCTTGTGCTCGAGGAAGACCACGGGGTTGTCGTCGCGGATCGCCGAGACGAGGAGCCCCTTGGCGTCGTAGGGCGTGGACGGCGCGACGACGACGAGCCCGGGCACGTGGGCGAACCAGGCCTCGAGGCTCTGCGAGTGCTGCGCCGCGAGCCGGATGCCGCCGCCCTGCGGCCCGCGGAGCACGAGGGGCACCGTGGGCCGGCCGCCCAGCATGTAGCGGAACTTCGCCGCCTGGTTCACGACCTGGTCCATCGCCAGCGCGACGAAGTCGAAGATCTGGATCTCGACCACGGGCCGGCGCCCCGCGATCGCGGCGCCGACGCCCGCGCCGACGAAGGTCGCCTCGGAGATCGGCGTGTCGCGCACGCGCTCCTCGCCGAAGCGGTCGCGCAGGCCCCGGGTCACCTGGAAGATGCCGCCGATCAGCCCGACGTCCTCGCCCATGACGAACACGCGCTCGTCGCGCGCCATCTCGGCGTGAAGCGCCGCGTTGAGCGCCTCGACCATCGTGCGCTCGGGCCCGGTCCGGTCGCGCGGCTCGGCGCCCTCCGCGTGCGGGGCGTAGACGGCCGCCTCCATCAGCTCGACCGTCGGCTCGGCGCTCGCCTTCGCGAACGCGACGGCGCGGTCGAGCTCGAGCTCCACCGCCTCCTCGAGCTCCTTGAGCCGCATCGCGGTGACGCGGTGGGCGTCCCGCAGGTGGCCGGCGAGGCGCGCGATCGGGTCGCGCTCCGCCCACGCGCGCTCCTCCTCGTGCGTGCGGTACTCGGGGAGGTTGGCGCGCATCGAGTGGCCGCCCCAGCGGTAGGTGACCGCCTCGATCAGCGTCGGCCCCTCGCCGGCCCGCGCCCGCGCGACGGCGGTGGCGACCGCGGCGTGCACGGCGAGCACGTCGTTGCCGTCCACGCGCACGCCCGGGATCGCGTACGCGGCGGCCCGCGCGGCGATCGACTCGCCCGCGGTCGTGCGCCGGGTCGCGGTGGAGAGCGCGTACTGGTTGTTCTCGCACACGTAGACGATCGGGAGCTTCCACACCGCGGCGAGGTTCAGCGACTCGTGGACCACGCCCTGGTTGGCGGCGCCGTCGCCGAAGAAGGCGATGACGACGCCGTCGCTCTTCCCCAGACGCGCGGCGAGCGCCGCGCCCGTGCCGATGGGGAGGCCGGCCGCGACGATCCCGTTGCAGCCGAGGACGTTGAGGTCGAGCGCGGCGATGTGCATGGAGCCGCCGAGGCCGCGGCAGTAGCCGGCCTCGCGCCCCATCAGCTCGGCCAGCATCCGGTCCACGCGGGCGCCCTTGGCGATGCAGTGGCCGTGGCCCCGGTGGGTGCCGACGATCGAGTCGCCCGGGCGGAGCGTCGCGCACGCGCCCGCCGCGACCGCCTCCTCGCCCACGTAGCTGTGCGCGGTGCCCTTGACGAGCCCCTCGTTGAACAGCTCCACCGTCCGCTCGTCGAAGCGGCGGATCTTGACCATCGTCGTGTAGAGACTCTCGAGCGCGTCGACGCCGAGCTTCATGGCCATCCCCTGTCGTATGATCGGTGCATGCCGCGCCTGGCCGCGTGGGCCGTCGCCGTCGTGACCGGGTGGCTCCTCGCCGCGCCGCCCGCGGGGGCCCAGGACGCGGCGTGGCCACTATACCGTAACGAGAAGCTCGGCTTCGAGCTCCGCCACCCCGCGGCCTTCGTCGTCGGGGCCTACCGCGACCGGCTGCCGCCCGACCTCCGGGCGCAGCTCCGGGCGCAGGGCGGCGCGGTGCCGTTCGAGCACGCGGTCGTGCTGGTCGAGCGCACGCGCGCCGGGAGCCGGGACCTCGCGGCGCTCCCCGTGGGCGAGGTGACGGCGATCGCGATCGAGCGCCACGCGGGCGCGGCGGCCTCCGCGCGCCGGAGCCTGGGACGGCAGATGTACGGCGCGGCCGTCGTCGAGGTCACGCTCGGCCCCCACCGGGCGCTCCGCTTCCCGGGCTTCCCGGGTCCCTACGGCGACCGGGCCTTCTACTACCTCGTGCCCCTCGCGGGGGACGCGGTCCTCGAGCTCACTGCCCATCGGCAGTTCCTCGAGCCGCCGCCCGGCGAGACGGGCTACGACCGGGTGCTCGAGCGGATCATCGCGACCCTGCGGCTGTTCCCGCCGCGCCCCTGACGCGGCGGCGCTACCCGCCGAGGAAGATCCGGCGGACCTCGGGCGAGCGCAGGAGGTCCGCCGAGCGCCCGTCGAGCGCGACGCGCCCCGACTCGAGCACGTAGCCGCGCGTCGCGAGCGAGAGCGCCAGCTCCACGTTCTGCTCGATGAAGACGATCGTGACGCCCTCTCCGTTGATCCGGCGGATCGCCTCGGCGAGCTCGGCGACGACGCGGGGGGCCAGGCCGAGGAAGGGCTCGTCGATCATGAGGAGCCGGGGCTGCGCCATGAGGCCGCGCGCCAGCGCGACCATCTGCTGCTCGCCCCCCGAGAGCGTGCGCGCGAGCTGGCTCCCGCGCGCCTCGAGGACGGGGAAGAGCGCCTTCACGCGCGCGAGCTGCGCCTCCCGCCCGGCGCGCGCCGCGGCCGGGTAGGCGCCGAGGCGGAGGTTCTGCTCGACCGTGAGGTAGGGGAAGAGGCGGCGCCGCTCCAGCACGTGGGCGAGGCCGCGCGCGACGATCCGGTGGGCCGGCAGCCCGGCGATCGGCTCGCCGCGGAAGCTGATCGCGCCGGCGCGCGGGCGGAGCAGGCCCGAGACCGTGTTCAGCAGCGTGGACTTCCCGGCGCCGTTCGGCCCGAGCAGCGCGACCATCTCGCCCTCCGCTACGGCGAGACGCGCGTCCCAGAGGACCTGGTAGTCGCCCAGCAGCACGTCGAGCCCGCGCGCCTCGAGGATCAGGCCCGCCACGCTTCCCCCAGGTACGCGTCGATCACGCGCCGGTCCCGCACGATCTCGGCGGGCGTGCCGTGGGCGATGACCTCGCCGAGCTGGAGGGCGACGATCCGCTCGGAGATCTCCATGATCACCCGCATGTTGTGCTCGATGACGATGAGCGCGAGACCCCGGGCGTGGAGCTCGCGGACGAGGCGCACGAGCGCGGGCACCGTCGCTTGGTCCACGCCGCCGGTGACCTCGTCGAGCAGGAGGAGCCGCGGCGCGGTCGCGAGCGCGCGCGCCAGCTCGAGGCGCTTGCGCTGGCCGGTGGACAGCGCGCGCGCGTGCGCCCCCGCGCGGTCGCCGAGGCCCACGGCCTCGAGCGCGGCGAGCGCGGCCTCCCGGGCCGCGGCGACGTCGGCCGTCTTCTGGAAGGCGCCGATCATCACGTTCTCGACCACGGTCATCTCGGGGAACGGGCGGAGCTTCTGGAAGGTCCGCGCGACGCCGAGGCAGGCGACCTGGTCGGGGCGGAAGCCCAGGATCGAGCGGCCGTCGAGTCTCACGTCGCCCGAATCGGGGCGCGTGAAGCCGGTGATCAGGTCGAAGAGCGTGGACTTGCCCGCGCCGTTCGGGCCGATCACCCCGACCAGCTCGCCGGGGCGGACGTCGAACGAGACGTCGCGGGTGGCGACGACGCCGCCGAAGCGCTTGGTCAGCCCCGCGACGGTGAGCAGGCTCACGGCGCCCGCCGGAAGCGGCGCGCGAGCCCCATCAGGCCCGCGGGCTGGAGGGTGGCGATGACCATGATGAGCCCGCCGTAGATCACGAGGTCGAGCGCCTTGCCGGTGCCGCCGAGCCAGACGCGCGTGCCCTCGGAGAGCGGCACCAGCACGGCGGCGCCGAGCACGGGCCCCCAGAGCGTCCCCACGCCGCCCAGGACGGCGACGAGGCAGATGAGGATCGACAGCGACAGCGGCAGCACGGACTCCGGGTCGATGAAGAGGACGTACTGGGCGTAGAAGGTCCCGCCGAGCGCGGTGAGCGCGGCCGAGACGGCGATCGCCCGGTGCTTCTCGCGCGCCACGTGGACGCCGAGGCTCGCCGCGGCGTCCTGGTCCTCGCGGATCGCGCGGAAGTAGTAGCCGTGGCGGGAGCGCTCGAGCCAGCGCGTCACGGCGAGCGCGAGCAGGAGCAGGCCGAGCGCGATGTAGTAGTAGACGGCCTTCGACTGGTGGAACTGGAAGTTCGCGAAGCTGTCCGGCCGCTTGATCGGCACGAAGACGCCGCGCGCGCCGCCCGCCCAGTCCCAGTTGATCGCCAGCGTCTGCACGATCTCCCCGACGGCGATCGTCGCGATGGCGAAGTAGTGGCCGCGCAGGCGGAAGACCGGGTAGCCGACGAGCTGGGAGACGAGCACGGCCAGCGCGGCGCCGGCCGCCATGCCGAGCCACGGGCTCAGCTCCGCCCGGGCGACCAGCAGCGTCGAGGTGTAGGCGCCGATCCCGAAGAACACCGCGTGGCCGAGGGAGATCTGGCCGCAGTAGCCCGCCAGGATGTTCCACGCGACCGCGAGGGCGCCGTAGAGGAAGATCATGATCATCACGTGCCGCGGGAACGGCAGCGTGAAGGCGGCGGGGAACGCGAGCGCGGCGGCGAGGGCCAGGAGCGGGACGGCGCGCGTCAAAACCGACCGAAGAGCCCCTGGGGGCGCCAGAGGACGACCGCGAGGTAGAGGAGGAAGACGACCGCGTACTTCATCGCCGGCGCGATCACGAGCCCGGCGAAGACCTCGGTGAGGCCGACGAGCACGCCCGCCAGCAGCGTGGCGGGGACGTTGCCGAAGCCGCCGAGCGCGACGGCGACGTAGGCGAGCAGGGCGAAGGGCCCGCCGACCTCGGGGAAGATGTAGAAGAACATCGCGAGCAGGCCCCCCGCGACGCCGACGCACGCGCTCCCGATCGCCCAGCCCAGCGCGAACATGCGGTCCGTGTCGATGCCCATGAGGGCGGCGGCCTGCCGGTCCTGCGCCGTCGCCTGGAGCGCGAGCCCCGTCTCCGAGCGGGACAGGAAGAGGTAGAGCCCGACGAACGCGCCGAGCGCGAGCGCGCTGGCGGCGAGCTGGGGGAGCCCGACGAACACCCCGCCCACCGAGAGGCGTCCGGCCAGGAGCGGCTCCTTGACCGTGCGGAAGTCCACGCCCCAGAGGAACTGGGCTCCGCTCCGGAGGAAGATGCCGAGCCCGAAGGTCGCGAAGATCTGGGCGAGCATCGGCCCGCCGAGCACGCGCCGGATCACGCCGTGGTACGTCGCCCAGCCGAGCGCGGCAAGGGCCAGCGCCGCCAGGGGGAGCGAGGCGAGGGGGTCGAGGCGGGCGAGCGACCAGGCGAAGAACGCCACGTACATGGCGAGCATGAGGAACTCGCCGTGGGCGAAGTTGACGACCTCCATGAGGCCGAAGATGAGCGACAGGCCGGCGGCGATCAGGGCGTACACCAGCCCCATGAGCACGCCGCCGACCGCCGCCTGGAGGACGACTTCGAGCGTCAGGAGCCCGGGTCCGTTACTTGCGGTCCTTCCACTGCGGGATCGGGTAGAGCACCTCCCGGGTCGCGGCGTCGAACGGGTAGACGGTGTGGTACTTCCCGCCCTGCATCTGGAGGATGATGCCCTTCACGCCGGTGTTCTGGCCGGTCCGGTCGAACTTGACGCCCTCCCAGGTCATGATGAGCTGGTCGCCGGGGATGTCGGTCGCGACGAGCGCCTTCCGGACCGCCTCCGGGTCGGTCGAGCCCGCGCGGTTGATCGCGTCGAGCAGCGTCGTGATCCCCGTGAAGGCGCGCGCCGGGAAGTCGTAGAGGTCCTTGCCCGCGCGCTTGGCGTAGATCGCGTTCAGCGCCTTCGCGACCGGCCGCTTGTCGATGAGGTCGGTGGAGAACGGCGCCCGGGTCAGCGTGCCCTCGGCCTCCCGACCGACCTCCTTGACGAAGTCGGAGGAGATGTGGCCGGCGTCCTGCGCCATGATCATCCTCGGGTTGTAGTCCAGCTCGCGGCTCGTCCGGACGAACAGGATCGCATCGGTCTGATACGACGTCGGCATCCAGACGTCGGGGTTCGCCGCCTTCAGGCGCTGCACCTCGGAGGCGAGCGAGGTGGCCCGGGCGCGATACTGCAGGTCGAGGACCACGTCGTACCCGTACCGGGCCGCCAGCTCCTTCTCCACCTTGCCGCTGTCGGCCCCGAACGTGGTGTCCTCGTACGTGATGCCGAGCGTCTTGAGCTTGACGCCGCGCCTGGCCTGGAAGTCGCGGAAGAAGTCGAACATCACCTGCGTGAAGTGGCCGTCGTGGGGCGAGGTCCGGAAGAACCACTTGAAGCCACGGGCCGTGAGCGGGGGCGAGGACGACTCGGCGTTGACGAACGGCAGGCCGTAGCGCTCGGCGACCTGGCTCGCGGCGGCGGTCACGTTCGAGTGCCAGCAGCAGACGACCGCCCGGATCTTCTCCTGCGTGATCAGCCGCTCGACCTCCGCCTGGCCGACGTCGGGCTTGCCCTGGTGGTCGGCGAAGACCAGGCGGACCTTCGCGCCCTTGAGCCCGGGCATCCCCTTGAGCCGCTGGTAGAAGGGGAACGGCAGCGCGGTGGTGCCGTTCGCGATCTCGGCGGCGATCTCGAACGCGGGC
>MGBU01000067.1 GCA_001790205.1 Candidatus Rokubacteria bacterium GWA2_73_35 | reverse complement strand
GGATCGACGGTGAGCGTGATGGGTCCGGCCGGCAGCTCGCGCACGAGCGCGCGCCCCGTCGCGTCGGTCGTCACGGGCGTCGCGCCGACCAGGAGCTTGAGGCCCGCGGCGGGAGTGTCCGACGGCTCGCAGCCGTGGCCGCCGTTGCGCGTGAGGCACGCGGCCACCGCGAGCGCCCGCAGCGCCAGCACGGGGAACTGCGCCGACACGACGCCGCCCGGCCCGATCTCCACCTCGACCGCGGGAGCCTTCAGGACGTACGCCGGCGGCAGGCTCAGCGCGTCGAGCGTCAGACGGTAGCGCCCCGGCGTGAGCCCGCTCAGCGAGAACGCGCCGGCCACGCTGAGGCTCCGCCGCGTGCCGGGCCCCTCCAGCACGAGGTTCGCGGCGACGCCGGGCTCCACGCCGGTGAAGCGCCCGGCGAGGCCGACGTCGTTGAACACGACGCCGTGGATCGCGCCGGCCCCCGCGAACGCGAACGCCACCTGCGTCGCCTCGCCCGGCAGCGTCACCTGCACCGGCGACGCGGAGGCCAGGCGGAGGTCCGCGGGAAGGCTCGCGCGGTCCAGGCCGACGGCGTAGCCGCCGTCGCGGAGCCCGGTGAACCGGTAGCGGCCAGCGGCGTCCGTCACGGCGCTCCGCCCGCCGTCGAGCTGCACGCGGACACCCGGCAGCCCGGGTTCGTCAGGATCCGGCCGGCCGTTGCCGTTCGTGTCCACGAACACGATGCCCTCGATCGCCGAGCGGCGGAACCACGAGGTCATCGACCGCCACGGCGTGCCGCTGCCGAAGCCGACGGTCACGCCGACCTGCACGGTGAGGTCGGGCCGGTCGCCCCACGTCTGGCGCACGTCGGCGTGGATCTGGAACGACGGGCTCGGCGCAACGGAGAGGCGCAGCCGGAGCGTCGGCGCCAGCGCGTTCGGGTCGGTCAGCGTCGGGACGACGACACCGGGAGCGACGCTCGCGCGCAGCCAGCCGACCTCGACCTCGGCGCCCGCCGACAGGCTGAGGGCTCCGCCGGTCTCCACGATCGACACGACCTCCTCGGCGAAGAGCTTCCGCACGATGCCCAGCTCGACCGGCCGCTCGATGCGCGCCGCCTCGTGCCAGAGCACCGAGGATCCGGTGGGGCTCTCCTGCACCGTGCGGCTCACCGTGAGCGTGGCGTTGCCGAGGAGCCTCGACTGCGCGTCCACGCTGGCGCTCATCGTCGTCACCGACCCGTCGAAGGCGCGGTCGTAGCCGACCGCCACGCGCGCGCCCGCGAGCCCCGAGTAGTCCGTGCCGACCCGCCAGCCGCCGCGCCAGTCGGCGCGGCCGAGCGGCGGCAGGACCGAGAGACCGCCCGTCAGGGCCAGCTTCGGCAGGATCCGCCAGCTCGCCACGGTCTCGCTCGAGAGCCCGGCCACCCCGGTCAGGAGCGGCGACTCCCCCGCGGTGCGCTCGGTGAGCCGCTGCTCGATCGTGACGACCTCGCCCTCGCGCCGGATCCTGAGCCCGGCCGCCAGGCGCTCGGGCGTCCCGGCGGCCTCGATCCCGAGCGTCCAGGGGCCCCGCCGCCACTCGACGCCGGCGTCGGCGACCGGGCTCGTGCCCGCCAGCGCGGCCGTGGCGAAGGCGCGCAGCTCCTTGTGCGGCGTCCACGAGCCGTAGAGACCGCCGAGGAGCGCGGGCAGCGGATCGTCGTCCTCGGGCATCAGCGCGAGCGCGGGCGTGGCGCGCGTCCCGCCGAAGGCGCCGACGGTGGCCGCGCCGAGCTTGGCCTCCGCGGTCACGCCGCGCAGCGGGAACGTCGTCAGCAGGCGCTGGCCCAGGTCCACCGGCTGGTCGCCGACCGCGATCCGGCCCCGGTCGCCCGCCCACTGCATGACCCCGGTGCCCGTCGGCGCCTCGCCCGCGTTGTCCTGCGCGAAGGGTCGACTCTCGCTGCGCATCGTGAGCCGGCCCGGGCCCGCGGGCCGGGCGGCGCTCGAGCCGAAGCTGAGCGGCAGGCGCTGCGTGCCCTCCGCGGTCCGCCTGAAGCCGCCGCCGACGGAGACCCGGTAGAACGAGGCCAGGCGCCCGGGGACGAGGTTCTTGATGTGGTCGGGCGTCGGCGGCAGGGGCGCGGCGACGACGTCGGCGATGAACACGGTCATCCCCGCGGAGGTCCAGGCGTAGACCACGCTCCGGCGGTTGAGCAGGAGGCCGGTGAGCGTGAGCACGCCGCGGCGCGTGTCGGCGTCGGCGCGCACGATCGAGGGATCCGCCGCGACCGCCTGCTCGAGGCCGGGCAGCGCGATCTCGACGGGGACGGACGTGGGCAGCTCGACCGGACGCGCGGGTTCTGCCTGGGCGATCCCGGCGAGGGCGAGGCTAATCCACGCTAAAGCGACGCTCCAACGTTTCACCCTGGCCCTCGGACGAGACGACCGTGAGAAGCAACGTGTAGTTGCCGGGTCGCAAGGTTCCGGACCAGGAGCCCTCGAGCACGCCTCGCTGCCCCGGCAGGAGCAGCACGGACGGCAGCGTGAAGCGGCCGACCGGCGTGCGGTCCTTCATGATGACGGCGGCGGCGAACGGGCGGAGGTGCGTGTCCGTGGAATTCAGGAGCGCGGTGCTCACGCGCAGCGGCGCCGTGCTGCTGGGCCCCTGCACCGTGACGCCCTCGACGCGGCCGAGCTTGATGCTCGCCCCGGCCGTCGCCGTGTCCACGATCACGCTGGCGCCGATGCGCCCGGCGATGGCGAGCACCGGCCCCTGCCGGCCGGCCGCGGCCTCCTCGCCCGGCGCCATCTCGAAGAAGATGACCGCGTACTGGCCGCCCTGGGCCTCCCGCGGGATGTCGAGCGTGATCTGCACCTGCTGCTTGCCCCCCGGCGCGAGCGCGAAGCTCGCGGGGGAGCCGGCCACCCGCTGGGCGATCGAGCGCGGGAACGTGCCGGGCGGCCCGTAGCGCCGGCTCCGCCCGTCGTGCCACATGTCCCACGCGTACACCGAGACCCGGTAGCCGACCGTGCCCGGGTTGCTGACCGTGATCTCGGTGGTGATCGCCTGGCCCGGCGCCGCCCGCAACTCGAGCACCGCCGGGCTGATCGCCATCTCCGGCAGCGCGCTGGCGAGCGCGGGGACGAACACCGCCCCCGCGACCGCCAGCGCGCCGACGAAGCGAGTCATCATGAAGCTCCTGGCCCCTGATCCTACTCGATGACGAGGCTGTACACCGCGTTTCCGCTCCACGCGCCGGCGGCGTCGGCGTTCAGGACCCGGAGGCCGAACGCGCGCGTCACCGTCGTGTTGCCCGACCCGATGGCGGTCCTGAGGTCGGCCGCGGTGCTCGGCGACACCGGGTAGGCCGTCGCCGGGTTCCCGCCCGACACCCCGTCCATGAGCTGGCCCGCGGGGATCGAGCCCGCCGCCGGCCGCACACCCGTCAGCTTGGCCGTCGTCGCGCCCACCCCCGTGAGCTTCACCGAGAACTGGATGTCGCCGTACCACGTGGCGAAGTTGCCCGAGCCGTCCACCGCGCAGCTGATGCCGGCGCCGGGCGTGGACAGGCACTGGGCGTCCACGTCGCCGAACGCGACCGTGAGGCCCGAGGCCGCGCTGCCGAAGATCTGGTCGAGCGTGAGTCTCGCGCCGCCGCGGACCGTGGCGGTCGCGGTGACCGGGTTCGCCGTGCCGTTGCACGCCGTGGTGCCCGAGGTCGTGGCGAACCCGGTGTTGTTGCAGATCTGGACCTGGGCGTCAGCGCGACCGGCGAGGGTGGCGACGGCGAGGAGCGCCGCGCCGAGCGTGACTGCAAGGGTTGCGAACCTGAGCTTCATGGCCTTCCTCCCTGGCTCTGCTGCATTGGCCTCGATCCGGGAGGAAGGGGGGCGCCCCCCGCCTCTCTTTCTTCGGCAGCCCGGCTGTCAGGCACCACGCCTGACCCGCGGCTTTGCGTCCCAGCCTCGCGGCTGGTTTGCCCTTCTCGGAAAGAGGCGTTCCGTTAACCTGCGCAACTCCTTCGCAACGACGATGCCAGACGGCCAGACGGCGTGGAACCTCTCGAGATGGAAGGGGGATTCGGTGCGCGCCGCCCTCGCGCGGCGAGCTCCGCAAACCGAGGCTGAAAGATTCTTTACCGTTTTCTGGAATCGAATTATGGAACGAAAATGAGCGTGCTATTCAAAACAACTAGTTCAACTAGTTCAGGGGATTACTCGACGATGAGGCTATAGACGATCGAGGTCACCCACCCTCCGGAGGGGTCGGTCGGGGTGAGCCTGAAGCCGATGGAGCGGTTGACCACCGTCGTGCCGCGGGGGATGGCGGTCACGAGGGTGAGGGCGCCGGCCGGGGACGTCGGGTACGGCGTCAGCGGCACGCCCGCGGGGCCATCCACGAGAGTTCCGGCCGGCGCCGTGCCCCCCGCCTGCCTGACGCCCGTCAGCCGCACCGTCAGCCCGGCGGGACCCGCGAGGCGAATCCGGAAACGGACCGTGCCGTACCAGGTCGCGCCGTTCACCGGGATGTTGAGCGCGCAGGTCACACCCGCGGCCGGGGGCGTGAGGCACATCGCGTCGATCGTCCCGAAGGGGACCACGAGCGAGGTCGCGGGCTGCCCGAGCACCTGCACGAGCGTGAGCGTGGCGCGCCGCTGCTGCGCGTGCGCCTCGGCGGCGGCGAGTCCGGAAACGAGCCCTAGCACGATGATCGCCAGCGCCGCGCGTCGCATGCCTCGACCGTACGCCGAGCCGCAGCGGGGGGTCAAGCGCGCCGCCCTTCGGCGCGCCTGAAGGAATCCGACTCAGGCGACGCCCGCGAGGAACTCCGTGAGCGCCCGCGTGAAGGCCTCGGGCTGCTCCAGGTTCGAGAGGTGCGCGGCGGACCCGAGCACGACCAGCCTCGAGCCCGCGATGCGCTCGTGGATGGCCCGGGAGGCGGCCACGGGTGTGCCCGGGTCCTCCTCGCCGACGAGCACGAGCGTCGGCAGCGTGAGCGCCGGGAGCCGCTCGGTGAGGTCGAGCGCCGAGATCGCGTGGCAGCAGCCCACGTAGCCCACCGGGCTCGTGCCACGGATCATCGCGCGGACCGGGTCGACGACGTCCCGGCGGGCGCCGCGGAACGTCCCGGTGAACCAGCGCTCGATCGTCGGCTCGACGAGCGGCTCCATCCCCTGCGTCCCGGCCGTCGCGATGCGGTCCCGCCACGCCCCGCGCGCCTCGGGCGGGACGCGGCTCGACGTGTCGCAGAGCGCGAGGCTCCGGAAGAGCCCAGGCTCCGCGAGCGCAAGCGTCTGGCCGATCATCCCGCCCATCGAGAGGCCGACCCAGTGGGTCCTCCGGATGCCGAGCGCGGCGAGGAGCCGGCGCGCGTCCTCCGCGAGCTGGTCGAGCGTGTAGGCGCCGGCCGGCGCGTCGGTCCCGCCGTGGCCGCGCGTGTCGTAGCGGAGGACGCGCCAGCGCGTGGCGAGCGCCGGGAGCTGAGGGTTCCACATCGCGAGCGTGGTCGCGAGCGAGTGGGAGAGCGTCACGACGGGCGCCTCCGCGGGCCCGTCGAGCGTGTACTGCATCGCGATACCGTTCGCGGTCACCTTCATGGCTCGCCCCCCGGGGATGAGTGCTGGGCTCTCCGCGTCACGCGGCCACCCGGGCCCGGTCCACGAGATCGCAGAAGTGGCGGTGCACGGTGAGGTCGTCGGTCAGCTCGGGGTGGAACGCCGCGACCAGCACCGCGCCCTGCCGCGCGAGCACCGTCTCGCCCCCGAGCTCGGCGAGCGACTCGACGCCGGGCCCGAGCCGCCGGATCCGCGGCGCCCGGATGAACACCATCTCGATCGGCGCCGGCCGGCCGGAGAGCCGCGCCTCGCCGCGCGCCTCGAACGACTCGCGCTGCCGGCCGTAGGCGTTGCGCTCGACGCTCACGTCGATCAGGCCGAGCGAGAACTGGCACGGGTTCAGGACCTCGCGCGCCAATAAGATCAGGCCCGCGCACGTGCCGAAGATCGGCCGCCCGGAGGCGTGGAACGCCTCGAGCGCCGGCACGAAATCCCAGGCGTCCATGAGCCGGAGGAGCGTCGTGGACTCGCCGCCCGGGATGACGAGCCCGCCGAGCCCCTCGAGCGCGTCGGGCTTGCGCACCTCCACGGCCTCGGCCCCGCACCGCGCGAGGGCGCGCGCGTGGAGGGCAAAGTCGCCCTGGAGCGCGAGGACCCCGATCGTCATCGCTCGACCATCTCAGCGCTCGCCTCGCGGTCGCCGCGCCCACGCCCGGCCCCGACGCCGCTCGGCTCGCACTACCATCTCTCGACCATCTCAGCGCTCGCCTCGCGGCCGCCGCGCCCACGCCCGGCCCCGACGCCGCTCGGCTCGCACTACCATCTCTCGACCATCTCAGCGCTCGCCTCGCGGCCGCTGCGCCGACGCCCGCCCCGACGCCGCTCGGCTCGCACTACCATCCCCGCGTCTGGAGCAGGTCCTTCTCGGCGAGCTTCGACGTCTCGATGCCCGGCATCGCCTCGCCCAGCTCCTCGCTGACCCGCGCGAGCACCACGGGGTCCTTGAAGTGCGTTGTCGCCTGCACGATCGCCTTCGCGCGCCGGGCCGGGTCCGACGACTTGAAGATGCCCGAGCCGACGAACACGGCCTCGGCGCCGAGCTGCATCATGAGCGCGGCGTCGGCGGGGGTCGCGATGCCGCCCGCGGAGAAGTTCGGCACCGGGAGCTTGCCGGCCTTGGCCACCCAGCGCACCAGCTCGATCGGCGCACCCAGGTTCTTGGCCTCGGTCATCAGCTCCTCCGGGGGCAGCGTCGTGAGCCGGCGGATGCCGCCCAGCACCGCCCGCATGTGGCGCACGGCCTCCACAATGTTGCCGGAGCCCGCCTCGCCCTTCGTGCGGATCATCGCCGCGCCCTCGCCGACGCGCCGGAGCGCCTCGCCCAGGTCGCGCGCGCCGCAGACGAACGGGATGCGGAAGGCGAACTTGTCGATGTGGAAGGCCTCGTCCGCGGGCGTCAGCACCTCGGACTCGTCGATGT
>MGBU01000066.1 GCA_001790205.1 Candidatus Rokubacteria bacterium GWA2_73_35 | reverse complement strand
ATCGCGTCGAGGATAACATCTGCTCCGATTTGGCTAGTCGGAAGGGGTTGACAGGTCTGGAGGGCCCCCCTAGAATCCCGCCAACCTTCGACTGCACCGGTCTCCACCCGAAGCTCAGGAGGTCCCCATGAGGAAGGCCATGAGGAAGGTCCTCTCGTCCCGGCTCGGAGTCCTCGTCACCGTCGTCGTCGTGGCCTCGCTGGTCGGGGGCTCCTACGCCATCCAGCCGGCGACGGCCCAGGGACCGATCACCCTGAAAATGCAGGCCGCATGGCCGGCCGCCCTGACGCTCTACGACAACTTCACGATGTTCGCCGAGCGGGTGAACAAGCTCTCGGGCGGCCGGGTGAAGATCGAGACCCTGCCGGCGGGCGCGATCGTCCCGCCGTTCGAGCTGCTGGAGGCCACCCACAAGAAGGTCGTCGACGGCGCCCACAGCTGGGCGGCGTACTGGGTCGGCAAGAACAAGACGGCCGTGCTGTTCACCGGCGGGCCCGGCGGCACGTACGGCATGGACTTCATCGACTACATCGGCTGGATGTACGAGGGCGGCGGCTTGGAGCTCTACCAGGAGTTCTACCGCGACGTCCTCAAGGTCAACGTGGTCCCGATCCCGATCATGCCGGCCGGTCCCCAGGCCTTCGGCTGGTTCAAGAAGCCCATCAAGAACCTCGCCGACTTCAAGGGGATGAAGTGCCGCCAGACGGGCATCGCCGCCGAGGTCTTCACTGCCATGGGCATGCGCGTCGTCAACATGCCGGGCGGCGAGATCATCCCGGCCGCCGAGCGCGGCGTCATCGACTGCGCCGAGTGGGTGGGCGGCGTCGAGGACCTGAAGCTCGGCTTCCAGAACATCTGGAAGTATCACTACACGCCGGGCATGCACGAGAACGTCACCGTCGCCGAGCTGATCGTCAACGGCGATGTCTGGAAGAAGCTCCCGCCCGACATCCAGGAGATCTTCAAGACGGCGGCCACGGAGGTCTTCTTCCGGTGGTGGGCCAAGTGGCAGAAGCAGAACGCCGACGCCATCAAGGAGCTGCAGGAGAAGTACAAGGTCCAGATCCTCAAGACCCCGGACGACATCCTGATCGAGTTCCTCAAGACCTGGGACAAGATCGCGGCCGCGGAGTCCGCGAAGAACCCGTTCTTCAAGAAGGTCCTCGAGTCGCAGAAGAAGTACGCGGGGCTCGTGGTTCCCGCGAAGCGCTTCATGTTCCCGCCGTACGAGTTCGCGGCGAACTACTACTGGCCGCCGAAGAAGTAGGAACGCCGGCCTGTCCTCGAGTCCTCGACCCGGGGGCCAGCGGGGATCCCCGTTGGCTCCGGGTCGTGGACGTTCTGAACGGATGCACCCAGGGAGGCAGCGGACTGCATGCAAGAGCCGCCTGAGGCAGTGCGGAAGCTCATCAAGGTCATCGACACCGTCGGCGAATGGTCGGGCAAGGTCTTCGCCTGGATGGTGGTGCCCCTCATCGTGGCGTTGACGTACGAAGTGATCATGCGCTACGGCTTCGACGCGCCGACCACCTGGGCCTACGACGTCTCCTACATGGTGTACGGCGGGCACTTCATGCTCGGCGCCGGCTACACCCTGCTGAAGAAGGGCCACATCCGGACCGACTTCTTCTACGAGGCCTGGCCGGCCCGGCGCCAGGGGTGGATCGACGCCGTCTCGTACCTCGTCTTCTTCTTCCCCGGCCTGGTCTTCTTCATGCTCGCCGGCTGGGACGCGGCCTGGCACTCCTGGCAGATGCGCGAGGCCTCCGAGGTGAGCGCCTGGCGTCCGCCGCTCTATCCCTTCAAGTTCGTCATGCCCGTCACGGCGGCGCTGCTCCTGCTGCAGGGCGTGTCCGAGTTCACCAAGAGCGTCTGGGCGGCCCGGACGGGGCGGTGGCTATGAGCCCGGAGCTGCTCGGCCTCGTCCTGCTCTTCGCGCTGATCGGCTGCATCTTCATCGGCTTCCCGATCGCTTTCACGCTGATCATCCTCGCCCTCGTGTTCGGCTACATCGGCTTCGGCGACATCGTCTTCAATCTCATGGTCTTCCAGACGCTCGGGATGATGAAGGAGGAGACGCTCGCCGCCGTGCCCCTCTTCATCTTCATGGGGCATATCCTCGAGCAGGCAGGCCTCATGGAGCGCCTCTTCAAGTCGTTCCAGTTCATCCTGGCGCCGGTGCGCGGCTCGCTCTACCTCGGCGTGCTGCTGACGGCGACCATTTTCGCGACGGCGACGGGCATCATCGGCGCCTCCGTCACGGTCATGGGCCTCATGGCCGCGCCCGTCATGATCAAGGCCGGCTACGACCCGAAGCTCTCCGCCGGGGCGATCGCCGCCGGCGGGACCCTGGGGATCCTGATCCCGCCGAGCGTCATGCTCGTCGTCCTCGGCCCGGTGCTGGGCGTCTCGGTCATCCAGCTCTTCGCCGCGGCGATCGTTCCCGGCGTGCTGCTCTCGGGCCTCTATATCGGCTACGCGATGCTCCGGAGCTTCCTGAACCCCGGGCTGGGGCCGCCGCTGCCGATGGAGGAGCGGGCCACCTCGTACACGCAGATCGTCGTCGAGTTCGTCGCCGGTATCGTGCCGCTCGGCGCCATCATCTTCGCCGCGCTCGGCTCGATCATCTTCGGCCTCGCGACGCCGACCGAGGCCGCGGCGATGGGCGCCTTCGGCGCGACCGTCCTCACCGCGTGCTACCGGCGGCTGACGCTGCGGGTGCTGCGCGAGACCTGCTTCAAGACGCTCCAGACCTCGAGCATGGTCCTTTTCCTCGCGGTCGCGTCGAACGTGTACGGCTCGGTCTTCACGCGGCTCGGGACGGGCACGATGATCGCGAACGCGATGCTCGCGGCGCCGGTCCCGCCGCTGGTGATGATGGCGCTCCTGATGGGCGTGATCTTCCTGCTCGGCTGGCCGCTCGAATGGCCCGCGATCATCCTCATCTTCGTGCCGATCTTCCTGCCCGTGGTCATCGCGCTCAAGTTCAACCTGGTCTGGTTCGGCACGCTGCTCGCGGTGAACCTCCAGACGGCGTTCCTCTCGCCGCCGGTGGCCATGGCCGCCTACTACCTGAAGGCGGTCGCCCCGCAGTGGGAGCTCCGGGACATCTACCGCGGGATGTTCGACTTCATGATCCTGCAGGTCATCGGGCTGGCCGCGGTCTTCTTCTTCCCCGACGTGGCGCTCTGGCTGCCGCGCGTGCTGTTCGGCGACTAGCGCGCGGGGAGGGCCCCGGGGAGCCGACGGTCCTCCGAGCGGTGGCGCCGCGGGACCCGGCGCGGACCGGGCCCCGCGGCCGCTCAGATCGAGAGCTCGGTCTTCAGGTCGAAAAAGTGGAGGCGCTCGGGCTGGAGCGCCAGCCGGAGCTGCTCGTGTTCCTTGACCCGGACGGTCGGCTCGACGCGCGCGACCAGGGCGTGGTCGCCCGCCTTGAGGTCGAGCAGGATCTCCGAGCCGAGCGGCTCGACGACGTCCACGACCGTGTCGAACGCGTAGTCGCCGGAGTCGGCGCCCGTGGCGACGCGCAGGTCCTCGGGGCGGATCCCGAGCGTGACGTGCTGGCCGCGGTAGGCGCCGAGCCGGCCCGCGTGCACCGGGGGCACCTTCACGCGGAGCCCGTTGCTCTCGACCCACAGCGCGCCGCCCGCGTCGGTCACGGCGACGTCCATGAAGTTCATGGCGGGCGAGCCGATGAAACCCGCGACGAACCGGTTCGCCGGCTTCGAGTAGAGCTCGAGCGGCTCGCCGACCTGCTGGATCCAGCCGTCCTTCATCACGACCACCCGGTCGCCGAGCGTCATCGCCTCGACCTGGTCGTGCGTGACGTAGATGGCCGTCGTCTCGAGGCGGTCGTGCAGGCGCTTCAGCTCGACGCGCATCTGCACGCGGAGCTTCGCGTCCAGGTTGGACAGGGGCTCGTCGAAGAGGAACACCTGGGGGTGGCGGACGATCGCGCGGCCGACCGCGACGCGCTGCCGCTGGCCGCCCGAGAGCTGCCGGGGCTTGCGCCGGAGCAGCTCCTGGATGCCGAGGATCTCGGCGGCGTCCCCCACGCGCTTGGCGATCTCCGCCTTCGGGAACTTCCGCATCTTCAGCCCGAACGCCATGTTGTCGTACACGGTCATGTGCGGGTAGAGCGCGTAGTTCTGGAAGACCATCGCGATGTCGCGGTCCTTCGGCGGCAGGTCGTTGACGACGCGGTCGCCGATCGTGATCTCGCCCGCGGTGATCTCCTCGAGGCCCGCGACCATCCGGAGCGTGGTCGACTTGCCGCACCCGGAGGGGCCGACGAGCACGATGAACTCCTTGTCGCGGACGTGGAGGTTCACGTCCTTGACGGCGTGCACCTCGTCGTACTTCTTGTTGAGGTCCTTCATCAGCACCTGGGCCATCGTGTCCTCTCCTGGTCCTGGGGCGTCAGGCCTTCGTGCTGCCCGCCGTGAGGCCCGAGATATAGTAGTCCATGAGGAACGCGTAGAGGAGCACGGGCGGCAGCGACGCCAGCAGCGCCCCCGCCATCAGCCCGCCCCAGTGATAGACGTCCCCCTTGATCAGGCTCGTCACCGTGCCGGCCGTGAGCACCTGCTCGCTGCTCGAGTAGATGAACGCGAGCGGGTAGAGGAACCCGGACCACGAGACGGTGAAGGCGAAGATCGTGGCCGCGATCAGGCCGGGCACGGCCACGGGGAGGAAGATCCGCACGAGCATCTGGAAGTGGTTGGCGCCGTCCACGAGCGCCGCCTCGTCCAGCTCCCTGGGGATCGAGGCGAAGTAGCCGATCAGGAGCCAGGTGCAGAACGGCACGATCGCGGTCGGGTAGACGACGAGCAGCGACCACTTCGAGTTGAGCAGGCCGAGCCCGCCGATGACCTTGAACAACGGGATGAACAGCAGCGAGTCCGGGACGAGGTAGACGAGGAACACCCCCGTGCCGATCACGCCGGCGCCGAGGAACCCCAGGCGCGAGAGGGCGTAGGCCGCCATCACGCTGATCACCATTGAGACCAGCACGGTCGGGACCGTGACCAGCACGGAGTTCTTGAGGTACACGAGGAAGTCGGTCTTCGTGAACAGGTCCCGGTAGTGCTTGAGCGTCGCGCCCTGCTGGATGATCAGCGGGATGCCCTCGAGGCTCTCGATCTCCTGGTTGGTCTTGAGCGACGTGAGGGCCATCCAGTAGGGCGGGAACAGGAAGAAGACCATGAAGGCCCCGACGATGCCGTAGCAGACCAGGAGTGTGGCGGTGCGGCGCGCCCGGGGCGAGCCGATCACGAGGTGCTCCGGCGGATGCCGCGCAGGATGAAGAACGCGGACACCGCGAGGATGGGGAACATGAAGAGCGAGACGGCCGCGCCGAGCGGGACGTCGCCGGAGGCGATGCCCAGCTCGAACGCGTAGGTGCCGAACAGGTGCGTCCACTCGCGCGGCCCGCCGCGCGTGAGCACGCGGACGATGTCGAAGGTCGCCAGCGTCACGATGGTCGAGAAGAGCAGGGTGATCGCGATGATGTTCTTCAGCATCGGCAGCGTGACGTAGCGCAGCCGCTGCGCGGCGTTCGCGCCGTCGATCGCCGAGGACTCGTACAGCTCCTGGGGGATGGACTTCAGCCCCGCGAGGTACGTGATCATGAAGAAGGGCGTGCCGTACCAGATGTTGACCAGCGTGACCGAGAAGCGGGCCCAGAAGGGCTCGGCCAGCCAGGACTTCGGGCTGAAACCGAGCAGGACCAGGACCCAGTTGAGGGCGCTGTGGGTCGGCTCGTAGATCCACCACCAGCCGAGGCTCGACAGCGCGAGCGGCATGACCCACGGGATCAGGGAGAGCCCGCGCCACACGCGCTGGCCGCGCGGCGGCAGCGTGTGGATGACGAGCGCCAGGGTGAGGCCGAGGATCGCCTTCCAGAGCACCGCCAGGGACGTGAAGAGGAAGGACGTCTGCACGACCAGCCAGAAGGTGTCCCGCGTCAGGAGGAAGCGGAAGTTGTCCAGGCCGACGAACGCCGTCTCGCGCTTGTTCAGCAGGGAGAGGTAGATCGCGTAGAAGAACGGGTAGGCGACGAGCCCGACGATCAACAGAATGAGCGGCAGCGTCATGACGATGCCGACGGCCGAGCGCGACCGCAGACGGACGAGGAGCCGCGCCCGCGCGGGGGTGACCCGCGCGGGCGCGGCGGCGTGGACGGCGGCGGTGTCGGGGCTCACCCGGCCCACGCGTCTACCCCCGCTTGTAGCCTTCCAGCTCGCCGGCCGCCCACTTGACGGCTTCCTTCGGCGCGGTGCCGCCCGCCGTGATCTTGCCCACCATGATCGGCAGCAGCCACCTCGAGTAGATCTGGGCGGCGATCTCCTGCTTCGCCGGCCACCCGGCGACGATCAGCTTCTCGTCGCCGCGGACGGGGTAGTTGTACTGCCCGCCCTTCGGCGGCTCGATCTCGTTCCAGATGGGGTGCGTCAAGAAGGCCACCGTCTGCGGCGTGTCGTACCCCTGCGACGCGGTGACCGTCTTCCACTGCTGCTCCTTCTGCGACAGGTGCAGCAGCAGGTCCTTGGCCGCGCTCTTGTTCTTGCCGAAGCCCCAGACGCCCCACGTGAACGGCAGCGAGCCGCGGAACCGGCCTTTCACGCCGCGCGGCGCGTCGTGGTGCCAGACCTGCGCCGCGACCTCGATACGGTCGCGCTTGGCCACCGTCCAGGCGCTCGGCGGGTTGAAGATCGCGGAGCCCTTGCCCGAGATGAGCCAGCGGTTGTTGGACGCGTCGTCCCAGCCGTAGATGTCCTTCGGCATGTACTGGACGAGCTGCTTGAGGTAGTCGATCGCTGCGAGCGTCGCGTCGGACTCGATGGTGATGGTGCCCTTCTCGTCCATCGGGAATGAGCCGTACGTCGCGAAGAGGGGCCCGAGCCAGTCGTTGGAGTCGGTGTTCTCCGCGATCGAGGCGCCGACCGGGAACCCGGCGGCGTGGACCTTCTTGGCGCCCTCGAGGAACATCTTCCAGTCCCAGGCGTCCACCTTCTTCTTGTCGCGCTTCTTCGCGTCCGCCGGGAAGATCGCCTGG
>MGBU01000065.1 GCA_001790205.1 Candidatus Rokubacteria bacterium GWA2_73_35 | reverse complement strand
TCGACCTCGGCGGCGCCCACCACTTCAACGAGGTCGTGTTCGAGGACGCCCTGATCCCCGAGGACCTGCGCGTCGGCGGCGAGGGCGACGGCTGGAAGCAGGTGACGACCGAGCTGGCGTTCGAACGGAGCGGCCCGGAGCGCTACCTGTCGAGCTTCGCCCTCCTGCTCGAGCTGGTCCGGCGCGAGGCCGAGCGGCCGAGCGAGCGCGGCACGGTCGCCGTCGGGCGGCTCGTCGCGCACCTGGCGACGCTCCGGCAGATGTCGCTCTCGGTCGCCGGCATGCTCGAGGCGGGGCTGAACCCGAACCTCGAGGCCGCGCTGGTGAAGGACGTCGGCACCGCGTTCGAGCAGGAGACGCCCGAGGGGGTCCACGCCCTCCTCGACGTCGAGCCCGAGCCCGGCGCGGGCCGGGGCGACCTGGAAGAGGTGCTGGGCTACCTCGTGCAGCGCGCGCCCTCGTTCTCGCTGCGCGGCGGCACGCGCGAGATCCTGCGCGGGATCATCGCGCGGGGGCTGGGGCTTCGATGAGCGAGCTGGGGACGCTGCTCGCCGACACGGTCACGCGCCTCTTCGGCGACCTCGTGACGAAGGAAGCGCTCGAGGCGGCGGAGAAGGGCGCCTGGCCCGAGAAGCTCTGGCGCGCGCTCGAGGAGGGCGGGCTCACGCTGCCGCTCGTGCCCGAGGCGCAGGGCGGCGCCGGCGGCTGCTGGGAGGACGCGGAAGTCGTGGTGCGCGCCGCCGGCCGCCACGCCGCCCCCGTGCCGCTCGCCGAGACCATCGTCGCCGGCTGGCTCCTCGCGGGCGCCGGGCTCGAGGTGCCGATGGGGCCGCTGACGCTCGCGCCGGTCCGCGCGGACGAGTCGCTCAGGCTCGCGCGCAAGGGCGCCGCGCTCGAGGGCACCGCGACGCGCGTGCCGTGGGGCGCCCGGGCCGGTCACGTCGTCGCCCTCGCGGAAGCGGGCGGGCGCCCGACGGTCGCGCTCGTCGCCGCGGGCGCGGCGCGCGTGACGCCCGGCCGGAACCTCGCCCTCGAGCCCCGCGACACGCTCGTGTTCGACGGAGCGCCGGTCCTCGCCTCGGCGCCCGCCGCCGCGGGGCTCGGCCCCGACGCGCTCCAGGTCTACGGCGCCCTCGTGCGCGCGGCGCAGATGGCCGGCGCGCTCGAGAGCGTCCTCGAGCAGGCCGTGCGCTACGCGGGCGAGCGCCGCCAGTTCGGCCGGGCGATCGGGAGCTTCCAGGCGATCCAGCAGCAGCTCGCCGTCCTCGCGGGCCACGTGGCCGCGGCGGGCACGGCCGCGGCCCACGCCTTCCGCGCCGCCGACCGCCGCGGCCCCGCCTTCGAGGCCGCCGCCGCGAAGGTCCGCACCGGGGAGGCCGCGGGCGTCGGCGCGGCGATCGCCCACGCGGTGCACGGCGCGCTCGGCTTCACCTACGAGCACTCGCTCCACTTCGCGACGCGCCGGCTCTGGTCCTGGCGCGCCGAGTTCGGGAGCGAGAGCCGCTGGGCCGTGGTGCTCGGGCGCACCGTCCTCACGCGCGGCGCCGACCTGCTCTGGCCCGACCTCACCGCGCGAGGCGGCGCATGAGCGAGGCGTCCCGCGCGCGGTCCCCCGAGGAGCGGCGGCTGCTCGAGCTGGCCGCGCAGCGCCTGCCGGGCGGCGTGCTCGGCTCCTCGCGCTTTCCCGACGAGCTGGCGTTCGTCGTCAGGCGCGGCCGGGGCTCGCATGTGTGGGACGTGAGCGGGCGCGAGTACATCGACTACCTCCTCGGCTCGGGCCCGCTGATCCTCGGCCACGCGCACCCGGCCGTGGTCGAGGCCGTCCGCACCCAGATCGAGGACGGCTCGACCTACTACATGGTCAGCGAGCCGATCGTGCGCCTGGCCGACGAGATCTGCCGCGCCGTGCCCTGCGCCGAGCAGATCCGCTTCACGTCCACGGGCACCGAGGCGACGTTCTTCGCGCTCCGCGCCGCGCGCGCCTTCCGCAAGCGCGACAAGATCATGAAGTTCGAGGGCGGCTACCACGGCAGCCACGACTACGCGCTGATGAGCTCGTCGCCCCGCTCGCCGAAGGCCTTCCCCGCGCCCACCCCGGACTCCGCGGGCATCCCGCAGGCGATCGAGGGCGAGGTGCTGATCGCGCCCTACAACGATCTCCCGACGGTCGAAGCCCTCCTGGCGGCGCACGGCGGCGCGCTCGCCGCGGTGATCGTCGAGCCCTTCCAGCGCCTGATCCCTCCCGCGCCCGGGTTCCTCCAGGGCCTGCGCGCCGCGACCGCGCGCCACGGGATCCCGCTCGTCTTCGACGAGGTCGTCACCGGCTTCCGCTTCGCGTGGGGCGGCGCGCAGGAGCGCTACGGCGTCGTCCCGGACCTCGCGGCCTACGGCAAGATCGTGGGCGGCGGCTTCCCGCTGGCGGCGGTCTGCGGGCGCGAGGACATCCTGCGCGCCTTCGACCCGCGGCTCGAGGGGACGCCCGAGTTCATCGCGCAGATCGGCACGCTGAACGGCAACCCGATCGCCGCGGTCGCAGGGCTCGCGACGCTCGCGGAGCTGGCGAAGCCCGGCGCGTACGCGAGGCTCCACGCGACGGGGGCGGCGCTCCGCGACGGGCTCGCCGACCTCGTGCGGCGCTCGGGCCTGCCCGCCCAGGTGATCGGCGAGACGACGGTCTTCGACGTCGTCTTCACCGACCGGCCGGTCACCGACCACCGCGCGATGCTCACGGCCGACGGCCGCCGGATGAAGGCGTTCAACGCGGGCTGCCTCGCGCGCGGCGTCGTCAAGGGCGCCTCGAAGATCTACGTCTCGCTCGCCCACACCGAGGCCGACGTGGCGCGCACGCTCGAGGTGTTCGAGGCGGTCCTAAAGACCCTGGCGTGAGCGGGGGCGTCGGCGCACGGATTCACGAACCGAGAGCAGGAACCGCTCGACGTACCAGCGGCGGATGTCGGCCTCGAGCGCGTCCACGCCTAGTAGTCCCGCGGGTCGAGCGCGTCGCGGAGCCCGTCACCCGCCAGGTTGAACGCGAGCGTCAGCGAGAAGATCGCGAGCCCCGGCCACCACGCCATCCAGGGCGCCGACTCGAGGAACTGCTGGGCCGCGTTCAGCATGGTGCCCCAGCTCGGCGCCGGCGGCTGCACGCCGAGCCCGAGGAAGGACAGCACGGCCTCCGCGATGATCGCCGTCGGGACGGAGACCGTCGCCTGCACGAGGATCGCGCTCACGACGTTCGGCAGGATGTGCCGCGCCATCAGCCGCGCGTCGCCGCCGCCGAGCGCCCGCGCCGCCTGCACGTAGTCCTCCTCCTGCGCGGCGAGCACGAGGCCGCGCGTGAGCCGGATGAACGTGGGCGTGGCGCCGAGGCCGATCGCGAGCGTCGCGTTGACGAGCGACGGCCCGAGGATCGTCACGAGCCCGATCGCCAGGATCAGGAAGGGGAACGCGAGCCAGGCGTCGGTGAGGCGCATCACCACGCCGTCGAGCGCACCGCGGTAGTAGCCCGCGACCAGGCCCGTCGGCACCCCGATCGCGATCGCGAACAGGATCGAGAACACGCCGGCCTGCATCGAGATGCGCGTGCCCCAGACGACCCGGGCGAGTCCGTCGCGCCCCAGGTCGTCGGTGCCGAACGGGTGCGCGAGGCTCGGCGGCTTGCGGATCTGGCTCCAGTCGATCTTGAGGGGGTCGGTCCGCGCGATCCAGGGCGCGCCGAGCGCCAGCACGACGAACCCCAGCACCACGAGCGCGCCGGCGACCGACGCCGGCCGGCGGCGCGCGCGCCGCCAGCCGCGCGCGAGCCACCCGCCGGGCGTCCCGTCAGGCCCCACGCGCCGCGCCCCGGATCCGGATCCGCGGGTTCAGCAGCGAGTACGACAGGTCCACGAGGAGGTTGATGAGCACGTACGCGCTCGCGGTGATGAGCACGACGCCCTGCACGAGCGGGTAGTCGCGGGTGAAGACGGCCTCGACGATGAGCCGCCCGAAGCCCGGCACGACGAAGATCTGCTCGGTCACGACGGCGCCGCTCATGAGGGCGCCCATCTGGAGCCCGAGGATCGTGACGACGGGGATCAGGCCGTTGCGGATCGCGTGGCGGAGCACCACCGCGCGCTGGCGGAGACCCTTGCTGTACGCGGTGCGGATGTAGTCCGCGCTCATGACCTCGATCATGGCGTTGCGCGTCTGCCGCATCAGCACGGCGGCGAGGCCCGTGCCGAGCACGAAGGCGGGCATGAGCATGCGCTTCACGTTGCCGAGGGGGTCCTCGAGGAGCGGCACGAACCCCGAGGCGGGCAGCCAGCCGAGCCGCACCGAGACGAGCAGGATCAGCATGATGCCGAGCCAGAAGTTCGGGACGCTGAGCCCGCAGAGCGAGACGCCGTTGGCCAGCGCGTCCCAGGCGGTGTTGCGCCGGAGCGCGGCGAACACGCCGGCGGGGATCGCGATCGCGAGGGCGACGAGGAGCGACAGGCTCGCCAGCTCGAGCGTGATGGGGAGCTTCATCGCCACCGTGCGCGCCACCGGCTCGCGCGTGCGGATCGACTCGCCGAGGTCGCCCCGCAGCGCGAGCCCGACCCAGCGCAGGTACTGGACGGGGATCGGGTCGTTGAGCCCGTACTTCTCGCGGACCTCGTCGAGCCCCGCCTCGTCGGCGTCGGTGCCGGCGAGCACGCGCGCGGGGTCCCCCGGGATCAGGCGCACGCCGGTGAACACGACCAGGCTGATCACCGCGAGCGTGACGAGGGACAGGAGCCCGCGCTGGAGCAGGTAGTCGAGCACGCGCCCTACGCCGCGGCGCCCCCGGCGCCGCGGCCCTCCGCTACTGCCAGGACGTCCCCTTGATCCGCACCAGCCCGTCGGGCGCCGCCCTGTAGCCCTTGAGCGCCTTCGGGAACGCCACGATGTAGTTCAGGTGGTAGATGTAGACGATGTTCCGGCGCGCCACGATCTTCTCGATCGCCTCGCGGTAGAGCGCCGCGCGCTGGGCGTGGTCGCTCACCACGCGCGCCCGGTTCAGGAGCGCGTCGATCGCCTCGTCGCAGACGTTGGACTGGTTCAGGCTGCCGCCGCACGAGTGAGCCTGGTGGATGTTGGCGTCCGGGTCCACGCGGCCGCTCCAGCCGATGAGGAACGCCTGGTGCTTGCCGTCGTCGTTGTCCTTGAGCGCGGAGGCGAACTCCTGGGGCCGGAGGCTCACGTTGAACCCGGCCTCGCGGGCCATGCCCTGGATCACCTCGCCGACGCGCCGCTGCTGCGGGTTGTTGACGATGACCAGCTCGAACGCGTAGCCGCCGGCGAGGCCGGCCTCCGCGAGCAGCTTCTTCGCCCGCGCGAGGTCGCGGCCCGGGCACTTGCGGCCCTTGTCGTAGAACGGGCTCACCGGAGACAGTGGCGTGCAGCCCGGCGTGTACTGGCCGTCCCACACGACCTGGTTGAGCACCTCGCGGTCGAGCGCCAGCTCGAACGCCTCGCGCACGCGTCCGTCGTTGGCGAGCGGGGTGCCGAGGTCGCCGCGGGGCGCGTGCTTGCCGGTCTTGTTGTGGATGTTGATCGTGATCCCCTGGTAGCCGAGGCCGGTCACGCTCGCGACCTCGAAGCGGCCCTCGCGGCGCAGGCTCGCGGCGTCCGTCGGCCCCACCAGGTGCATCAGGTCGATGTCGCCCGAGCGCAGGTTGGCGAGCCGCACGTTGTCGTCGGGGATGATGCGGAACACGATCCGGTCGAAGCGCGCCTGCCCGGGGTCGAAGTAGTGCCGGGACTTCTCGAGGACGATCCGGTCCTGGGGCACGCGCTCCACGACGGTCCACGGCCCGACGCAGACCGGCGCGGTGCCGAACTTCTCCCCGAGCTTCTGCACCTGCGCCGGCGAGACGGGCATGCCCGAGCGGTCGGCCAGCGCGGCGACGATCGGCGAGAACGGCGTCTTGAGCCGGATCCGCACCGTGAGCGGATCGACCACCTCGACGTCGGTGATCGACACGAGCTCGCTCCGCCGGTTCGAGCCCTTGAGCGTCCGGTGCCGGTCGAGCGAGAACTGGACTGCGGCGGCGTCCATCGGCGTGCCGTCGTTGAACCGGACGCCCGGGCGCAGCTTGATCGTCACCGTCTTGCCGCCGTCCGTGAACGTCGGCAGGTCCGCGGCGAGCTGCGGGAAGATCCGCAGGCCCTCGTCGATGTCGTAGAGCTTCTCGCACATCTGGGCGTAGACGATGCGCCCCACGTACGTGCGCGACAGCGTGGGGTCGAGGATGTCCGGGTCCTGGTTGAGCGCCACGACCAGGGTCTTCTTCTGCGCGTGCGCCGCGCCCGGCGGCAGCGCGAGCACCAGGAGCATCGCGAGCACGAGCACGAGCGCGTTCGTCGTCCTGCGCATGTCTGACCTCCCGCCTCACGATCGAGTGGCGCGCGCCCCTCGGAGCCGCGCGCGCGCATCATAGCCCCCGGCACCCGCAGGCGCAACTCGCCGCCGACCCTGCGGCCGGGCGGATGCGGTAGAGTGGACGGCGCATGGTCCGCCTCTACCTGGTGCGCCACGGCCGCGCCGCGGCCAGCTTCGCCGAGGCCTTCGACCCCGCGCTCGCCCCCGAGGGGCGCGCGCAGGCCGAGGCGGTCGCCGAGCGGCTCGGCCCGCTCGGCCCCCTGCCGATCGTGACGAGCCCGCTCCGCCGCACGCGCGAGACCGCGGCGCCGCTCGAGCGCCGCTGGGAGCGCGCGGCGCGCGTCGAGCCCGCCGTCGCCGAGATCCCGTCGTGCGAGCCGGACCTCCCGCGCCGGGGCGAGTGGCTGCGGGGCATCGTGACCGCCCGCTGGCCCGCGCTCGACGCCGACCTCTCCGCCTGGCGCGGCGCGGTCCTCGCGGCGCTCGCCGCGATCGCCGAGCCGAGCGTGGTCGTGACGCACTTCGTGGCGATCAACGTCGCGGTGGGCGCGGCGCTCGACGACGACCGGGTGATCGTGTTCTCGCCCGACCACTGCTCCGTGACCGTGCTCGACGTCGCGGGCGGCGCGCTCCGCCTCGTCGCGCGCGGCGCCGAGGGCGCCACGCGCGTGCTGTGATCGAGCGGCTCGAGGCCCGGGCCGAGCGGCGGAGCGCCCCGTGCGGCGCCGGGCGCCTCGTGTGGCGGGCGTGGGGCGCCGGGCGCCCGCTCGTGCTCCTGCACGGCGCCTCGGGCGCCTGGACCCACTGGCTGCGCAACGTCGAGCCGCTCGCGGCGCGCCGCCGCGTGCTGGTCCCCGACATGCCGGGCTTCGGCGACTCCGACGCGCCGCCCGAGCCCCACACGGCCGACGGCCTCGCCGACCTCGTCGCGGCGTGGCTCGACGCCGCGGTCCCGCCGCCCGCGCCCCTCGACCTCGCCGGGTTCTCCTTCGGTGGCATCATCGCGGGCCTGGTCGCGGCGCGCGCCGGCGCGCGCGTCGGCACGCTCGTGCTGCTCGGCCCGAACGGCCTGGGCCTGCCCCGCGCTCCGCTGCCCGCGCTGCGCCGCCCCGCGCCCGCGGCGACCGCGGACGAGGCCCGTGAGGTCCACCGCGCGAACCTGCGCGCGCTCATGCTCGCCGACCCGGCGGCGGCGGACGACCTCGCGGTGCGCGTCCAGCAGGACAACGTCCGCCGCGCGCGCTTCAGGTCCGCCGGGATCCCGGAGTCGGACGTGCTGCTGCGCGCGCTGCCGCGCGTGCGGGCGCGGCTCGCGGGGATCTGGGGCGGCCGCGACGTCTTCGCGGTCCCGTACCTCGAGGAGCGCCGGCGCACGCTCGCCGCGTGGGAGCCCGGCCTCGACTTCCGCGTGCTGGAGGGCGCGGGCCACTGGGCGGCCTGGGAGGCCGCGCCCGCGGTCAACGCCGCGCTGCTCGAGATCCTCGACGGCCGCGACGCGGCGAGCTAGCGGGCGTGGGTCCTGCATGAGGCCCCCCGGGGCACGTGCGGGAGGGATCGCGCGAGCGTCGCTAGCGGGCGGCGGCGCCGCGGCCGCGCTCGCGGAGCCCGCGCACGGCGGCCGCGAGGCGCTGCGCTTCTTCGGGCAGGAGGTCGAGGAACCAGAGGCCGAAGTCCCCGCCGCTCGCGCGGACGACCAGCCCGACGACCTTCATCGGCGGGCCGCCGTCGCCTGGCGTGAATGCGAGCTTGATCGCCTCGCCGGCCTGGAGTCGCGCGCGCACGAGCAGCCGCATGCCGGTCACGCTCAGCTCGAGGCACGTGCCCTCCTCCTCGGCCCCCTCGTCCGTGACGACGCGCACGGGCAGCTCGACGGCCACCCGCGGCTCAAGCCGCCGCTCGACGCCGAGCCAGCCCTCGGCGCGCCGCCGCGCGCGGGCGAAGGGCTCGACGTAGGTGAGCACCGCCCCGAGCCGCTCGATCGACACGGGCTTGCGGATGAAGTCGAGCGCGCCGAGCTTGAGGCACCGGCGCGCCTCGTCCTCGGTGGCCACGCCCGAGACGACGACGACGGGCACGCCGGACTCGCGCACGGTGGGCAGGTCGAGGAAGTCGAGCCCGCTGAGGCCGGGCAGGCGGACGTCCAGGAGGATCGCGTCGGGTTGCTCGCCCGCGAGCTTCTCGAGCGCGGCCTCGGCGCTCAGGGCGACGCTCCCCTCGTGGCCGAGCTCCGCCACGAACTCGCGGAAGACCTCGGCGAGGTCCTTCTCGTCCTCGATGATCAGCACCTGCATTCGCCGCCCCCCGCGCGCTACCCCGCCGACAGCGCCCGCCCGATCCGGTGCTCGACCACGTGCGTGACCGCCGAGAAGTCCTCCCGGCCCCAGCCCCGCGTCACCGCCTCGTCGTAGGTGCGCCGGGTCTCCTCGAGCAGCGGCGCCGGCACCTTCACGGCCCCGGCGAGCGCCAGCGCGAGGGCCGCGTCCTTGCGCATCAGCTCGAGCGTGAACGTGGGGCTGAAGTCACCATCGAGGACGCGCTTGGCGCGGCGCTCGAAGTACGTGCCGTAGGCCATCCCGCCGCCCTGCCGCACGACCTCGTAGAACGTGTCCCGGTCGACGCCCGAGGCCACGCACACCGCGAGCGCCTCAGCGACGGCGACTGCCGTCACGGCGGCGAGGCCGTTGTGGATCAGCTTGATCCGGTTCCCCGTGCCCGCGGGCCCGACGTACACGTGGCGCGTGCCCATGTGCGCGAGGTACGGGAGGACGGTGTCGACCTTCGCCCGGTCGCCGCCCACGATGAAGAAGATCTCGCCCGCCACCGCCTGGGGCTCGGAGCCGAGCATGGGCGTGTCCATGTGGGTGACGCCCCGGGCCGCGAGCGCCGCGGCGATCTCCGTCGTCACCTCGGGGCCGACGGTCGAGCAGTCGCACGTGACCAGGCCGGGCCGCGCGCCGCCGGCGACGCCGCCGGGCCCGAGGTAGGCGGCGCGCACGACGTCGTTGTTCGGCAGGCACGTGAACAGGACGTCCGCGCGGGCCGCGACCTCCCCCGCGGAGCCGACCACGCTCGCGCCCGCCAGCGCCGCCGCCGCCACGCCCGCCGCGGGGCTCGTGTCGTGGCACACGAGCCGGACGCCGGCCCGGGCGAGGTTCGTCGCCATCGGCAGCCCCATCCGCCCGAGCCCGACGAATCCGACCGTTCCGCTCATCAGCGTGTCCCCTCCCCGCCGCGCGGCCGCCTCAGTACATGGGGGGCTCCGGGCGCCCCCCAAGCCCCCCAGCCCTCGGGGCGCCGCGGCGCAGCCGTGGCGCCCCTCGACAACGCGATCTGTCCATTGCCACTCAGACGAGCGGCCACGGGTACCGGTGTCCGCTAGTATCCTCTGGAAACTCGCCGTCTTCCACGACCGCCTGCGCCCGCGCGAGCAGCGCCTCCCGCTCGGGAGGCAGGAGCAGCGCGGCGAGCGGCGCCGGGAGACCGCCGGCGAGGAGCCGCCGGAGGTCGTCGAGCAGCGGAAGCGGGATCGGCGTGCCGCCGAACTCCCAGATCACCGTGCGGAGTTTCGGCTCGACGTGGAAGCAAAGGGCGTTGTCGATTGCCCGGACGCGGCCGTCGCGGCCCAGCAGGCAGTGGCCGCTCTTGCGGTCGGCGTTGTTCGCGACGAGGTCCAAGGCGCAGATCCGCCGGAGCTCGGCGTGGCGCGCCGGGTCCTCGAGGAGCGTGAAGTAGTGCTGCTCGAAGTCGGCGTCCACGAAGAGCTGGAGCGCGCCCTCGCCGAGCGGGCCCTCGCGGGCGACCGTGGGCGGCACGAGCCCCCAGCCGAGCGCCTCCGAGAGGAGGTAGGCGGCGAGCTCGCGCTTCCAGAGCCCCGGCGGGAAGTCCCAGAGCGGCCGCTCGCCGCGCGCGGGCTTGTAGACCGCGCGCCCCGTGACGCCGTCCGCCGCGAGCTCGACGAGGAGCGTCACGTTCGTGCTCCACGGCATCCGGCCCTTCACCGTGATCGCGCCGCGCGCGAGGAGGGCGAGCGCTTCAGTGGAGGACGTGCCCATTGCCCTGCGGGCAGGCGTGGCCCCCGGGGCTCACGGGCTGCCGGCACATGGGGCAGAGCGGCCGGCCCGCGCGCGCGAGCGCCTGGGCCCGCGCGACGAACGCCGCGGCCTGGGCGCGCGTGATCCTGAAGCGCGCGCGCGCCGGCGCGGCCTCCTCCTCGGGCTCCACCGACTCGCGCGCCTCGACCACGACGCGGTCGGCGGCCTCGTCCCAGCCCACGCCGAGCGCGCCCACGTCCCACGCGGCGTCGACCGGCTCGACCAGCGACGGCTCGCGCGGCACGGGGCCCGTCACGGGGGGCAGCTTGCCGAGCAGCCCGGCGAAGTGCTCGCCGAGCGCGCGCACGTGCTCCTTCTCGCACTTGAGCGTGACGAGCCGCCGTCCCTGGCGCGCCTGCAAGTAGAAGACGCGCTGGCCG
>MGBU01000064.1 GCA_001790205.1 Candidatus Rokubacteria bacterium GWA2_73_35 | reverse complement strand
GAAGCCCGAGAAGCACGAGTCGATGGCGAAGAAGATGTGCTTGGCGGGCACGCGCTTGCCCATCTTCTTGATCTCGTCCATCGGGATCGCGGTCAGCTCGGGGCGCTCCGGGTCGCCGTCCACCGGGATCAGGTAGCCCTCCTCGCCCCCGCGCGGCAGCGGCACGCTGATGCCATGGCCCGCGAAGAAGACGAAGAGCCGGTCGCTCGGCCCCATCTTGTCCTTCAGGTCGCCGTAGATCGTCTGCTCGATCGCGGCCTTCGTGGCCTGCTCGTCGAGCAGCACGCGCACGTCGCTGAACCCGAGGCGCCCGAGCGCGCCGGCGACGGCGCGCGCGTCGTTGACCGCGTAGTTGAGCGGCTCGGCGTGGCGGTAGCGGTTGATGCCGACGACGAGCGCCCAGGCGCGCCCGGGCAGGCCGCGCACGCGGCTGGCGAGCGCCGCGGGGTCGGCCGGCGCGCCGGGGCGCGCGGCGGTCTTGCGCCCGGTTGCGCGCGCGGCGACGAGCTCGCGGAGCTTCCCCGCGCCGTCCAGGCTCTTCTCGAACTCGGTGAACGCCTGCGTGAACGCCTCGGGGAAGCTCGGGATGAACGCGGGCCACGGCACGGTCGTCGTGCCCTTGCCCGTCACGGTCTCGACCGGCTGCTGCGCGTCGTCCGTGAAGATGCCGGCCAGCTCGACGGTGTTCTGGGTGAACGACACGGTCCCGATCGTGACGCGCGCGTCGAAGACCATCGTCAGGTCGGCGCGGGGCGAGCCCGGCGCGCCCGCGTCCGTCACGATCGTGACGCTCCGGAACCGGCGCTCGAGCAGCTCCCTGAGCCGGTCGGTGAGCTGCCGCGGCTCGTAGTCGGCGCGCCCGCCCCAGGCGACCGACATCCGGTTGGTCGAGTCCATGTGGCCCATGGACTTCTGCGTGTTCTCGGAGAGGATCACGCGCAGGGCGAGCCCCGCGTACGGCCCCTCCTTCGGGGCCTGCGCCTGCTTGAAGGCGGCGAGCGGGTCCTTGTACTCGGGCGCCGTGACGCAGCCGGCCAGGAGGACCGCCGCCAGCGCCACGCCCGCCCCGTTCCGGAAGCCGATGCCCCCCACGCCCTGGAATCTATAGACTGTCGTTGGGTGCTGTCAAACCCCGGGAGGCCACCATGAAGCGGACGCTTCTCCTCGCGCTCGCCGCCGCCCTCGCGGCGGCGCTCACGGCCCACGCCGTCTCCGCCCAGCATCCCGCGATGCCCCACGCCGCGATGCCCCCCGGCGCGGCGCCCACCGAGCCCGGCCAGGCGGCGTTCGCCGCCCTCGCGGAGGTCGTCCGCCTCCTCGACGCCGACCCCGCGACCGACTGGAGCCGGGTGAGCCTCGAGCGCCTGCGCCAGCACCTGATCGACATGAACGAGGTCGTGCTGCGCGCGCGCGTCAGCGCCCGTCCGGTGGACGGCGGCCTCGTCATGGACGTCACCGGCGAGGGCCGCACGGCCCGGGCGCTCGACGCGATGCTCCGGCCCCACGCCGCCGAGCTCGAGCGGATGGAGGCGTACGCGGCCAGGGCTGAGCCGATCCCCGGCGGGCCGCACCACCTCGCGCTGGCCCGGGGCGAGCTCGTCGGCGGACACGGCCGCTGACCCCGGCGCCGGTCCCGGGTGATAATGCCGGTCAAGGAGGATCCCCCATGCCGCTTCAGACCCGGTACCTGTTCAGCGCCGCGATGGACGTCGAGCCCGCGAAGGAGGCGCTCTTCAACGAGGTGTACGACCAGGAGCACGTGCCCCTGCTGCTCCGCGTGCCGGGCGTCGTCGCGGTGGCGCGCTTCCGGGCCGAGCCCGTGACGCTGATCATCGGCGGCGAGCGCAAGACGATCGTCGCCGAGCGCGAGCCGCGCTACAGCGCGCTCTACGCGGTCGACAGCCCCGAAGTGCTGACGAGCGAGGCGTGGGCCCGCGCCGTGGACCAGGGGCGCTGGCCCGGGCAGGTGCGCCCGTTCACGACGAACCGGCGCCACGTCCTCTACCGCCGCATCCCGTGACGGCGCGGTGGCGGCGACCTACCGTCGGAGCGTCCCGCGCCGTCTGCTGAACCGGCTCGTGCGCGCGCTCCTGCGCCTGGGGCTCGGGCCGCGGCGCACCTGGCTGCTCACCGTCCGCGGCCGCACGACCGGGCGCGCGCACTCCACGCCCGTGACGCTCGTCGAGGACGCCGGCCGGCGCTGGCTCGTCGCCCCGTACGGCGAGGTCGCCTGGGTGAAGAACGCGCGCGCCGCCGGCCGCGTGACGCTCGCGCGCGGCGGGCGCGTCGAGCACGTGGCGATCGCCGAGGCCGGGCCCGAGGAGAGCGCGCCCGTGCTCCGACGCTACGTCGCCGAGGTGCCGATCACGCGGCCCTACTTCGATGCGGCGCCCGGCTCCGACCTCGCGGCGTTCCGCGCCGAGGCGCACCGCCACCCGGTGTTCCGCGTCGTGGGGCCGGCGCCGTGACGGCGCTCGCGCGGCCGCCGGCGCCCGCGGGCGACGGGCTTGTGCTCACCCACGGCGCGGGCACGGGCTCCGATGCGCCCCTGCTCCTCGCGCTCGCGGAGGCCTTCGCGGCCGCCGGCCTCTCCGTGCTGCGCTACGAGCTGCCCTTCCGCCGGGCGCGGCCGACCGGGCCGCCCTCGCCCGCGAGCGCGGCGGCCGACCGCGAGGGCCTGCGCCAGGCGGCGCAGTCGCTGCGCGCGAGCCTGGCGGGGCGCGTGTTCCTCGGCGGCCACTCTTACGGCGGCCGTCAGGCGAGCATCCTCGCCGCGAGCGAGCCCCGGCTGGTGGACGCCCTGCTCCTGCTCGCCTACCCCCTCCACCCGCCGCGCCGCCCCGGCGAGCTGCGGATCGCGCACTTCGCGGAGCTCAGGACGCCCGCGCTCTTCGTCCACGGCTCGCGCGACCCGTTCGGCTCGCTCGACGAGCTCGAGGCGGCCCGGCAGCGCATCCCGGCGCGCACGGCGCTCTGGGCCCTCGACGGGGCCGGGCACGACCTGCGCGGCGCCAAGCCGGGCGGCGGGTCCGTCTCGATCACGATCGCCGAGGCCTTCGTCCGCTTCGTCGGCGCCTGACGCAGACGGCCCTTGACGGGGCCCGGGTCGCCGGGTGACACTCAGGCCCCGTCGCGTGACCTGACAAGCCACGAGGGACCCAGCGGAGGAGGAACCAGGGTATGGCGCTACGACACCTGCTGCTCGTCGCTCTCGCGCTCCTGATGGTGGCGCTGCCGGCCGGGGCTCCTCCCCAGGCGCAGGAGACCATCAAGATCGGCTACATCGACCCGCTCTCCGGGCCGTTCGCGGCCACCGGCGAGAACGGCCTCTACCAGTTCCGCATGGCCGCCGAGCGCATCAACAAGGCGGGCGGCGTGCTCGGCAAGAAGCTCGAGATCGTGGGGTTCGACAACAAGGTGAGCCCGCAGGAGAGCCTGGTCCAGCTCAAGAAGGTCATCAGCGAGGGCATCCGCTTCGTGTTCCAGGGCAACAGCTCGGGGGTCGCCCACGCGATCTCGGACGCGGTCCTCAAGCACAACCAGCGCAACCCGAAGGACCGCATCCTCTACCTCAACTACTCGGCGGTGGACCCGGCGCTGACGAACGAGAAGTGCCAGTACTGGCACTTCCGCTTCGACGCCAACGCCGACATGAAGATGGCCGCCCTCACCGACATCATCAAGCAGAACAAGAAGCTCACGAAGATCTACATCATCGGGCAGGACTACTCGTTCGGGAAGGCGGTGGCCGAGGCCGCGGTCAAGATGCTCGGCCAGAAGCGGCCGGACCTCAAGATCGTCGGCAACGAGCTGCACCCGATCGGCAAGGTCAAGGACTTCTCGCCGTACGTCCAGAAGATCATCGCCTCCGGCGCCGACGCCGTGATCACCGGCAACTGGGGCGCGGACATGATCAACCTGGCGAAGGCGGCGAACGAGGCCGGGCTGAAGGTGCCGTTCTACACGTACTACGCGGCGTCCGACGGGGTCACCGCCGCGATCGGCGCCGCCGGCGTCGACCGGATCCGCCTGGTGCACGAGAGCCCGGCGCCCAACCCGAAGGCGCCCACGGACGCCGCGGCCTACTACACGGCGTACAAGAAGCTCTACCCCAAGAACGACGTCAACCAGCCGCGCATCCTGACCGGCCTCGAGATGCTCGCGCAGGCGATCAACCGCGCCAAGACGACGGACGCGGACAAGGTGGCCGCCGCGCTGGAGGGCGCCGAGTACACGACGCTCAACGGCGACCGCGTGGTCATGCGCAAGGCCGACCACCAGCTCCAGATGCCGATCTACATCTCCGTGCACACGGACAAGAACATCGTCTTCGACTACGACAACTCGGGCTTCGGCCTGGTGAACGAGTCGAGGGTCGAGCTCGACAAGGCCACCCTGCCCACGAGCTGCAAGATGGAGCGGCCGGGCGCGTAGGCCCGGGCCGCGCGCGGCGCCGGCGCCCCCCCCCGGGGGGGCCGGCGCCGCCCGGCCATCCGTGACGGCGTGTTCGAGCTCGTCTTCTTCTCGCTGCTGAACGGCCTCGTCTTCGGCATGCTGCTGTTCCTGCTGTCGAGCGGGCTCACGCTCATCTTCGGCATGATGGGCGTGCTGAACTTCGCCCACGCGGGCTTCTACATGCTGGGCGCGTACTTCGCCTTCACGCTCACCGGTCACATCGGCTTCTGGCCCGCGCTCGTCCTCGCCCCGCCGCTCGTCGGCGTGGCGGGCGCGCTCGTCGAGCGCCACGGACTCCGCCGGGTCCACCGCTTCGGCCACGTCGCCGAGCTGATCTTCACGTTCGGCGTCGCGGTGCTGATCGAGGAGATCGTCCAGCTCGTCTGGGGCCGCGTGGCCAAAAGCTACGAGGTGCCGGCCCTCCTCGACTTCCCGCTCTTCACGCTGTTCGAGACGAGCTTCCCGGCCTACAAGTCGTTCATGCTCCTGATCTCGGTCGGCATCTTCGTCTTCCTCTTCCTCGTGCTGACGCGCACGCGCGCGGGCCTGATCATCCAGGCCTCGCTCACGCACCCGAGCATGGTCGGCATGCTCGGCCACAACGTCCCGCGGGTCTTCATGGTGGTCTTCGGCATCGGCTCGGCGCTCGCGGGGCTCGCCGGCGTCATCGCCGGCCCGGTGCTCGGCACGTTCCCGGGAATGGCCCAGGTCCTCGGCAGCATCGTCTTCGTCGTCGTCGTGATCGGCGGGCTCGGCTCGCTCGCCGGCGCCTTCGTCGCCTCGCTCCTGATCGGGGTCCTCCAGACGTTCGCGGTCGCGCTCAACTATTCCCTGAAGGACGCCGCCGCCGCCCTCGGCATCGGGCTCGCGGCGCAGAGCGCGTTCGCCGACCTCTGGACCGTGACGATCGCGCAGGTCGCGCCGATCCTGCCCTACCTGCTGCTCGTGCTGATCCTGGTCGTCCGGCCGATGGGCCTGTTCGGGACCCGCGAGACGTGAGCGTCGCCATCGCGACCGCCGCCCGCAGCACGGCCGCCGGCGCCCGGCGCTACGGGCTCTGGATCACCACCGCCCTCCTGCTGGCCGGGCTGCCGCAGGCGTTCGCCTCGCCGATCGCGATCGCCGTGCTGAACAAGATGGGCATCGCGATCATCTTCGCGCTGAGCTACAACATGCTGCTCGGCCAGGGCGGCATGCTCTCGTTCGGCCACGCGGTCTACTTCGGTCTCGGCGGCTTCATCGCGATGCACGCGCTGAGGCTCCTCGGGGGCGGGCCCGCGGCGCTGCCGGTGCCGCTGCTGCCGCTGGTCGGCGGCCTGGCCGGCCTCGCCTTCGGCGCCCTGTTCGGCAGCTTCTCGACGAACCGGGCCGGCACCGTCTTCGCGATGATCTCGCTCGGGATCGGCGAGCTGATCGCCTCGTCGTCGCTGATCTTCAAGGGCTTCTTCGGCGGCGAGGAGGGCATCAGCGGCAACCGCACCCGGGGCCTCGCCATCGCCGGACTCAACTTCGCCACCGACGTCCAGGTCTATTACCTGATCGCCGCCTGGGCGCTCCTGGCGACCGCGCTGATGTACGCCTTCTCGCGCACGCCGGTCGGGCGCATGGCCAACGCCGTGCGCGACAACCCCGAGCGCGCGGAGTTCGTGGGGTACAGCCAGCGCACGGTGCGCTTCGTGTCGTTCTGCGCGGGCGGCTTCTTCGCCGGGATCGCCGGCGGCCTCCTCGCCGTCAACTACGAGATCGTGACCGAGGAGACCGTGAACCTCGTCACCTCCGGCAACGTGCTCGTGATGGCCTACATCGGCGGTGTCGGGTACTTCGTCGGCCCGATCATCGGCGCGATCATCTTCACCCTCCTGCAGTCCCTGCTGAGCGACTACACCGAGATCTGGCTCCTCTACCTCGGCATCCTGTTCCTGGCCACCGTGCTCTTCGTCCCGACCGGCTTCGCCGGCGTGCTGATGATGCACGAGCCGGCGCGCCGCGCCGGGCGCCTGCACCGCCTCGCGCTCCCCTACCTGGCCGCCGGCGCGGTCGCGCTCGGCACGGCGGTCGGCGTCGTCGGCCTCCTCGAGATGGTCCACGTCTGGTCCTCGGCCGCCACCGGCCGGACCCGCCTGCGCATCTTCTGGACGAGCGTGGACGTCGCGCGCGCGGCGCCCTGGCTCGTCTTCGCCGCGCTCGCCGTCGGCGGCGTGCTCGCGCTCCGGCGCGTCGCGCCGCGCGCGGCCGCGGCCTTCGGCGAGGCCACCGACCGGGGCCAGGGCGCCGCCCGATGACGCCGGCCCTCCAGCTCGCGGACGTCCACAAGTCCTTCGGGCGCACCGCGATCATCCGCGGCGTCAACCTCGAGATCGCCGCGGGGCTGCGCCACGCGATCATCGGGCCGAACGGCGCCGGCAAGTCCACGCTGTTCAACCTGGTCACGGGCAAGTACCCGGTGACGAGCGGGCGCATCCGGCTCAAGGGCGAGGACGTCACCCACCTGCGTCCCCACCAGATCAACCGGCGGGGCCTCAGCCGCTCCTTCCAGGTGACCAACCTCTTCCCGCGCCTCAGCGTGTTCGAGAACCTCCGCTGCGGCGTCCTCTGGTCGCTCGGCTACCGG
>MGBU01000063.1 GCA_001790205.1 Candidatus Rokubacteria bacterium GWA2_73_35 | reverse complement strand
CCGGCGTCGCCTCGCTCGCCGTGAAGGCGATCAACACCTACGACTACCCGGTCGTCCAGGGCGCGGTGGTGCTGCTCGCGTTCCTGATCGTGCTCGCCAACCTCCTGGCCGACCTCGCGGTGACGTGGCTCGACCCGCGCATCCGCCTCGACGAGGGCCATGCCTAGGCCGCATCACTCGCGAACGGCGTCGGCGCGGCCGGGCGGGTGGCGCAGGGTATGGCTCCCACGGGGCCGTGCGGAGTGGGACCCCCTCGTCCCGTCCGCCGCGCGCAGCGCGGCGTTCGGGCGAGTGGGTGGCGGAGCCGGACCCGTGGGGGCCGTGCCCTGCGACAGGCCCTGCCCGGCACACGCCACGATCGTTCGCGAGTGATGCGGCCCCGGCTCCGACGCCTCCGCTTCCTGGCCGTCGGCGCGGCGATCGTCGGCGTGGCCGTCCTCTCCGCGCTCGCCGCGCCGCTGCTCGCGCCGCGCGACCCCTACCGCCAGGCCATCGGCGACCGCCTGCTGCCGCCGGTCTGGAGCGCGGGCGGCACCTGGCAGCACGCGCTGGGCACCGACCCGCTCGGGCGCGACACTCTCTCGCGCATCATCTACGGCGCGCGCGTGTCGATCAGTGCGGGCGCCCTCGCCGTGGCCTTCTCGATGGTCCTCGGCGTGCTCATGGGCCTCCTCGCCGGCTTCTTCCGCGGCGCGGCGGACACGCTGATCAGTAACCTCGTGGACGTGATGCTCGCCTTCCCCTTCCTGCTGCTCGCGCTCGCCGCGGTCGCGGCGCTCGGCCCGGGCTTCGGCAACATGATCGTGGTGCTCGGGCTCACGGGCTGGCCGATCTACACACGCGTCGTGCGGGCCGAGACGCTCAAGTTCCGCGAGCGCGAGTTCGTCCTGGCCGCGCGGGCGCTCGGCCTCGGCAGCGGACGCATCTTACGGGCCCACGTGCTGCCGAACCTAGTCAACACGATCATCGTCATGGCGAGCCTCGAGGTCGCGCGCATGATCATCCTCGAGTCGTTCCTGTCCTTCCTCGGGCTCGGCATCCAGCCGCCGACGCCCTCCTGGGGCGCGATGCTCGGCGAGGGGCGCGTCTACATGCTCACCCACTGGTGGCTCGCCGCCTTCCCGGGCGCGGCGATCTTCGTCACCACCCTCGGGATCAACCTCTTCGGCGACGGCCTGCGCGACGTGCTCGACCCGCACCGGGTCCTGATGCAGCCCGGCACCCGGGCGGAGTAGCGGGAGGCGTCGAGGTCAGGACAGCAGGGCCTGCGGGATCTCCGTCCAGCGCGCGCGGAAGTACTCGCCGAGCGACTTCGCCTGCGGGTCGCTCCGCGTCGAGGACGACACCCCGTCGCCGAGCAGGCCCCGGAGCACGAAGTTCACGGCGAGGAGGTTCGGCAGCAGGTGGCGCTCGACGGCGAGGCCCCGGCACTCGGGCAGGAGCTGCCGCAGGCGCTCGGGCGTGACCGCGGCCACCAGCCACGCGTAGGCGTCCGGGCGCCGCGCCCAGACGCCGAGGTTCGCGTTGCCCCCCTTGTCGCCCGAGCGCGCGCCGAAGAGCCGCCCGAGCGGCGCGCGCGCCGTCGGACCCGCGGGCACGGGCGGGAGCGCGAGCGCGGGCACGTCCACGCCGGCCCACGCGGCGGGCGGGAGCACCGGCGCGACCGGAACCGCCTCGCCCTCGAGGTGCACCACCTGCTCGACCAGCTCCGCGGGGACGAGCGCCGGCCAGTAGACGGCGTACGGCGACTCCTCCTGGGGCGGCGCCGTCAGGTGGAAGCCCGGGTAGTGGGCGAGCGCCATCTCGATCGCCTTGTTGCTGAACGCGCGCCCGACCTTCTTCGGGTCCGGGTCCTTCACCGTGAGCTTGAGGGAGGCGAACGCCGCCTCGTTCGTCTCCGGGTCCTCGCGCTCGGAGCGCACGAGGCTCACGGCCGTCTCGGCGAAGCGCTCGCGCCCGCCCACGGCCGGCCAGAACGTGTCCTCGATCAGCTTGGCCTTGCCGACGACGTCGAGCCCCGCGAGCACGAAGGTCACGCCGTTCCGGTAGCCGCCCAGGTAGTTGAGGCAGAGCTTGGTCGTGGCCGGCGGCGGCTCGCCGCGGACGCCCGAGACGCGCACCCGGTCGGGGCCCGCGGGTTCGAGGCGGATCGTGTCGAAGCGCGCGGTCGCGTCGGGGTTCGCGTACCGGGGCGCGTCGATCTCGTAGAGGAGCTGGGCGGTGATCGTGCCGACCGAGACGAGACCGCCCGTGCCCGGGTGCTTGGTGACGACGAACGTGCCGTCCTCCTCTAGCTCGGCGAGCGGGAAGCCGATCGCCGTGTAGGTCGGCACCTCCTGGAAGAAGGCGTAGTTGCCGCCCGTGCACTGGGCGCCGCACTCGAGGATGTGCCCGGCGACGACGGCCGAGGCCAGACGGTCCCAGTCGTCGCGCCGCCAGCCGAAGCGCCACGCGGCGGGGCCGACGACGAGCGAGGCGTCGGTCACGCGGCCGGTGATCACGACGTCGGCGCCGCGCCGGAGCGCCTCGGCGATCCCCCAGCCGCCCAGGTAGGCGTTGGCCGTGAGGACGGGCGCCCCGAGCTGGGCGAGCGGGATCCCCCGGTCGAGGTGGGCGAGGGCGTGGCCCTGCGCCTGCCAGGCCTCCAGGCGATCGAGCACGTCGTCGCCGGTGACGTAGGCGACGCGGGGCGCGAGGCCGAGCCTCTGCGCGACGGCGGCGAGCGCCTCGGCACACCCCTTCGGGTTGAGGCCGCCCGCGTTCACGACCACGCGGATCCCGCGCTCGAGGCACCGGCCGAGGACCTGCTCCATCTGCGTGAGGAACGTCGTCGCGTACCCGGCCTCGGGCCGCTTCTGGCGCGCGCGCCAGAGGATCGCCATCGTGAGCTCGGCCAGGTAGTCGCCCGTCAGGACGTCGATCGGCCCGCCCTCGACCATCTCGCGCGCCGCGGCGAGGCGGTCGCCGTAGAAGCCCGAGCAGTTCGCGATGCGGAGCATCGCCGCTAGCCTACGTCCGGACCCGGGCCGCCGGCATCGGCGATTCGCACTAGTACCAGCGCCAGGCCCAGACCAGGACGAAGAGCGCCGCCCCGAGCCCGAGCGCCAGGACGAAGAGCGCCCGGTGCCAGCGGAGCGGCAGGCCGACGTCGAGCAGGAGCGAGCGCACCCCGAGCAGCGCGTGCAGGAGCGCCAGCCCGAGGAGCGTCGCCTGGACCGTCCGCCGGAACGGGTTGGCGAGGTGGAGCGCGATCACGACCAGCAGCGCAACCGCCGCGGCGCGCTGGAGGAGCCACGCCCACATGCCGAGCCTCGTGTCGCGCCAGCCCTCGGCGCTCGTCCAGCCGCGGCGCAGCACGCGGCTCACCGCGCCGCTCCGAGCCGGTTCAGCACGATCCGCCCTCCGGCGAGGACCAGGCGCACGTCGGCGAGCGTGCCGATCCGCTCCCCCGGGTTGCCGGCGACGGCGATCAGGTCGGCGGCGAGCCCGGGCGCGATGCGCCCCGTCTCCGCCTCGAGCCCGAGGACGCGCGCGGCCACCGACGTCGCCGCGCTGATCGCCGCCAGCGGGGTCATGCCCGCCTGGACCATCAGCTCGAGCTCGGGCACGATCGAGCCGTGCGGGTTGAGCGGCGTGCCCGCGTCGGTGCCGGCGGCGATCGGGACGCCGAGCCGGAGCGCGAGCTGGAAGCTCTCCAGGTGCCGCGCGCGCACCGCCTCGGACTTCCGCACCGCGAACTCGGGGATGCCCGCGGCGATCCCGCCGGCGACGATCGCCTGCGGGGCGACGAGCGTCGCGACCAGCGCGATGCCCTCCCGCGCCATCCTCGCCGCGATCGGCTCGCTGAGGAAGATGCCGTGCTCGATCGTCGTGATGCCGGCGTCCACGCACGCGGCGATCCCGGCCTCGGCCTGCGCGTGCGCCGCGGTCCGGCGCCCCGCCTTCCGCGCCTCGTCGATCGCCGCGCGGATCTCCTCGGGCGTGAGCTGCGGGGAGCCCGGCTCCACGCCCGGCGTCAGCACGCCGCCGGTGGCGAGGAGCTTGATGACGTCGGCGCCGGCCTTGAGCTGCTCGCGCACGGCGCGCCGCACCTCGTCGGGCCCGTCCGCCTCGCGGGCGAAGCGCCAGCCGTGCCCGCCGGTCATGCAGATGCCCTGCGCCGCGGCGAGCACCCGCGGCCCCGGGACGAGCCCGGCGCGCACGGCGTCGCGGACCGCCAGCGCGACGCCGTCACGCCCCCCGAGGTCGCGGACGGTCGTGACCCCCGCGGCGACGGTCTGCCGCGCGCGCACCACCGCCTTGATCGCGGTGGCCGCCGGCGGCTCCTCGGCGAGCGCGCGCACCGGGTCCGCCTCGGCGCCGAGGCAGAGGTGGATGTGGCAGTTGATGAGCCCCGGCAGCAGCGTGAGCCCGTCGAGCCGCAGGACCGTCGCCTCGGCCGGGTGCCGCCCCTCGGGGATCAGGGCGCCGATCCGGCCGCGCTCCACCACGACCGCGCGCTCGACGACGGGCTCGAAGCCGCTGCCGTCGAACAGCCGCGCGCCGGCCAGGATCAGTCGGTCCGGGGTGGGGTTCATCCTGTCCTCCCTCAGATGATCGCGTGCCGCACGCGTGCCGAGATGGCCTCGCTCACCACCACGGTCGCGAGGATCAGGATGAAGATCATCGTCACCTGCGGCCACGCGAGCACGTTGACCGACGACTGCAGCTCGAGCCCGATCCCGCCCGCCCCGACCAGCCCGAGCACGGTGGACTCGCGGATGTTGATGTCCCAGCGGAAGACCGAGATACCGGCGAACGCGGGCAGCACCTGGGGCGCGATGCCGAAGGTCACCACCTGCGCCCGGCCCGCACCGGTCGCCGTGATCGCCTCGACGGGGGCGCGGTCGATCTCCTCGATCGCCTCGTAGAGGAGCTTCGCGACGAAGCCGATCGAGCGGAGCGCGATCGCGACGATGCCGGCGAGGACGCCCGGCCCGATGATCGACACGAGCAGCAGCGCCCAGATCAGCGAGTTGATCGAGCGCGAGGACACGATGAGCAGGAGCGCCGCCGGCCGGACCAGCACCGCGCTCGGCGTGGTGTTCCGCGCGGCGAGCAAGGCGATGGGCACGGCCGGCACGAGCGCGGCGAGCGTGCCGAGCGTCGCGATGTTGATCGTGTCCCAGAGCGGCCGCCAGAGCCTCCCCGTGTACGCCCAGCGCGGCGGCACCATGCGCGCGAGCAGGTCCGCGCCCTGCGCCGGGGCGTCCCAGACGAAGTTCCACATGGTGTTCGCCGCGATCCCCTGCCAGGAGGCGACGATGAGCAGCGTGCCCGCGAGCCAGCCGAGCCACACCAGGAGCTGCCGCCGGCGCGCGCGGCGCTGCCAGACCCGGACGCCCGCGGCGTGCCGCACCGGCATCACTGCACCCGGCGCCGGATCAGGCCGGAGGCGTACTCGGCCGCCATCACGATCGCGATGATCGTCATCAAGATTGCCGCCGCCGTCGCGTACTCGTAGCGGTCGAACGCGGTGTTCAGCGTCGCGCCGACGCCCCCCGCTCCCACGATGCCGATCACCGCCGACTCGCGGAAGTTGATGTCGAGCCGGTAGAGCGAGAGCCCGATGAGGCGCGGCATCACCTGGGGCTGGATGCCGTAGTTCAGGAGCTGCAGCCACGAGGCGCCCGTCGCGCGGATCGCCTCGGCGGGCGCGGGGTCGGTGTCCTCGATGTCCTCGGCGAGGAGCTTGGCGAGGAAGCCGATCGTCGCGAACGAGAGCGTCAGCACGCCGGCGAGCGGTCCGAAGCCGAACATCGCCACGAACAGGATCGCGACGATCACCTCCTGGAGCGTGCGCGACGCGGCCACCAGACCCCGGCACAGGAGGTACACGGGCCGCGGCGCGAGGTTGCGCGCGGCGCCGAGGCCGACCGGGATCGAGAGCAGGATGCCGATCGCCGTCGCGACGACCGTCATCACCAGGCTCTCGAGGATGCCCTCGCTGATCTCGACCCAGCGCGAGACGAAGTCGGGCCGGGCAAAGCCGACGAGGAACGCGGCGCCGCGGTCGAGTCCCTCCCACACGCGCCGCCAGCTCACGCTGAGCGTGCCGAGCGCGAGCGCCAGGTAGACCGCAGCGCCGAGCGCCAGGCCCCGGCGCAGCCAGGGATCCGCGATCAGCGGGGGCGCCGTCCAGCGGCGGGCGGCCGCCGCGACGCCCGTCACGTGAGCCCCGCGAGTCGCTGCTCGTCCACCTCCGGCTCCTCCTCCTCGCCCCCCGGGCCGCGCCGCCGCTCGGCCCAGTCCTCCTCGCCGTAGATCGTCGTGAGCACCTCGGGGGTGAGGCCGTCGGGGGACCCGTCGTAGACGATCGTGCCCTGCCGGAGGCCGACGATGCGCTCGACGAACAGGCGCGCGAGGCCGACGTCGTGCATGTTGATGAGCGCCGCGAGCTTCCGCTCGCGGCACAGCTCGCAGATGAGCCGCATGATCTGGCGCGACGTCTTGGGGTCGAGGCTCGCGGTCGGCTCGTCCACGAGCAGGATCCGCGGGTTCTGCAGCAGCGCCCGCGCGATGCCGACGCGCTGGCGCTGGCCGCCCGAGAGCGCGTCGGCGCGCTTGTCGCAACACTCCGTCAGCTCGACGCGGTCCAGCAGCCGGAACGCCTCCTCGACGTCCGCGGGCGGGAAGCGACGGAACCAGCTCCGCCAGAAGCCGACATAGCCCAGGCGGCCGGAGAGCACGTTCTCCATCACGCTGAGCCGCTCGACGAGCGCGAACTCCTGGAAGATCATGCCCATCCGGCGGCGGGCGCGCCGGAGCGCAGCCGGGCCGAGCGCGGTGACGTCCTCGCCCTCGAGCACGACGCGCCCCGCGGTCGGCTCGACGAGGCGGTTCACGCAGCGGATGAGGGTGCTCTTGCCGGCCCCCGACGGGCCGATGAGCGCCAGCACCTGCCCCGCGGGCACCTCGAGGGCCACGCCGCGCAGGGCCGTGTCCCCCGTCGGATACTGCTTGACCAGCCGCTCGACGCAGAGCATCCGCGCGGGTCCGGACCCGCCTACTTGCAGGCGTAGCTCACGTTGCTGGCCGCGTCGATCTTGCGGATGACCTCCCAGTGCCGCTGGTAGGTGATCGGGACGAAGCGGTCCTCCTTCTTGAACTCGGCCTTCAGCTTCGAGCCCTCCCACGGGAAGGTGAAGAACGCCTCCTTCACCTTGGCGGCGAGCGCGGGCTTCAGGTTGTAGGCGTAGCCGTAGCCGCTGGTCGGGAAGGTCTGCGACTTGTAGATCGAGCGGAACTTCGCGGCGTTCACCACCTTGCGGGCGAGCATCCGCGTGAGCACGGAGTTCGCGATCGCCCCGGCGTCGTAGTCCTTGTTGACGACGCCCAGGATCGAGTTGTCGTGCTTGCCCGAGAACGCGGCCTTGTAGTCCCGTTCGGCGACGAGGCCGAACTCCGCCTTGAGGAGCGCCGACGGGGCCTTGAAGCCCGAGTTCGACGTGGGCGCGGTGAACGCGAGCGTACGGCCCTTGAGGTCCGCCGGCTTGGTGATGCCCGAGTCCACGTGCGTGATGATCTCCATCTCGTAGCCGTACGAGCCGTCCTTCGCCGCCATCATCGTGAACGGCACGAAGCCGGCGCAGTTGACGGCGAGGGGGTTCGCGCCCGTGTTGAAGCCGGCGACGTGAAGCCGCCCGGCCCGCATCGCCTCGATCTGGGCGGCGTTCGACTGCACGGCGAAGAACACGACCTTCTTGCCCGTCACCCGGCTCATGTGCTGGATGAAGCCGTCCCACACCGAGCGATACACCTCGGGGTCCTCGACCGGCGTGTAGGCGAAGACGAGCGTCGAGGGGTCCACGAGCCGCGCGGGGTCGGCCGGCGGGTCGGCCACGAGGTCGCCGTCCCGGTCGCAGAACCGCTTGTCGAGCGCGCCCCGCGGGCAGTCGCCCTGCGCCGCGGCCATCGTCGTCGCGCCCGCCAGCGCCGCCGCGCCCACGACGACGGCGACGAGCCCCCAGATCGGTCGGCCCCCCGTCCGCATGTCGTCCTCCGTTCTCCCTGAGCCCGACGGATCCGCGCCGGGCGCCCACCTCACTCGCCGCGCCCCGCCGCGACGGGCGCGGCCGGCGCGTCGGGCGGCCGCGCGCGGGTCAGCGCCACGGGCTCCGTCCACACGACCGGTCCCCCGTCCCCCGCCCGCACGCGCACGCTGTAGAGCGGTCCCCGCGCGGGAGCGGGGAAGTCCGTCCGGTAGTGCGCCCCCCGGCTCTCGCGCCGGGCCAGGGCGCTCGCAATGATAAGGCGGGCGGCGGTCGTCTGGCTGCGGAAATTGAGCCAGTCCTGCCACGCGACGCTGAAGGCCGGCCCGCCCGGGACGCCGAGCGTCGCGCCGAGCGCCGCCAGGCGCTCGACGTCCCGGGCCGCCGCGGCGAGCCCGGCCCCGTCGCGCACGAGCCCGGCGCGGTCCCACATCAGCTCGCGCAGCTCGCGCACGAGCGCGTAGAGGTCGGCGGCCGCGCGCGGGCGGCCCAGGGGGGCCGCGAGCTCACGCGCCGCGGCCCCGAGGGCGGCCGCCTCCAGGGGCGGCGCCGCGCGCCCCGCGACGAACTCCGCCATCACGTCGCCCGCGATGCCGCCGAACACGGTCGACTCCGCCACGCCGTTGCCGCCGAGCCGGTTCGCGCCGTGCACGCCGCCGGTGTCCTCGCCGGCGGCGAAGAGGCCTTCGATCGCGGTGCGGCACCGGGCGTCCACGACGACGCCGCCCATCATGAAGTGCGTGGTCGGCGCGACCTCCACGGGCTCGCGGGCCAGGTCGCGGCCGAAGTCGCGGCAGCGCTTGACCATCCCGCGGAAGCTCCGCTCGACCGCCGCGGCGCCCAGGTGCGAGACGTCGATCCAGACGCCGCCGTTCGGGGTGCCGCGCCCCTCCAGGATCTCGGTGAACGAGGCGCGCGCGACGAGGTCGCGGGTCGAGCGCTCCAGGCGCTCGGGGTCGTAGCGCGCCATGAAGCGCTCGCCCCGCCCGTTCAGGAGCCGCCCGCCCGCGCCCCGCAGGCCCTCCTCGAGGAGGGCCCCGGTCATCAGCGAGCCGGGAACGACGAGGCCCGTCGGGTGGAACTGGATCATCTCCATGTCGCGCAGGGGCAGCCCCGCCCGGTACGCGAGCGCGATGCCGTCGGCCGCCTTGTCCGCCGAGCACGCGACGACCTTGTACATCGTCGGGCCGCCGCCCATCGCGAGCAGCGTGGCGCGCGCGCGCACGGCGAGAAACCGGCCCGTGCGGACATCGAGCACGAGCGCGCCCGCCGCGCGCCCGTCCGCGTCGCGCGCGAGCTCGACC
>MGBU01000062.1 GCA_001790205.1 Candidatus Rokubacteria bacterium GWA2_73_35 | reverse complement strand
GCCTCCGCGTGATCAGGTCGTCGAGGTCGGCGGGGTACTTCCCGCCCCAGCCGTTGAAGCGGAAGTCGAGCAGCGCCGGCCGCCCGCCGCGCAGCACCGTGAGCGGGCCGTGGTCGCGCGCCCACGTGTCGTTGGACGGCGCCGCGTACGCGCGCAGGCGCCGCGGGTCGCCACCCGCCGCGGCGATCGCGCGGCGGACGCCCCCGGCGCGCGCCGCGTCCGGGCAGGCCACGAGGACCGTCGTCCGTCGCGTCAGCTCCGCCGCGATGAGAGCGAAGCATGCCTCGGCCTCCGCGAGCTGGTCGCGCCAGTCGGTCGCCTCGTGCGGCCAGGTCATCAGGACGCCGCTCTGAGGCGCCCATTCGGGCAGGAGGCCGTCCGGCGGCGTGCTCACCCCCCTATGGTATAAGAAGGGCGCCATGAGCCAGGACCGGCTGGCCGAGTACCGCGTGAAGGCGCACAACACGGCCGCCGGCTCCGAGAACGAGATCCACGACGACGCGGTCGCCCGCCGCCACGGCTTCCGGGGCGGCCTCGTGCCCGGCGTGACCGTGTACGCGTACCTCACGCGCCCGCTCGTCGAGGCGCTCGGCCGCGCGTGGCTCGAGCGCGGCACCGCCAGCGTCCGCTTCCTCAGGCCCGTACTCGACGGCGAGGAGGTGACGGTGACGGGCGCGATCGCCTCCCGCGACGCGCGCAGCCTCACGGCGGCGCTGAGCGCCTCCACGGCCGCCTCGGGCGAGTGCGCGGCGCTCGAGGCCACGCTCCCCGCGGGCACGCCGACCCCCGTCAACCTGACGCTCTACCGCGAAGCACCGCTCCCCGCCGAGCGGCCCGCGGCGAGCCGCGCCCACCTCGCCTCGCTGGACGCGCTCGGCACGCCCGTGACGCTCTACGACGCCGCGTGCGCGGCCGAGTACCTCGCGCGCGTCGCCGACACGCTCGCCCTCTACGGCGGCGCGGGCGGCCTCGTGCACCCGGCATTCTTCCTCGACCAGGCCAACCGCGCGCTCGACAGCAACGTGCGCCTCCCGCCGTGGATCCATACGCAGAGCGTCGTGCGCCACCTCCGCGCCGCGCGCGTCGGCGACACGCTCAGGACCCTCGGCCGCGTGCGCTCGCTCTTCGAGAAGAAGGGGCGCGAGCTGGTCGAGCTGGACCTCTGCATCGTCGCCGGCGAGCGACCCGAGCGACCGCGCCCCGTCGCCCACGTGCTCCACACCGCGATCTACCGCCTCCCCGCGCCCGCCGCCCGGTGAGGCGCACCCCGCGCCGTCCGTCCGGACCGGCCCGCGCCCGTCACCCTGATTTGGCCTACCCGGCTCGGAACCCGATCCTTCGTCGCGGGCTCGCTGGCGGCTGCACGAGCTCGCGGATGGCTCGGATGATCGCCTTCAACTCGTGGTCGTGCGCACCCACGCGCTGCTCTAGCTTGGCGAGCCGCTCAGACAATTCGGCCTGGCCCGCAACCCATGCGCGGAGCCGCAGGAACGCACGAACGACGAAGATGCTCATCTGGACGGCGCGCGGGCTGTTGAGGACCGTTGCGGCCATGACAGCCCCGTGCTCCGTGAACGCCAGGGGCGCATACTTGATGTTCTGGCCTCGCTTCAAGATCACAGATTGTGATCTTGAACGCAGTAGCGCGCCCGCCTCCGCCCGTGACAGGCGGAACGCGAAGTCGGGAGGAAAGCGATCTGCGTTGCGCTTGACGGCCTGATTCAGCGCGCGAGTCTCGACGCCGTAGATCGCGGCGAGGTCCGACGCGAGGATGACCCGCTGCCCACGCACTGTCAAGATGAGCCGCTCGACCGCGACGATCTGGTTACGCGCCATGCCCGAACCCTCTCAGCCTTGCTGCCATAGACGTTCGCGCCATGTTACTCCACGCCGGCGAGACAGGGCGCTGCGAGTCGTTGCTTCGGCCCGGGGGGCGTGCTAGAAGGGTCCATCTCGAGGAGGAGCCCCGATGGACCTGAACTACTCCCCCGAGGACCGCGCGTTCCGGACCGACGTCCGCCGCTGGCTCGAGGCGAACGTCCCGACGGGTGAGCTCGCGACCCTCGAGGCGCGCAAGGCGTGGCACCGCACGCTCTACGAGGCCGGCTACGTCGGGATGCTGTGGCCCAAGGCGTACGGCGGCTGGGGCGCCACGCCGATGCAGCAGGCGATCGTGCAGGACGAGATGGCGCGCATCGGCGCGCCGCCGCCCATCAACGGCCTCGGCATCGGCTTCATCGGCCCGACGATCATCGTGCACGGCACCGACTGGCAGAAGGAGCGCTACCTCAAGAAGATGCTCACGGCCGAGGAGATCTGGTGCCAGCTCTACTCGGAACCGAACGCGGGCTCCGACCTCGCGAGCCTCAGGACGCGCGCCGAGGACCAGGGCGGCCACTTCCTCGTCAACGGCCAGAAGATCTGGACCTCCGCGGGCCCCATCGCCGACTGGGGCATCCTCCTCGCCCGCACCGACGCGAAGGTCGCCAAGCACAAGGGCATCTCGTGCTTCCTGCTCCACATGCGCCAGCCCGGCGTCGAGGTGCGGCCGCTCAAGCAGATCACCGGCCACTCGCTCTTCAGCGAGGTCTTCATGACCGACGCGCGCGCGGACCGGCGCGACCTGATCGGCGGCGTCGGCCAGGGCTGGGCGATCGCGCAGACCACGCTCGGCTACGAGCGCGGCGCCAACTCGCTCGGGCGCGTCACGCGCTACGCGATCGCGTTCCAGCAGCTCGTCCGCGCGGCGAAGGACCTCAGGCGCGGCGGGCGGCCGCTGCTCGAGGACCCCGCCGTCCGCGCGAAGCTCGGCCGCGCGTTCGCGGACCTCGAGGTCCAGCGCTACGCGGGCCTGCGCGTGCTCTCGGCCCTGAACAAGGGGGAGCCGCCGGGCGCCGCGTCCTCGATCACGAAGCTCTCCCACACCGAGTTCGAGAAGCGCTACTACGAGACGGCGCTCGAGATCCTCGGGCCGTGGGGCCAGCTCATGACGGCGCGCGAGGAGTTCGAGGAGGTGGACACCTCCTCGGGCGAGCCCGGCACCTGGGCGACCGCGTTCCTCTGGTCGCGCGCGGGGACGATCTACTCGGGCTCCTCGGAGATCCAGAAGAACATCATCGGCGAGCGCGTGCTCGGCCTGCCCAAGGAAGTGCGCGCCGACCGCCTGAAGGCGTAGCCGCATGGACTTCGCGCTGAGCCCGGACCAGCGGCTGCTGCGGGACTCGGCCCGCGCCTTCCTCGACGAGCACGTGAAGCCGGCGAGCCTGCGCCCGCTCTGGGACGACCCGCGCGGCGAGAGCGAGGCCGTGTGGAAGGAGATGGCGCAGCTCGGCTGGCTCGGGCTCGCGCTACCCGAGGCCCACGGCGGCAGCGCCCTCGGCATGGTCGAGACGGCGGTCCTCCTCGACGAGCTGGGGCGCGCCGCCTACCCGGGCCCGTACCTGCCGACCGTGCTCGCGGCCGCCGCGCTCGAGGCGGCCGGCAGCCCGGCGCAGCAGAAGCGCTGGCTCGCCGCGATCGCCGCCGGCGAGGCGCGCGCGAGCGTCGCCCTCCTCGACGCCGACCTCGATTGGCGCCCGGAAGCCGTGGCCGCGCGCGCCGAGCCGGCGGGCGCGGGCTTCGCGCTCAGCGGGACCAAGCGCTTCGTGCCCTGGGCCCACGTGGCGAACCTGCTCCTCGTGCCGGCGCAGGCCCCCGGGGGCCTCACGCTCTTCTGCGTGGAGCCGGCGGCCCCGGGCGTCACCCTGGCGCCCGTCCAGGGCATGGACCCGGGGACGCGCTGGAGCACCGTGACGCTCGCGCGCACGCCCGTCGGCGCCGACGCCGCCCTCGGCGCGCCGGGCCAGGCGGGCCCGCTCCTCGAGGCGCTCCTGCGTCGCGGCGCCGTCGGCGCCGCGGCCGAGATGCTCGGCGCCGCGCGCCGCTGCCTCGACCTGTCCGTCGGCTACGCCAAGGTGCGCGAGCAGTTCGGCCAGCCGATCGGCTCGTTCCAGGCGATCCGCCACAAGTGCGCCGAGATGCTCCTGGAGGTCGAGAACTCGCACGCGGCGGTCTACTACGCGGCGTGGGCGCTCGACGCGCGCGCGGACGACCACGAGCTGGCCGCCTCGGTCGCCAAGGCGTACGTCGGCGACGCCGCGCGCCGCGTGTGCGGCGAGGCGATCCAGGTCCACGGCGGCATCGGGTTCACCTGGGAGTACGACCTGCACATCTACTTCAAGCGCGCGAAGGCTCTCGAGGCCCAGTACGGCGACGGCGACTACCACCGGGAGCTGATCGTCCGGCGCGTGGCCGCCTAGCCGCGCGCGCCCGTGGCCACGAGCCTGCCGCCGCTCGACGGCATCCGCGTCGCCGACCTGACGAGCTACATCGCCGGCTCCTACGCGGCGATGCAGCTCGCGGACCTCGGCGCCGACGTCGTCAAGGTCGAGGCGCCCGAGGGCGACAGCTTCCGCGAGCTGCCCGGCTTCTTCGGCTGGAACCGCGGCAAGCGCTCGATCACCGTGAACCTCAAGACCCCCGAGGGGCGGCTGATCGTCGAGCGGCTCGCGGCGCGCGCCGACGTCTTCATGGAGAACATGCGGCCCGGCGTCGCCGACCGCCTGGGCGTCGGGTACGCCCGGCTCGCGGCGGAGAACCCGCGCCTGATCTACTGCTCGATCACCGCGTTCGGCTCGACGGGCCCCTCCGCGGACCGCCCCGGCTTCGACCCGATCCTCCAGGCGCTCGGCGGGCTGATGACGCTCCAGGGCTTCGGCGGGCCGCCGAAGTACCTCCGCACGGCGCCGACCGACTACTACACGGCGGCGCTCGCCGCGCAGGCGGTCCTCGCCGCGCTCTTCGCGCGCGAGCGCACCGGGCGCGGCCAGCGCGTCGAGACGTCGCTGCTGCGCGGCGTGCTCGCGCTCCAGTCGGGCATCGCGGTGGACTACCCGGGCAAGCCCTCGCTGATCCGCGACAACCCGACGTACCGCCTCTACCAGGCCGGCGACGACGCGTGGTTCTTCCTCGCGTGCGGCAACCAGTCATTCTGGGTCAAGCTCTGCGCGGCGCTCGGCCTCACGGACCTGGCCCAGGACCCGCGCTTCGCCTCCTGGGTCCTGCGCCTGCAGAACAACCAGGCGCTCCTGCCGCTGCTCGAGGCGTGCTTCCGCGAGCGGCCGCGGGCCGCGTGGCTCGAGATCCTCGCCGCCCACGACATCCCGGCGGCGCCGGTGCAGCCGCTGCTCGACTTCTTCGAGGACCCGGCAGTCCGCCACCACGACATGGTCCACGCCTACGACCACCCCGAGGTCGGCCGGCTCCGGATGATGGGCCAGCCGCTCGTCTTCGACGACACGCCGGCGCGCGACCCGGGGCCGCCGCCGACGCTCGGCCAGCACACCGACGCCGTGCTCCGCGAGCTCGGCTACGACGACGCCACGATCGCCGACCTGCGCGCCCGGCAGGTCCTCGGAGGCAAGCCGCGATGAGCTGGAGACACGTGAGCATCGAGCGCCAGGGGCCGATCGCGCTGGTCCGCTTCGACCGCCGGGAGAACCTGAACGCCTTCAACCAGGAGCTGGTGGGCGAGCTGACCGAGGCGGCGCGGAGCTTCCACGACGACCTCGAGACCCACTACGTCGTCCTCGCCGGCGCGGCCGAGGCGTTCTCGGCGGGGGCCGACCTCAAGGACGCCGCCTCCTGGAAGGTCGCCGAGCAGACCGACCTCGAGCGCCGCCGCCGCTTCTACTCGGGCGTGCGCCTCTGCCGCGCGGTGGAGGAGATGCCGCAGCTCACGATCGCGGCGATGGAGCGCATGGCCGTCGGCGCCGGCGTGGCGCTCGCGCTCGCGTGCGACTGGCGCGTGCTCGGGCGCGAGGCATACCTCTACGTGCCCGAGGTCAAGATCGGGCTGAACCTCCAGTGGGGCGCGCTCCCGCGGCTCGTCACGCTCGTCGGCCCGGCCCGCGCCAAGCGCATCACGCTCATGTGCGAGAGGCTCGACGCCGCGACCGCGCTCGCCTGGGGGCTCGTGGACGCGCTGGCCGACGACGGCCGGACCGTCGAGGTCGCGCTCGAGATGGCGCGCACGACCTCCGCGATGCCGGCGGTGACCGTGCGCCTCATGAAGGAGGCGATCAACGCGACCGCCAACGCGCTCCACCGCGCCACGAGCTTCGCCGACGGCGACCAGAGCCAGCTCACCGGCGGCTTCGAGGCCGCACGCGCCGCGCGCGAGCGGTTCGGGGAGCGCTGACGTGGCCTGGGAGACGATCCGCTACGCGGCCGCCGACGGCGTCGCGACCGTCACGCTCGACCGCCCCGACGTGCTCAACGCGATGAACGAGCCGATGCGCCGCGAGCTGACCGAGTGCTTCACGCGCCTGGCCGCGGACGACGGCGTGCGCGTCGTCGTGATCACGGGCGCCGGGGAGCGCGCCTTCTCCGCCGGCGCCGACATCCGCGAGTTCGTGGAGCCCCCGGTGCCGGTCCGGTTCCGCGAGGCGCGCAAGCGCGTCGACTTCCGCGCGGTGATGGACCGCTGCCCGCAGCCGCTCATCGCCGCGATCCGCGGCTACGCCCTCGGCGGCGGGCTCGAGCTGGCGCTCGCGTGCGACCTCCGCATCGCCGCCGAGGACGCGCAACTCGGCCTCACCGAGATCACCCTGGCGATCATCCCGGGCGGCGGCGGCACCCAGCGGCTGCCGCGCCTGGTCGGCCGCGGGAAGGCGCTCGAGCTGATCCTGACGGGCGCGCGGATCGGCGCCCCCGAGGCGCTCAGGATCGGCCTCGTCGAGCGCGTCGTGCCGCCGGGCGAGGTGCTGGCCGCCGCGCAGGAGCTGGCGCGGGCGCTGGCCGCCAGGGCGCCGGTCGCGCTCCGCTACGCGAAGGAGGCGATCGTCAGGGGGCTCGAGCTGCCGCTCGCCGAGGGGCTCCAGCTCGAGAACGACCTGGCGACGCTGCTCCGGACCACCGAGGACCGGCTCGAGGGCGCCCGGGCGTTCCTCGAGAAGCGTAGCCCCCGCTTCACCGGCCACTAGCGGTGCCCTTCGCGTACTACGCGCGGCTCACGCGCGCCCAGCAGGCGATCTACCGCAAGAGCGACGCGGCCACCGAGATCCGCCTGCCGCGGCCCGAGACGCTCCACCCGCGCGTCGCCGCGCTCGAGGCGGCGCTCGCCTCCGAGGACCGGGCCGCCACCCAGCGCGCGAGCGCCCTGCTGATCGCCGGCCTCTGCGAGGCGATGGACCTGCCGCCCGTGCGCGTCGAGGTGCTCGCCGCGCGGCCGTCGGCCCGCTGGGGCGAGCTGCACGGGCTCTACACGAACGCGCGCGGCAAGCCGATCACGATCCAGCTCTGGATGCGCACGGCCAAGCAGAAGCGCGTCGTCGCCTTCCGCACCTACCTCCGGACGCTCCTGCACGAGGTCGGCCACCACGTGGACTACACGAGCCTGCGCCTCGCCGACTCGTTCCACACCGAGGGGTTCTACAAGCGGGAGTCGAGCCTCTTCTACCAGCTCGTGCCCGAGCGGAGCACGCCCGAGGGGCGAGCGTAGGAAGGTCAGCCGAGCAGATCCTCGACGCTCACGACCAGATCGGGGAAGGCCTCGGCCGCGAGCCGGTGCCCGCGCTCGAACCTCATCACCTGCCGATAGCCGTCGGCCGTCGGCACGCGGTAGACCTCCACCCGGTCCGCGGTCAGATCGAGGATCCAGGCCTCGCGGATGCCGGCGCGCGCGTAGAGCGGCATCCTCACCCGGCGGTCCACGGCGAGGGTCGAGTCCGCCACCTCGATGACGAGCAGGACGTCGGCCGCCACGGGGTGCGCCGCGGTGTAGTAGTCCGCGCGCGGACGGAGCAGCGTCACGTCGGGCTGGGGCTCGGAGTCCTCCTCGGGCAGCTCGATCGGATTCTGGATCTGCACGACGGCGCGCTCGCCCAGCCGCGACGTCCAGAGACGGTTGAGA
>MGBU01000061.1:1279-18614 GCA_001790205.1 Candidatus Rokubacteria bacterium GWA2_73_35 | reverse complement strand
GAGCCCGATGAACGGCGTCGCGCTCGCCGTGGTCGCGAGGAAGCCGAGGTAGCGCTCGAGCTGTGCGATCTCGTGCGCCGCCACGCGGCGGAGCGCGCGCTGCACGGCCTCGAGCCGCTCGGCGCCCAGCCCCTCGTCCGGCTCGTCGTAGACGGGATCGAGGCCCTCGGGCAGGCGCGACACCTCCTGGTAGGCCGCCGAGTACAGCTGGGCGAGAGGGCTCTCGCGCATCGTGCGCGCCGCACCGTGGATGATGGACGCGCGCCGTCCCTCGCGGAAGACCTTGAGGAAGGCGAGCGTCTGGCGCCGCACGCGGCGGAACTGCCAGGCCTTCTCGACGATGAGACCCCAGCTCGAGATCGAGAAGACCAGCAGCACGGCCAGGACGAACTTCGCGACCGGGCCCGCGTTCAGGACGAGAGCGAGCACGCCGTTGCCGAGAGTGTCCGCGGTGGGCACGAGGACTCCTTACGTTGGTTTCCGTTTATGATACCGAAGCGCCGCGTGGAGTGTCAAAATAACCGCATCGTGCGGCGCCTGGTCGTCCCCCTCGTCACGCTCGCCTGCCTCGCCGCCGGCGCGCCGGCGGACGGGAGCACCGACGTCCGGGCCGCCGTCGAGGCGTTCGTGGCCCGGCTCCAGGACGTCAGCATCGCCGACCTCCTGATCGAGCAGACCCTGACGCTCTACGACCCCGCCGGCCGCCTCCCCCAATCGACGGGCGAGCAGCGGGTCTTGTTCAAGCTCCCCCAGCGCCAGCGCGTCGAGCAGAAGGTGGAGGGCCGCCGCGAGGTCCGGCTCTGGGTGGGCGACCGGGTCTGGGTCCGCCAGGCCGACGGCAAGACCTACGCGGTGCCCGCGACCGAGCGCGGGGGTGACCGGACGTACCTGCTGGTGCCGTTCCGACGGAGCGCGGCCGACCTGCTGGCCGAGTGGCGCGCCCGGGGCGTGCGCGAGGACGTGAGCCACACCACGCGCGTGGCGGGCCGGCCGGCACTCGTGATCGGCGCGCGCCCCGGGGAGCAGGACGTCCCCGCCGTCTGGTTCGACCGGGAGTACGGCGTGCTGCGTATCGTCACCCGCGAGCGCTTCCCGAAGGGGCCAGCGCTCGTCGACATCACCTTCTCCGAGCATCGGCCGCTCCGGGGCGGGTTCCACTTCCCGTACCGGCAGGAGGTGTTCGTGGACGGGCGGCTCCTGATGCGGATCACGGTCCGCTCGGTCGCCGCCAACACGGGCCTCCCCGACGCGCTCTTCGACCCCGAGGCGCTCGCGCGGGAGCGCTGAGTGGCTGTCAACAAATCGCGTTCTCGAGGGGCGCCGCGGCGCAGCATGGGCGCCCCGAGGGCTGGGGGGCTTGGGGGGCGCCCGGAGCCCCCCAGGTACTGAGAGTGCGCTTCGCGTTCCTCGGCACGTCGGGCGCGATCCCCTCGCCGGCGCGCGACACCACCTCGATCGTCTTCAGCGTGCCGGAGGGCGCGCTCCTGATCGACTGCGGCGGGAGCCCGGCGGGGCGGCTCCGGCTCGCGGGCGTCGACCCGCTGGCGCTCGCGCACGTGCTGATCACGCACCTGCACCCCGACCACGCCTACGGGCTCCCCGCACTCGTCCAGAGCCTGATCCTCCTCGGGCACGCGGCGCCCCTCACGGTGCTCGCCCGCCCCGAGCACGTCGAGCCGCTCCGGAGCCTGCTGGCGCTCTTCGGCGTCCTCGAGCGCCGCGGGATGTTCCCGCTCCGCTTCCAAGCCCTCGACCTCGCCGAGGGGGCGCGCGCGCTCGCGCTCGGCCCGCTCACGGTCGCCACGTCCCCCGTCGAGCACGGCGCCATGCCCAACGTCGCGGTCCGCGTGGACCCCCACCGGGGCCGGAGCGTCGTCTACTCCTCGGACACACGGCCCTCGGAGGCGGTGGTGCGGCTGGCGCGCGGCGCGGACACGCTGATCCACGAGGCGACCTTCCCCGCCCGCGACCGCGGGCGCTTCGGCACCCACTCGACCGCCGAGGAGGCGGGCGAGATCGCGGCGCGCGCGGGCGTCCGGCGCCTGATCCTGGCGCACATCGAGGCCGACTACCACGACGAGGTGGACGCGCTGGCCGCCGAGGCGCGGACGCGCTTCGGGGGCGAGGTCGAGATCGCGCGCGAGCTGGTCCCGTACCCCCTCTAGCCAGGCGTACGCGGGAACGCTGAACCCGCGAGGGCGCCGTGCCGGTCGGTGCGCTCACCCGAGAGGCGGCGCCGGGGAGGGGTCGCTCGACCACGCGGCGCGCGATCGCATCGCCGTCTGGCGGCTTCACTCCATCCGGACGCACGCGGCCCGCATGGGTGCGTGGCGGGAACGGATTCTCGTCGACCCCTCCCCGGCGCCGCCTCTCGGGCGAACCACCGCCGTCGCCCGACCGTCTCGCGAATTCGTCGTTCGCGAATGACGCGGGTCAGCGGGAGACGTGGGGGTTGCCGGCGATCCAGAAGCGGAGGCGCAGGGCGGTTGAGCGCGTGATGCCGATGCGCGGGCCCGCGGCGATCCGGAAGTCGCGCGGCGCGTCGGGCGGCTCGATCGTGAGACGATCTCCGGTCAGGTCGGCGCGGTTGTCGCGGCGCGTGATCCCGAGCGCCCGCGTGAGGTTGCCCGGGCCGCTCGCCAGCCGCGGCGAGCCCGGGGCGACGCCGCGCCGGCGGGCCATCGCGCGGAGCCCGAGCACGGGCTCGAGCGCGCGGATCAGCACGCAGCCGGGCCGGCCCCGGCGCCCCGCGATCGCGTTCAGGCAGCAGTGCATCCCGTAGTTCAGGTAGACGTAGGCGATGCCGCCCTCGCCGTAGAAGAGGTCGCGGCTGCCGGGCCGGAAGGCGGCGTGCGAGGCGCGGTCCTCTGGGCCGAGGTACGCCTCCGTCTCGACGATGCGCCCGGCCGTGACGGTCGGGCCGCGGTGGGCGACGAGCACGCAGCCGAGCAGGTCGCGCGCGACGGCGCGCGCGGGGCGCGCGTAGAAGCGGCGGGGCAGGGGCATCGGTGCCCTGGCGCTAGGCGGCGGCGAGGCGCTGGGTGACGAGGCGGCGGAGCGACTCGTAGTCGAACGCGGTGCCCGCGCGGCTCGGCAGCTCGGCCTCGGTCTTGAGCCCGGTCTCGCTGATGATCGCGCAGATCGTCTGCGCGGGGTCCAGGCGACGCTCGGCGAGGAGCTTGATCAGCACCGCCAGCGTGGCGACGCCCGTCGGCCCGGCCCAGACGCCCTCGGTGCGCGCGAGCCGGCGCTGCGCGGCCAGGATCTCCTCGTCCTCCGCGTCGCCGGCGAGCCCCCGGTCCGCGCGCAGGAGCCGCAGGACCCACGCGCCCTTCCGTCCCGGGTTGCCGGCCGCGAGCCCCTCGGCCACCGTGTAGCCGATCTTGAGCGGCGTGATCGCGCCGCCGTCGCGGAAGGCGCGGACGACCGCGTTGGCCCGCGTCGCCTGCGCGGCGACCATCAGCGGCACGCGCGCGATCAGGCCCGCCTCGCGCAGCTCGCGGAAGCCGCGCGCGGCGGCGACGAAGGTCTCGCCGACGGCGACCGGCGCCACCACGACGTCGGGCGGCGTGAAGCCCGTCTGCTCGGCGATCTCGTAGGCGAGCGTCTTCTTGCCCTCGTGCTTGTAGGCGTTGCGCGAGGCGCCGCAGTCGAAGAAGAGCCGCTCCTCCACCAGGCGGTCCCAGTGCGCGATCAGGTCGTCGTAGACGCCCTGGTAGATGACGAGGTCGGGCGTGGTCGCGGCCATGTGGAGGAGTTTCGGCGCCGAGGCGCGCTCGTACGCGAAGACCAGCGAGCGGAGCCCCGCGCGCGCCGAGTACGCGGCGACGGACGAGCCCGCGTTGCCCGAGCTGACCACGGACGTCGCCGCGTAGCCGAACTGCAGGGCGGCGGCGACCGCCGTCGCGGACGACCGGTCCTTCACCGTGCCCGTCGGATTCGGGCCGTCGTACTTGAGCAGGAGCCGGCGGACGCCGAGCGCCCGCCCGAGCCGGGGGCAGTCGAGGAGCGGCGTGCCGCCCTCTCCGAGCGTGACCCGGTGGGCGGGGTCGGCGATGGGGAGCATCGCCGCGTAGCGCCAGAGCCCCGTGCCCGCGAACGCCGCGGGGCCGGCCTTCGCCAGCCGCGCCAGGTCGTAGGTCAGCTCGAGGAGGCCGTGGCAGCGCTCGCACTCGAGGCGGTAGCCGAGCGCGTGGGCCGCGCCGCAGTCGATGCAGACGAGGCGCTCCGCCAGGGACTCGGTCACGCGAGCCTCCCGAAGCGCTGCTCCACCGCGGCCAGCAGCTCCTCGATGCGGTGGCGCAGCGTGTGCTCGGCGAGCGCCCGCCGGCGCGCGTTCGCGCCGATCGCCCGCGCCTCGTCGGGATGCCCGAGGTAGTGCTCGAGCTGCCGCCGGAGCTCCGGGAGATCGCGGTAGCCGACGATCTCCTCGCCGGGCTTGAACAGCGCCGGGAGGTCCTCCTTGAGGTCCACCACCTGGCAGGCGCCGGCCGCGGCCAGCTCGAAGGCGCGCGTGTTGACGCCGACGATGTCGTTCATCGGGTGGTGGTGGTTCAGGGAGAGCGTCGACGCCGAGTAGACGCAGAGCTTGTCGCGCCCGAACACCGGCGGGCCAGCGAGCGCGCGCACCGCGGGGTCCTCGGCGTCCCGCCAGCCCGCGCCCCAGACGCGCAGGGGGTAGTCCGCGAGCGCGCGGACGAAGCGCTCCCGGTACGGGTAGCGGTTGCCCACGAAGGCCACGGGCGCGCCGAAGCGTCCGGCCTCTTCGGGCGTCGGCGTCACCGGGTGGTGCGCCTCCGGCACGCAGTACATCGGCAGGTAGGCGAGGTTCGTGAGCCCGACCTGCTCGAGGCTGCGCAGCGCGTAGCGCTCCTTCGTGAAGAACAGGTCGTACGCCTCGATGCACTCGAATGGGATCATCCAGAGCGGGTTGTCGGGGAAGACGTTCAGGAAGCGCGCGCCGGTGCGCGCGCGGATGCGCCGGATCGCGCCCGGCGTGATCGGCCCGCCCTTGACGACGAGCACGAGGGCCGGCCGCCACGCCGCGCACGCGCGTTCGAGCTGCCGCAGGATCCAGAGCTGGTACGCCGCCTTCGTGCCGCGGTTCTTGTAGAGGGCGTTGTCCTTGCGGTACTCGAAGGTGCGGACCTCGTGGCCGAGGGCCTGGAGCTCCCCGGCGAAGTCCATGCCCATGAGGCCCGGCCGCGCGAACGGGAGCACGATCAGCCAGCGCACGGTTCGTAGCCTAGCACAGGGGATGCGCGCCCCGTCCGGCCGCGCCGGAGGCCGCTCCCGCCGACGTCGAGACCGTGAACGAATCGCGTGGTCGAGCCGCGCCCCGGGTTCCCCGTGGCGCGTGCGAGCGCGGGGGGCAGGGGGGCCCGTCGAGGCCCCCCATGTTCTCAGGCGACGGCGGTCGCGCGCGCCTGGCGGAAACGGACCGCGAAGAGCGGGTCGAAGAGCGCCGCGGTGGCGACGAGGGCGGCGTCCGCGCCCTCCCGCAGGAGCCACTGGGCGCGCTCGACGCTCGTGATGCCGCCGACGGCGAGCACCGCGCGGTCCCAGGCGCCCGCCCGGCGCCACACGAGCATCTCGAGGACCTGGCGCGAGGCGATGGGGAAGGTGTCGGCGCCGACGATCTCAGCCCGCTCGCGGCCCGTCCCCTCGAAGGCGGCGTTGCCCCGCTCGTCCAGGACCTGGCGGCGGACGCCGGGGACCAGGACGAAGCCGCCCGCCCACGGCGCGAGCTTGGTCGCCGTCTCGTGCAATTGCCGCGGGCTCCTGAAGGGACCGAGCCGGGCGAGCACGGGCACGCTCACGCCGGTCCGCACGCTGTAGAGGATCTGCGCCGCCAGCGGGACGTTCTCGTAGATCATCAGCGGCTGCGGGGCGTAGGGGTCCGCCACCGCCAGGTGGACCTCGACCGCGTCGGCGCCGCTCTCCGCGGCCCAGGCCGCGCAGCTCGCGTAGTCGGCGACGAGCGCGTCCGCGTCGCCGTCGGGGCGGGGCGTGCCGAGCACGCTCACGATCAGGACCTGGCCTCGGCCGATCCGCTCCTTCGCCCGCCGCACGTCCCTGCGCCAGACGTCGGGCTCCATCGACGGCTCGCCCAGGGAGACCGCGACGGTCGCGCCGTTGGCCGCCGGGCGCCGGGCCACGACGGCCACGCGCTCCTGGTTCTCCACGTGGCGGATGTTCGGCAGCGGGAGGGCCGGCCGGGAGACCGAGCGGACCGTGGCGTAGGTCAGGACGTCGAAGCCGAGCCGGGCGTAGCCCTCGACCCACCGCGAGTTGAGCAGGGGGCCCGCGGAGATGCCGAGAGGCGAGTCGAGGGGATGGCCGAAGAGCCGGCCCCCGGGGCCCGAGGGGAGTCTCCGGATCCTCGGCAGGGCCGGGGCGTGACCGTAGTTCCAAACGTATGAACGATCCAGGCGATACGCGGCTTGCGGAATGGCCCGATCACTCCTCACTCTCGTCAGATGTCCCGCAAGCACCTAGTATATCAGCTACTTACAGCCCTGCGCCAGGTCTTATTCGCCGGTCCGACCCGGCTCTCTAGCGAAACGCCGGCATCACCTCGCGGGCGATCAGCTCGATCTCCCGCATGATGTGGGCGTGAGGCATGCCGGGAAAGAAGGTCCGGCAGATCAGGTGGGTCATCCCGTACTGCTCGACGAACCGACGGATCTGGCGCCGGCACTCGTCGGGACCGCCGATGATGAAGCGGTCGGCCATGAGCTTGTCCAGATCGGTCGCGATGCCGGCGTCGATGAACGGGTGACGCCAGCCGCCCGCGTACTCCTTGCGGTAGGCGACCATGATGTGCTCCTCGGCCAGCTCCCGCGCCCGCCGATCCGTGTCGGCGATGATGAGGTCCCGCGTGAGCGGCCACTCCTGCGGCGCCGGCCGGCCCGCGGCCACGAGGTTCGCGAGGAACTGCCGCTTGCCCGCGAGGAGGCGCGCGAGGTCGGCCGTGGGCCCGGGGATCCAGTTGTCACCGAGCGTGGCGGCGCGCCGCAGCGTGAGGTCGCCCCAGCCGCCGATCCAGAGCGGGGGATGGGGCGTCTGGACGGGCCGGGGCTCGAGCCGGCCCTCGACCGTGTAGTACGTCCCCTTGAAGCTCACCCGGTCCCGGGTCCAGAGGCCCCGGACGATCTCGAGCTGCTCCTCGAAGCGCGCGCCGCGCCGGGCGAGGTCCACGCCGTAGAGCGCGAACTCGTCGGGCTTGTAGCCGAGCGCGATGCCGAGGACGGCCCGCCCGCCCGACATCACGTCGAGCAGCGCGACGTCCTCGGCCAGGCGCACGGGGTGGTAGAACGCGGCGACGGCGATGTCGGTGCCGAGCGTCACGCGCGAGGTGCGCGTGGCGAAGCCCGCGAGCACCGTGAACGGCGAGGGCCAGTAGTGGTTCGCGACCGAGTGGTGCTCCTCCATCCACACGGAGTCGAACCCGAGGTCCTCGGCGCGCGTGACCTCCTCGAGCGCCTCGCGGTAGTAGTGTCCGCCCTCGATCGGGATGAAGCCGAGCTTGAGTCGTGCCATGGGCCCAGAGCCTAGCACGGGCGCGCGCCGCCGGTCACTTGACAGCCGCTTCGGGGCTGAGCCATCGTGGGGCACCCCCCCGAAGGAGGCGCCGCCGATGAAGGGCATGCACGGGTACTTCGCGCTCCAGAACCTGCCGGAGGAGAAGATCACCGACAAGATCTCGCGCCGGGTGCTCACCGGCGCGCAGGGGATGCTCGTCTTCTGGTCCATCAAGAAGGGCGCCCACGCCGCCGCCCACGCGCACCCCCACGAGCAGATCGCCTGGATGATCTCGGGGAAGATGGAGTTCCGCCTCGGCGCCGAGCGGCGGACGTGCGGCCCCGGCGACCTCGTGGTGATCCCGGGCGGGGTCGAGCACGAGGCGTGGTTCCCCGAGGACGTCGAGGTCGTGGACGTCTTCGCGCCCCCGCGCGAGGACTTCCTCACGGGTGACGCGCCGGCGTACATGCGCCAGGGCTAGCGGCTGGGCATGACCGACGAACTCACGCCCGCCGAGCGGGCCGCGCTGGCGCCGTACTTCACGGCCCTCGACGGTCCGGTCTTCGCGCTCGTGAACCTCCCCGAGGTCGTCAAGGGCGCGCTGTTCGCGCGCTACTCGCGCTCGCCGAAGTCGCTCCGCCGGCTGTTCCTCGACGAGTTCCTGGGCGCCGGCGCGCTCGCGGCAGCGTCGTCCGGCGGTGCGCGCGGGCTCGCCGCCGCCGCCACGCAGCGCGCCGAGCGGCTCTACGAGCGCGTGTTCGTCGAGTACGGCGACGACTCGGTCGCCCAGCTCGGCGGCGTGCACCTGGCGTGCGAGGGCGCCTCCAACCTCCTCACCAAGATGCTCGAGTGGGGGCGGCTCATGGCCTACCTCGAGCAGTCCACGCGCTACGTCCCCTACGACGACCGCCCGGGCGGGCGGTACCGCTACCACGTCCCGGCGGAGCTCGCGGGCCCCCTGCGGGACCGCTACGTCGCGACGCTCGACCGCGCCTTCGACGCCTACCGGGCGTGGCTGCCGCGCCTGCGCGAGCACTTCGCCGCGAAGCACCCGGCGGGCCCCGGCGAGTCGGAGAGCGCCTGGCGGATGTCGGTCCGCGCCAAGGCGCTCGACACGCTCAGGGGGATGCTCCCGGCGGCGACGGTCTCGAACGTCGGCATCTACGGCACCGGGCAGGCGTGGGAGCAGCTCCTGCTCCGGATGCGCGCCCACCCGCTCGCCGAGGTGCGCGCCTGCGCCGACCTGATGCTCGTCGAGCTGCGGAAGGTCATCCCCGCGTTCCTCAAGCGCGTGGACGTGCCCGACCGCGGCGGCGCCTGGTCGCAGTACCTCGCCGGGACGCGCGCGGCCGCGCGCGAGGTGGCCGAGCGCCTGCTCGCGGGCGCCGCGCCCGCGCCGCGCCCGGAGGTCCTGCTGACCGACTTCGACCCCGACGGCGAGGTGAAGGTCGTCGCGGCCGCGCTCTACGCGGTGTCGGACCTGCCGGACGACCAGCTCCTGGCGCGCGCGCAGGCGATGACGGCGACGCAGCGCGCCGAGGTCCTCGCCGCGTACGTCGGCACCCGCAAGAACCGGCGTCACAAGCCCGGCCGCGCCTTCGAGCGGACGGGCTACCGCTTCGACGTGCTGGGCGACTACGGCGCGTTCCGCGACCTGCAGCGCCACCGCCTACTGACGCTCGAGTGGCAGCGCCTGACGTCGCGCCACGGCTTCGTGCTGCCCGAGGCCGTCACCGAGGCGGGCGCCGAGGCCGACTTCCGGCGCGTGCTCGAGGAGTCGGCGGCACTCCACGATGCGATCGAGGCGGCGGGGCTGCCGGACGTCGCCTCCTACGCGGTGTCCATGGCGTACCGCGTCCGGTTCTACATGGCGATGAACGCCCGCGAGGCGATGCACGTGATCGAGCTGCGGACCGCGCCGCAGGGCCACCCCGCGTACCGCCGGATCTGCCAGGAGATGCACCGCCTGGTCGCCGAGCGCGCCGGCCACCGCGCGATCGCGGCGGCGATGACGTTCGCCGACCACTCCGAGGTGGCGCTCGAGCGCCTCGAGGCCGAGCGCGCGGCCGAGCGGCGGCGCGCGGCGTCGCCGTCCTGAGCGGAGGAGGCGCATGATGGGCAAGCCCGACGCGGCGGCGCAGGCGCGGGCCCGGGAGTACCTGCGCGCGAAGGGCACGCTCGTGGCCGCGCCCGTCGTCCGCGCGCGGATCGCCGACGCGTTCGCCGCGCTCGACGCGTTCCTGACCCAGGTCGATGCCGCGCAGGCCGCGCGCGCGACGATTCCCGGCGAGTGGAGCGTGCAGGAGATCGTGGACCACCTGGTCGAGACCCACCGGCCCGGGCTCGACGAGCTCCGCTGCCTGCTCGCGGGCCGGCGCCCGCCCGGCGAGGCGATCCCCGCGGGCCTCCAATCGAAGGCCCCGCTCCTGCGCCCGTGGCCCTGGCTCCTGCGCGAGCTGCGGCAGGTCCACGGCGACATCCTCGCCGCCCTCGACGGCGCGCCCGCCGACCTCGCGACCGAGGCGCGGGCGCCGCTCGTCATGGTCGTCAACGTGCAGGACGCCGAAGGGCGGAGCGTCCCGGTCCACTGGGTCGAGGACCTCGACTGGAAGGCGTACGCCATCGTCTGGCGCCTCCACGTCGTGGATCACCTGAACCAGGCAAAGAAAGTGCTCGCCGCGCGCTGAGGGACGTCTACGTGCGGGCGAAGTCCTTCTTCGCCGCCTCGAGGGTCTCGGGGGACGCGAGCAGGTCGAGCGCGGTCAGTGCGAGCGCCTTGGCGCCGGCCACCAGGCCCGCGCGGGCCATCGGCGACCGCGCCCACCCGGCGAACTCGCGCGAGTGGCCGGGCACGCCGTCGGGGGAGATCCGGACGTAGGGGTGGATCGTCGGCAGCGCCTGGCTCACGTTGCCGCAGTCGGTCGAGCCGTAGCCGGCCTCGCCGTCGTCGGGATCCACCGGGAAGCCGATGAACGCGAGGTTCCGCTCGAAGAGCCCGGCCATCGTCGGGTTGGGCTTGAGCGGGTCGTGGACGATCGGGTCCACCGTGACGTCGACGCGGCAGCCCGTCGCCGCCGCGGCCCCCTCGACGCACGCGCGGAAGCGCCGCAGGAGCTCCTGGCAGTAGTCCTTCGAGAGCGCGCGCAGGTAGAAGTCGGCGCGCGTGTACTCGGGGATGATGTTCGGCTGCTCGCCGCCCTTGACGATGATCCCGTGCACGCGCGCGTCGGGGCGGAGCTGCTGCCGCATCTGGTCGAGCGAGACGAAGAGCTGGATGACCGCGTTGAGCGCGTTGACGCCGCGCCAGGGCCAGGACGAAGCGTGCGTGGCGGTGCCGTGGAACTCGGCGGTGACCTTGACGATGCCGAGGCTCGGGCGCCACACCATCGTGCCGCAGCGGCCGTGGATCATCATCGCGGCGTCCACGTCGCGGAAGAGGCCGGCCTCCATGAGCTTGACCTTGCCCGCGCCGCCCTCCTCGGCGGGCGTGCCGAGCACGACGACGCGGCCGGGGAAGGGGAGCGCGCCGAGCCCGGCGGCGAGCGCGGCGCCCGCGCCGGCGCCCGCGGTCGCGATCACGTTGTGGCCGCACGCGTGGCCGATGCCGGGGAGCGCGTCGTACTCGGCCATGATCGCGATCGTCGGCCCGGGGCCCGCGCCCTCGACGGTCGCCCGGAACGCGGTGGGTAGGCCCCCCACGCCGCGCTCGACCCGGGCGCGGTGCGCGGCGAGGAACTCGGTGAGCCACGCGTGCGCCTGCTCCTCGCGGAAGGCCAGCTCGGGCGTGTCGTGGATCCGGTGCGAGAGCGCCTCGAGCTCGTCGGCGAGGCGGTCGACCGCGCCCGCGACCCGCGCCTTGAGCGCCTCCGCGGCCGTGCTCACCGGGCGCCCCGGAACTCGTCCTGCGCGCGCCGGACGAGCGCGGGGTCGGCGAGGAGGTCCGCGACCGTCATGGCCATCGTCTTGGCCGAGATCAGCATGCCCTCGCGGGCCAGCGGGCTCACCGCGGCCGCCTCGAAGGCGCGCGAGTGGATGGGCGTGCCGTCGGGCGCGATCTTGACCATCGGCTGGATGGCCGGGATCACCTGGCTCACGTTGCCGATGTCCGAGGACCCGAGGCGGTCCGTGATCTCGGGGGACTCGGTCACGCCGAACCGCGCGAGGTTCGCGCGGAACGCGCCGAGGAGCGCGGCGTTCTTCCGCATGGGCTCGTACGAGGTCTCCCGGTGCTCGACGACCTTGAGCTCCGAGCCCGTCGAGCGCGCGGCGCCCTCGGCGCAGGCGAGCACGCGCTTGTAGAGGTCCCACATGTAGTCGATGCTGCGCGCGCGCACGTAGAAGGTGGCCGCCGCGAACTCGGGGATGATGTTGGGCGCCGCCCCGCCGTGCGTGATGATGCCGTGTACGCGCGCGTCGGGCCGCGCCTGCTGGCGGAGCATCGCGACGTTGTTGTACGTCTGCACGACGGCGTCGAGCGCGTTCACGCCCGCCCACGGGTCGGCGGAGGCGTGCGCGGCCTTGCCCGTGAACTCGAAGCCCACGCGGACGATGCCGAGCAGGTCGGAGTGACCGACCCAGCGGTCGAAGCCGTGGACCATCATGACCGCGTCGACGTCCTTGAAGACACCGCCCGCGATGAGCCGGCACTTGCCGCCCCCGCCCTCCTCGGCGGGCGTGCCGATCACCTGGACGCGCCCCTTCGGGAGCCGGTCGCGGAGCGCCGCGAGCCCGGCGCCCGCGCCCACGCCCGCCGTCGCGATCACGTTGTGGCCGCACGCGTGGCCGATTTGCGGGAGCGCGTCGTACTCGCAGAGGACCGCGATCGTGGGGCCCGCGCCGGTCTCGATCGTCGCGCGGAACGCCGTCTCGACGCCGGCGAGGCCGCGCTCGACCGCGAAGCCCTGCTTGCCGAGGAACTCGGTGAGCCAGGCGGCGGCCTTCACCTCCTGGTAGCCGAGCTCGGGGTTGTCGTGGATCCGGCGGGACAGCGCCTCGAGCTCGTCGCCGAGACGGTCCACCGCCTGGCCGATCTGGTCCTTGAGCGCGCTCATACGGGGTCTCCTGGGAGAGCGGGATCGAGCGCGGACCACTATACCACCGCGCCCGTGTGCTAGGATCGCCGCGTGGCGGCCGCGATCGAGATCGGCGTGGCGATCCCGCAGACCGCGCTCGCGGGCCCGCCCGATCCGCGCGCGATCCGCGCCTGGCTCGCGCGCGCCGAGGCGCTCGGCTTCGCGAGCGCGTGGGTCGTCGAGCAGGTCCTCGGCTCGATCCCGAGCCTCGAGCCCGTCGCGCTGCTCACGTGGGCCGCCGCGCTCACCGAGCGGCTCCGGCTCGGCTCCGCTGTGCTCCTCACCGCGCTCAGGAGCCCGGTGCACCTCGCCAAGAGTCTCGCGAGCCTCGATCACCTCTCGGGCGGCCGGCTCGACGTCGGCGTCGGCCTCGGCGGCAACCCGCGGATCTACCCCGCGTTCGGGCTCGTCGCCGAGGCGCGCGCCGAGCGCTTCGCCGAGGGGCTCCGGCTCGTCCGGCGCCTCTGGACCGAGGAGCGCGTCACCTTCGAGGGCCGCTTCTTCCGGCTCCGGAACGCCTCGATGCAGCCCAAGCCCGTGCAGACGCCGCACCCGCCGCTCTGGTTCGGAGGCCATCACCCGAACGCGCTCCGGCGCGCGGTGGAGCTCGGCCAGGGCTTCGTGGGCGCGGGCTCGGTTGGGACGGCGACGTTCGTCGAGGAGGTGCGGGTCCTGCGCGGAATCCTCCGGGACGCCGGGCGCGACCCCGCCCGGTTCCCCGTCGGCAAGCGCGTCTACATCGCGGTCGACGCCGATCGCGCCCGCGCGGGCCGGCGGCTCGCCGAGTGGTTCGGCGCCTTCTACGGCCGGCCCGAGCTGGCCGCCGAGGTCGCCGTCTGGGGCGAGCCGGCGGAGTGCGTGGATCGCCTGCGCGAGATCGTCGCGGGCGGCGCCGGCATGCTCATGCTGAACCCCGTGTTCGACGAGCTCGCGCAGCTCGAGCAGCTCGCGTCGCGCGTCGCCCCGAAGCTCTAGGGCTGGGCGCGCGCGCCCGCGGCTCGGACCACGCAAGCGAACCGGCCTCGCGGGATCTCGTCGGGGGGTGTCGGGGGGGAGCGGTGGTCGCTTCCCCCGACGTCGATTCAGTCGGACGGGGCGGACGTCGAATCCGAAGCTCGCTGGTTCGATCCCTGGCGGGCGCACCACCCGAGCAGCGCCTCGGCGACGGCCTCCTGCTCCCGGTCGAACGCGATCACTCGCCCCTCCGCGTCCAGGGCGTTGATCAGCTGGAGGACGCCGACCACGCCTCCCCGGTCGTCCCGCATCGGCAGCGCGAGCATCGAGCACGTCCGATAGCCGTTCCGCACGTCGACCTGGGGGTCGAAGGTGTAGGGCCGCTCCAGCGGGATCTCGTACACGTCGGGGATGTTGACGGTCGCGCGGGTGAGCGCGACGTAGCTCGCGATGCTCGGCGCGGTGAGCTCGAGCGGCGCCACCGTGAGCCGACGCCGGACCTCCCCCTGCCCGAGGCGCCGCGCCAGGACGTCGTTCTGGCTCGCCGCGAAGCGGAGATGGTCGCCCTCCCGGAGGTACACCGTGCCGGCCTCGGCGCGCGTCAGGCGCCGTGCCTCGCCGAGGAGCAGCTCGAGCGCCTCCTGCCGGTCGGGTTGCGCCGCGAGCGCCCGCCAGATCCGATCGATCTCGTTGCGGTCCGGCATGGCGATTCCTATGGTACACGAGCCCGAGTCCGGCGCTGTCCTTACCAGTGCCAGTCCGCGCTGGCAAAAAACCTAACACTGTCAGCTTCGCAACGGTGCCAACAGACACCAGATCGTCGAAGAATCGGTCACTTGGGACATGCGGCCCCGGTGGTATCGAGATTGCGGTGCAGCAGGCCGTGACCCGGCGCGCACGCGGGCCCGAGCGGACCCTGAAGGACTGCCCGAAGCCCCGGAAAGGAGACTCCGCTGGCTGAGAAACGGGTCCTCGTCCTCGACGACGAGCCGGCGACGCTCTCGACGTTCAAGAAGTTCTTCGCCGACTTCCAGCACGGCGTCTCGTATCTTGTCGAGACGGCCTCGAACGGCGCCGAGGCGGCGAGGGTGCTGCGCCGCGGCCGTCCCGACCTGATCCTGCTGGACGTCCAGATGAAAGGGCTCGACGGCCTCGCGCTGCTCAAGCAGGTCCGCGCCGTCGACCGCACGATCCCGGTGATCGTCGTCACGGGCCGCCAGAACGGCCGTAGCCTCAGCGAGGCGCTGTCGGCGGGGATCTTCGCGTATGCCCCGAAGCCCTGCGACTTCATCCAACTCGAGCACCTGGTGGGGCTGGTCGTGAGCAGCCGCGTCGCCGCGCCCGCTTAGCCCGGCCGGCACCCGTCCGCCCTCGTATCCGTCATATACTGAGGGCGTGGCCACCACCGCGAGCGGCTCGAAGCGCGTCCTGATCGTCGACGACGAGCCGCCCGTGATCGAGATGCTGCAGGAGTTCTTCCGGCACTTCCGGCACGGGCACACCTACGCGATCGACACCGCCACGAACGGGTCCGACGCATACCTCGCGGTGCTGCGCGCCCGCCCAGACCTCGTGCTGCTCGACATGAATATGCCGGGGATGGACGGCCTCGAGGCCCTCAAGCAGATCCGCCTGGTCGACCGGACGATCCCGGTCATCATGGTCACCGGCAACCGCGACACCCAGGCCGCCGCCGACGCCCACACCGCCGGCGTCTTCGCGTACATCCCCAAGCCCTTCGACCTCCGGCACCTCGATCTGCTCGTCGGGCTCGCGCTCGAGTTGGGCTCGGCCCACCGGGCGCCGCCGTCGCCCCACGCCGCGCCGCCGCCCCCTGCCGCGCCGCCACCCCCCGCCGCGCCGCCGCCCCCTGCCGCGCCGCCGCGCCCGGCGCCCGCGCCACCGGCGTCCGTATCCCCGCCCGCGCCGACGAAGTCGCCGTTCAGCACACCGCCGCCCCCGCCGTCCCCCAAGTCGCCGTTCGGCACGCCCCCGCGCGGCCGCTGAGTCCGTGCCCGGCGCCCGCTACGTCGTCATCGGCGCCGCGGGTCAGCTCGGCTCGGACCTGATGCGGACCTTCGACCTGCCGGGCGAGGTCCTGGGGCTCACGCGCCCGGACCTCGACGTCCTGGACGCGGCGCGGACGGCCGAGGTCCTGGCGCGCCTGCGCCCCACGCACGTGCTCAACACGGCCGCCTACAACCGCGTGGACCAGGCCGAGGACGAGCCGGACGCGGCCTTCGCGCTGAACGCGGAGGCCGTCGGCGCGCTCGCGGCCGTGTGCGAGCGCCTCGGCGCGACGCTCGTCCACTTCTCCACCGACTACGTCTTCGACGGCCGGCGCGCGACGCCCTACCGCGAGAGCGACCCGCCGAACCCGCTCAACGTCTACGGCGCCTCAAAGCTCCGCGGCGAGGCGCTGGCGCGCGAGCGCTGCAGCCGGGCCGTCGTCTTCCGCGTCTCCGGCCTCTTCGGCGTCGCGCGGAGCTCGGGCAAGGGAGGGACGAACTTCGTCGAGACCGTGCTGCGCCTGGCGCGCGAGGGCCGCACGCTCCGCGTCGTCGCCGACCAGGTCCTCGGCCCGAGCTACGCGCGGGACCTCGCGCGCAAGGTCTGGAAGGTGCTGCCGGCGCGCGCCCACGCGCTCTACCACCTGACGAACGCGGGGCAGACGAGCTGGTACGACTTCGCGCGGCGGGCGCTCGAGCGGGCGGGGCTCCGCGCGGACCTCCGGCCCGTGACCTCCGCGGAGTACGGCGCGCGGGCGCGCCGGCCCGCCTACTCGGTCCTCGCGCACGACCACCTGCGCGCCCTCGGCGAGGACGACCTGCGCCCGTGGGACGCGGCGCTCGCGGCCTACGTGGCGGAGCGCTCGGCGTCGCCGTAGCGCTCGGCCAGGGCGAGCTGCGCCGTCACGCCGATCAGCTCGTTGAACTCGCGGAACGGCACGTAGCGGTCGGCGAGCGAGCGCACGTCGTCGCGCGCCTTCGCCTCGGCCAGGAAGGACCGGATCGCCTGCACGGCGACCAGCAGGGTGTCCACGGGCAGGATCACGATCGCGAAGCCGAGCGCACGCAGCCGCGCGAACGGCAGGAGCGGGGAGCGGCCGCCGGGCGCGTAGTTGTAGAGCAGCGGCGTGTCGAAGGCCCGCGCGACGCGCTCGACCTGGGCCTCGTCGCGTGGCGCCTCGACGAAGAGCACGTCCGCGCCCGCCTTCGCCGCCGCCTCGCCGCGCCGCAGCGCCTCGTCGAAGTCCACGGCCGAGATCGCGTCGGTCCGCGCGATGACGAGCAGGTCGGGGTCGGTGCGCGCGTCCACCGCGGCGCGGATCTTGCCGGCGAACTCGACGCGCGGGATCACCTGGTGGCCGGAGAGGTGGCCGCAGCGCTTGGGCGTGACCTGGTCCTCGATGTGGAGCGCGGCGACGCCCGCCGCCTCGTACATCTGCACCGTCCGCCGGACGTTGAGCGCGTTGCCGTAGCCCGTGTCGGCGTCGGCGATCAGCGGCACGTCGAGCACCGCCGCCAGGTTGCGCGCGTGGTCGGCCATCTCGGCGAGGCCGGCGAAGCCGAGGTCGGGCAGGCCGAGGCGCGAGGCCGCCGTCCCGTAGCCGGTCATGTACACGGCGGGGAAGCCCGCCTGCTGCACGAGCCGGGCGGAGATGCCGTCGTAGGCGCCGGGGACGACGAGCCCCTGCTTCTGCTCGACGAGGGTGCGGAGGGTGCGGCGGCGGCTGGTCATGCGAGGCCTCCTCTGGCGCGGGCGATGCGGCGCTCGAGCGCCGG
>MGBU01000061.1:0-1208 GCA_001790205.1 Candidatus Rokubacteria bacterium GWA2_73_35 | reverse complement strand
GTACACACTGATGCGGAGCAGGCTGCTCGCCGCCGTCCTCGTGCTGCTGGCCGCGCCGGCCGCCGCCGCGGCCGACGACCTGGACGGGCTCGTCGAGGCCGTCAACCGGGCCGGCGCCGCGCCCACGACGGAGGCGACGCTGGCGACGATCGCGCGCGCCGTGGACCTGGCGCCGCCGGCGCTGCGCGCCGAGCAGGCGCAGGCGGGCCTGCCCTGGGGCGACGTCTTCGTCTCGCATCGGATCGCGACGCGCGGCGGCCACCCGCTCGCGAAGGTCTTCGCCGCGCGCCGGACCGGCGCCTCCTGGAAGGAGATCGCCGAGGAGGCGGGGGTGGACGCGGCGCTCCTCGCGCGGGATCTGGCCGCGGCGTTCCCCGGCCTGACCCCGGCCGCGCCGCGCCCGGTGACCGCGCCGCCGCCGGTCGCCGCGCCGCCGGCGCCGCCCGCGCCGGCGCCCGAGAAGAAGCCGGGCCTGGCGCAGCGTTTCCTCGACCTCTTCCGCGGCACGCCGGACCGCGAGGCGACCGGGGACTGGGAAACCGAGCGCACCCAGGAGGAGATCCGCGAGCGCATCCTCCGCGGCGGCGGCCGTCGCTGAGCGCCCGGAATCCGCTACAATGAACCGGAATTCAGCCGCAGAGGGGGACACTGTGTTCCAGTCCGTCGAGGAGGTCCAGCAGCGGTTCCGGGACGCGCGGTACATCGCGAGCCGCCGGGTGGCCACGGTCGTGTACCTGGCGGCGCGCATGGGCCGGCCGGTGCTCATCGAGGGCCCGGCGGGCGTCGGCAAGACGGAGCTGGCCAAGACGCTGTCCGACGTCACGAGCCGCCCGCTGATCCGGCTCCAGTGCTACGAGGGCCTGGACGAGGGCAAGGCCCTCTACGAGTGGAAGTACGCCAAGCAGCTCCTCTACACGCAGCTCCTGCGCGAGCGGATCGGCGAGCTGCTCGCCGACGCCCCCTCGCTGCCGGACGCGGTCGCCAAGATCGCGGGGCAGGAGGACGCGTTCTTCTCGTTCCGCTTCCTCTCGCCGCGCCCGCTGCTCCAGGCGATCCTCGCCGACGAGCCCGTGGTGCTGCTCGTGGACGAGATCGACAAGGCCGAGCCCGAATTCGAGGCGTTCCTGCTCGAGGTGCTCTCGGACTTCCAGGTGTCGGTGCCCGAGCTCGGCACGGTGCGCGCCAGGCACATCCCGCTGGTCGTGCTC
>MGBU01000060.1:10418-10612 GCA_001790205.1 Candidatus Rokubacteria bacterium GWA2_73_35 | reverse complement strand
TACCTCCGCCTCTCGACGCGGCCCGTGGACCAGACGCTCGCGCCGCCGCCCGGCGCCGCGTACCGCGCCGCCGTCCTGCGCGGCGGCTACCGGCTGCTCGACGGGCGCGCGGCGCCCGGCTGGGACCCGGGAGCGACCGCGGTCCACCTCTTCGCCGCCGGCGTGGTGGTGCCGGAGGCCGTCGCCGCCGCGCG
>MGBU01000060.1:0-10408 GCA_001790205.1 Candidatus Rokubacteria bacterium GWA2_73_35 | reverse complement strand
GCCGAGGGCGTGCACGCGAGCGTCTTCGTCGTGACGAGCCCGGACCGCCTCTACCGCGGGCTGCGCGCACCGCGCCCGTACCTCGAGGAGCTGGTGGGGGCCGACGAGGAGGGCGTGCCGGTCGTCTCGGTGCTCGACGGCCACTCGCACGCGCTCGCGTTCCTCGGCGCGGCGCTCGGCGTGCCGCAGCTTGCGCTCGGCGTGGACGACTTCGGCCAGTCCGGCGCCCGCGCCGACCTCTACCGTCACTACGGGATCGACGCCCCCGCGCTCGCGCGCGCGGCGCGCACGCTCCTCGGCCGCTAACCCGCCCAGTCGGCGACGAAGACGTTCAGCTCGCCGCGCGCCGTCGCGTTGCGGCTCGAGCAGAAGACGAGCTTGCGCCCGTCGCGCGAGAACATCGGGAACGATGCGAAGGACTCCCCCCACGTGAGCCGCTCGAGCCCCGAGCCGTCCGCGTGGACGAGGTAGAGCGCGAAGGTGCGCCCGGAGGGGTCCTCGTGATTCGAGGAGAACACGATGCGCTCGGAGTCCGGGTGCATGAACGGCGCGAAGCTCGCGCCGCCCGTGCGCGTGACGCGCGTGAGCCCGGTGCCGTCGGCCCGCATCACGTGGATGTCGAGCCGCCGCGGCCGGACGAGCGCCTGGCCGAGGAGCGCGCGGTACGCCGCGAGCTCCGCGCGCGTCTCGGGGCGTGAGGCGCGGAACACGATGAAGCGCCCGTCCCAGGAGAAGAACGGGCCGCCGTCGTAGCCGGGCTCGGCGGTGAGCCGCCGGACGTTGCCGCCGTCGGCGTCCATCACGTAGAGGTCGAGGTCCCCCTCGCGGAGCGAGGTGAAGACGATCCGCCGCCCGTCGGGCGACACCGCGCCCTCGGCGTCGTAGGTGCCGTTGGCGGTCAGGCGCTCGAGCCGCGAGCCGTCCAGGTCGCTCGTGAAGATGTCCCAGCCCGGGTAGAGCGGCCAGACGTAGCCGCGCGAGCGGTCCGGCTGGGGCGGGCACGCGGCGTCCGCGAGGTGGGTCGAGGCGTAGATCACGCGCCGGCCGTCGGGGAAGAAGAACGAGCAGGTCGTGCGGCCGCGCCCCGTCGAGACGAGCCGCACGTCGCCGCCGTCCTCGCGCATCGTGAAGATCTGGTCGCACGCGTACGGCGGGCGCGTGGACTGGAACACCAGCCGCGTGCCCGTCCAGTCCCAGTACGCCTCGGCGTTCTGGCCGCCGAAGGTGAGCTGGCGGAGGTTCGCCAGGCGCCGCTCGCGCGGGTCGAGCGGCGCCGGCACGGCGGCGCCGCGGGCGGCGGGGGCGCAGCCCGCGCCGAGCGCCGCGGCGACGCCCGCGAGGCCGAGCCGGAGGGCGTCGCGCCGGCCGAGGCGGGGCGGGCGCATCAGCGGCGCTCCCCGAGCACCGCGCGCAGGGCCTGCTCGGCGCCGTCGCGCAGCACGACGAAGTCGACGCTCTCGCCGGGCCGGCGGCCGCGCAGCGCGAACGTGAAGTCCTCGAGCGTCTTCACGCTGACGCCGCCGAAGCGCACGAGCACGTCGCCCGCGCGGACGCCGGCGCGCTCGGCGGGGCTGCCGGGCCGCACGCCGCTGATCCGGACGCCGGGCGTCCCCGTGTCGCCGAACTCCGGGATCACGCCGAAGAACGGCCCGTAGCCGCCGCGGGCGCGGATGGGCGCTGCGGGGGTGTCGAGCTTGACCCACGCGGGCGGCGTCGGGGTCGCCGCGACGGCCGAGACGACGCGCGCGGCGAAGGCCGTCACGGCCGCGAGCCCCGCGGCGTCGATCTTCTCCCAGGTGTCGCTCGGCCGGTGGTAGTCCGGGTGCGCCCCGGTGAAGAAGAAGAGGACGGGCCGGCCGGCCGCGTAGAACGGCGTGTGGTCCGACGGCGCGAACGGGTCGCCGCCGAGCACCGGGGTGAGGCCCGGGGCGGGGAGGCTCCCGACGAGCGCGCGCAACCCGGTGCCGCCGTCCACGCCGCTGACGTAGAGCCGGCCCTCGCGCGGGCGCCCGACCATGTCGAGGTTCAGCATGAGGACGGTCGCGGCGAGCGGGTGCGCGGGCTGCTTCACGTAGTGCGTCGAGCCGAGCAATCCCATCTCCTCGCCCGCGAAGAGGACGAAGACGAGCGTGCGCGGCGCGCCGCCCGCGGCCGCGAAGGCGCGTGCCAGGCCGAGGACCGCGGCCGTGCCGGAGGCGTTGTCGTCGGCGCCCGGGTGGACGGCGCCCACCTGATCGGGCGCGAGCGAGCCCTCGCCGCCGCGCCCGAGGTGGTCGTAGTGCGCGCCGACGAGGACGGCCTCGTGGGCCAGGCGCGGGTCGGTGCCCGGCAGGACGCCGACGACGTTGACCGCCGTGCCGCGCTCGCGGACCAGGCTGACCTCGAGGCGGACCCGGACCCCGGCGAGCGCCCGCCCGCGCGGCCGCAGCGGCCGGTCGATCGCCTCGGCGAGGTCGGCGAGCCGCGCGCCGGCCGGTGCCAGGAGGCCGTCGGCGGTCGCGCGGGTGACGACGAGGGCGGCGATGGCCCACGGCTGCGCGATGCCGGAGAGCGGCGGCAGGGTCTCGCCCGGCGCGCCCGGGTGCGCGACGAGCAGGATCGCGCGCGCGCCGTGCTCGCGGGCGTTGATGATCTTGTGGCTGCGCTCGGAGTAGTGGTAGGCCTCGGGCCGCCGGAACGGCGTGCCGGGGTCGGCGGGCCGCGGGTCGCCGCCGAGCACGAGGACGACCTTGTCGCGCACGTCGAGGCCCGCGTAGTCGTCCCACCCGAGCGCCGGCGCGGTGATGCCGTAGCCGGCGAACACGATGTCGCCCTCCACCGCGCCGTCGGCCGAGACGGGCAGCGGCGCGAAGTCGCGCCCGAGGGCGAGGCTCCGCGGCGCCGGCCCGAGCGCGGCGAGCGTGTTGACGGGCCCCAGGCGGATCCCGGTCGGCACCGGGAACGGCTGCAGGTGCGTCCGGAGCCCCGCCGCGCGCAGCTCGTCGGCGATCGCGCGCGCGGCGCGGTCGGCGCCCGGCGTGCCCGAGCCGCGCCCCTCCATCTCGGGCGCCGAGAGCGCCCGCACCTGGCCGAGCAGCCAGTCGGCCGGCGGGACCCGCGGCTCGGCCGCGCCGGCGCCGGCGGCCGCGAGCAGGAGCGCGAGGAGGGCGACGAGGGCCGTCACGGCCGCCATTGTACCCGGCGCCCGGACCCGGGCGCCCGAGCCCGGAATTCACAGGGAGTTGACACCTCGCGGGAATTTCGCGCGCACGCTGGCGGTGACCCGTGGTGCCCCGACGGGGGCGGGGAGGAGGTGAGAGGCATGCGATTGATCGTTGCGCTGATGTCGTGCGTCGCGCTCGCCGCCGCGGCGATCCCGGCGGGGGCGCAGGAGGTCCGCGAGCTGCTCGGCTCGTGGCTCATCGACGGCTACACGTTCAAGCCGGGCGACCGCAGCCCGCGCGGGACGATCGCGTACGACCCCCAGGCCAACACGTTCCGGGGGACGTACGTCGGCGTGAAGCTCCCGGGCGACCGGCCGGAGCTGCACGCCTGGCTCTACAACACGGAGACCCGCAAGGCGCTCCACGTCGGCCGGATCCCGTACCGGGCCGGCACGGTCGGCAAGACCAAGGGCGACTTCGCCCTCCCGCTCCCCGGCGAGTTCAAGGGCGGGAAGTTCGCGGGCTGGGAGCTGATCGCGTTCACGGCCGAGGCCGCGGGCGCCGCGCCCGCGGCGCCGAGCGGCAGCAAGATCCAGAAGGCGCAGAAGCCGGCGTTCTACCTCTACGCGCCGCTCCCCGGCGCGAGCGTGCCCGGCGCCTACTGCGGGCACGGGCAGGACTTCACGTTCACGTCGAACCAGGACCACACCTGCTTCGACTGACTCTGCGGTCAGCCGTACCGCGCCTGCATCGCGGCGGGCCGAGCCCAGCACGCGCCGAAGTAGGCGAGGGACGGCGCCGGGCCACCGGGACGTGGCCCTGGCGGAGCCGGAGTCGCGCGGCCTCCCGCGTCCCCACGCGGGAGGCCGCGTCCCGGCGGGACACGGTATAATCGCCCCCACTATGGCGGTCCTCACGGAGTCCCGGAAGGCGTCGCTGCGCCGGGAGCTCGAGGCCATCGTCGGCGCGGGCGCGGTGCTCGCCGATCCCGACGAGCTGCTCGTGTACGAGTCCGACGGGCTCACCCTCCTCAGGGCGCTGGCCGACTTCGTGGTCTTCCCCGTCTCGGCCGAGCAGGTGTCCGCCCTCGTCCGCCTCGCGAACCGGGAGAGCCTGCCGTTCGTCGCGCGCGGCGCCGGCACGGGGCTCTCCGGCGGCTGCCTGCCGGCGGAGGGCGGCCTCGTCATCTCGCTCATGCGGATGAACCGCGTGCTCGAGGTCGACTACGACAACCAGCTCGCCGTCGTCGAGCCGGGGCTCGTCAACCTGCACCTGTCGTGGACGGTCGGCGCCCGCGGCTACTACTACGCGCCGGACCCGTCGAGCCAGCAGGCCTGCACCCTCGGCGGGAACATCGCCAACAACTCCGGCGGCCCGCACACGCTCAAGTACGGCGTCACGACGAACCACGTGCTCGGGCTCGAGGTCGTGCTGCCGGACGGCGAGATCGTGTGGCTCGGCGGGCGCACCCGCGCGCGCGCCGGCTACGACCTCGTCGGGGTCTTCGTCGGCTCCGAGGGCACCTTCGGCATCGCCACGAAGATCGTCGTCCGCCTCCTCCGGAAGCCGCCGGCGGTGAAGACCGTGCTCGCCGTGTTCGACGCGATCGACCACGCCTCCGCGGCGGTGTCGGCGATCATCGCGCGCGGGCTCGTGCCGGCGGCGGTCGAGATGATCGACCAGCTCACGATCCAGGCGGTCGAGGATGCGTTCGGCTGCGGCTACCCGCGCGACGCGGCGGCCGCGCTGCTCGTCGAGCTGGACGGCCTGCCGTTCGGCATGGAGGCCCAGGCCGCGCGCATCGTGCAGGCGTGCCGCGACGCGGGCGCGCGCGAGGTCCGCACCGCGCGCGACGAGGCCGAGCGCCAGCTCCTCTGGAAGGGCCGCAAGTCGGCGTTCGGCGCCTACGGGCGCATCTCGCCCGCGTACATGGTGATGGACGGCGTGATCCCGAGGACGAAGCTCCCGTACGTGCTCCGCCGCGTGAACGAGATCGTCGCCGCCCACGGCCTGCGCGTCGGCAACGTCTTCCACGCGGGTGACGGCAACCTGCACCCGAACATCCTCTACGACCCGCGCCGGCCGGGCGAGGAGGCGCGCGTGGTCGCGGCCGGCGCCGCGATCATGCGGCTCTGCGCCGAGGTCGGCGGCTCGATCTCGGGCGAGCACGGCATCGGGCTCGAGAAGTCGGACTTCATGCCGCTGATCTTCTCCGCGGCCGACCTCGCCCTCATGCAGCGCCTGAAGAGGGCGTTCAACCCCACCGGGCTCTGCAACCCCGGCAAGATCTTCCCGACCAGCAAGTCGTGCGCCGAGGTCGGGCCCGTCGCCTCGAGGCCGCACGCGATCGAAGAAAAGGGTCTCGCCCAGCGCTTCTAGCGCGGGCGGCGGACGCCTCCGTGCAGGACGCGCTGCTCGACGGACTCCGGGGCGTGGTCGGTCCCGCGAACGTGCGCACGGGCATCGAGCTCGGCCCCTGGGTCGTCGAGGGGCGCACGCCGGACGCCGCCGTCTTCCCCGCCTCGACCGAGGAGGTCGCCGGCGTGGTCGCGCTCGCGGCGGAGGCCGACGTGCCGGTCGTGCCCTGGGGCGGCGGCACCGCCGCGGCCGTCGGGTCGCCGGCGGCGCGCACCGGGCTCGTGCTCGGCCTCTCGCGGATGAGCCGGCTCGTCGAGCACGAGCCCGGCGACCTGACCGCCACCGTCGAGGCGGGCATCACGGTGGCCGCGCTCCAGGCGGCGCTCGCCGGGCGTGGCCAGTGGCTCTCGCTCGACCCGCCCGACGCCGAGCGCGCGACGCTCGGCGGCGTGCTCGCCGCCGACGCGTCGGGCCCGCGCCGCCACCTGTACGGCACCGCGCGCGACCTGCTCATCGGCGTCGCCGTCGTGACCGCGGAGGGCGCCTTCGTGCGCGGCGGCGGCAAGGTGGTGAAGAACGTCGCCGGCTACGACCTGCCGAAGCTCTTCATCGGCTCCTACGGGACGCTCGGCGTCGTCGTCGAGGCCACGCTCCGGCTCCGGCCGCTGCCCGAGGCCGAGCGCCTGGTGGGCGTGAGCTTCGACCGCTTGAAGGACGCGGGCGCCGCCGTGCGCGCGCTCCTGGCCTCGGACCTGATCCCGAACGCCGTCGAGCTGCTCGACGGCGCCGCTGCCGCCGCGCTCGGCGCCGGCGTGGCGCCGGGCGCCGCGCTCGTCGTGGGCTTCGACGGGCTCGAGGAGCAGGTCGCCTGGCAGTGCGAGGAGCTGGCGCGGCTCTGCGCGCCCCTCGGCGGGCGCGAGGCGCGCGCGCTGCCGCCCGAGACGTGGCCGCGGCTCGCGCCGGCCGCGCGCGCGGCGCTCGGGCTGCCGGCCGCGACGATGACGCTCACGGTCCTGCCGATGCAGGTCGCCGAGACGATGGAGCAGGGCGCGAACGCAGCACGCGCCCGCGGGTTCGTGACGGCGTGGGCCGCGCACGCGGGCGTGGGCGTCGTCAGCGCGGCGCTCGCCGCGGAGCCGGCCCCGCCCGGCCCGCTCGCCGCCGTGCTCGCCGAGTGGCGCGAGATGGCGCACGCGGGCGGGGGGCAGGCCACGCTCGAGTGGGCGCCGCTCGCGGTGAAGGCGCAGGTGCCGGTCTGGGACGACCCCGGCGCGGCCGGCCGCCTCATGCAGGGGATCAAGCGCGAGCTCGACCCGCGGAACATCCTGAACCCCGGCCGCTTCGTCGCCGGGATCTAATGAGTCTCGTGGAATACGTCGACGGCGATGGGCGCGAGCCCGGAGCGCGGGGGCCCCGGGAGCACCGTCTGGCGAGCCGTGTCGCCGCGCGAAGCGCAGGGCGGGGCGAGCGCGCCGCCGCGGGTCGGCTGCCCTCGTGCCGCCCCCGGAGGGGGATGGGGGGTCGCGCGCAGCCCCGCCCGAGCGAGCGACGGCGTACAGGCGAGCCAGCCCGGTGCGACCGGGGCCTTCGCGCTCCGGGCTTAGGCGTTACCGTATTCCGCGGGACTCATTAGCGGGCGCGACGATGGCGCACGCGGTCCAGGAGCAGACGCGGGCGGCGGCCGGGCCGCTCGCCCTCCACGGCCTCTCCGTCGAGGGCGTGAACCAGTGCGTCCACTGCGGCCTCTGCCTCGCCTCCTGCCCGACGTTCGCCGAGCTGGGGACCGAGATGGACTCGCCGCGGGGCCGGATCTTCCTGATCAAGTCGCTCGCGGAGGGCCGGATCGCGCTCGGCGAGGCCACGGCGCGCCACCTCGAGCTGTGCCTCGACTGCCGGGCGTGCGAGACCGTCTGCCCGGCGGGCGTGCCCTACGGGCGGCTCATCGAGGCCGCGAAGGCCGAGATCGAGCGGCAGCGCCCGGGCGGCGCCGGGCGGCGCCTGTTCCGCTGGCTCAACTTCGGCGTGCTCCTCACGAGCCCGCGGCGCCTCGCGCTCGCCGCGGCGGGGCTCCGCGCCTACCAGGCGAGCGGCCTGGCGCGGCTCGTGCGGCGAAGCGGTCTGGCGCGCCGGCTGTCGGGGACACTCGCCGCGTGGGAGGCGCTGCTGCCGCCCCTGCCGCGGCGGGCGGAGCGCGCGCCGCTGCCGGCCCTGATCCCGGCGGAGGGCGCGCGCCGCGCGCGCGTCGCGTTGCTCTCCGGGTGCGTCCAGTCGGTCGTGTTCGGCGCGCACAACCGCGCGACGGCGCGGGTGCTCGCGCGGCAGGGCGCGGAGGTCGTCGTCCCGGCGGGCCAGGGCTGCTGCGGGGCGCTCAACGCGCACGGCGGCGACCACGCGCGGGCGCTCGAGCTGGCCCGGCGCACCATCGAGACCTTCGAGGCCGCGCGCGCCGACGCCGTCGTCGTCAACACCTCGGGCTGCGGCGCGCACATGAAGGCGTACGGCCACCTGCTCGCGGACGACCCTGCCTGGGCGGCGCGCGCGCGCCGCTTCGCCGCGTCGGTGGTGGACGTCGCGGAGTTCCTCGCGCGGGAGCCGCTCCGCGGGCCGCTCACCCCGGTGGCGATGACGGTCACCTACCACGACCCCTGCCACGTCGTGCACGGCCAGAAGATCCGGAGCGAGCCGCGCCGGCTCCTCGCGCAGATTCCCGGTCTTCGGGTCGTCGAGCTGGCCGAGTCGGACTGGTGCTGCGGCTCGGCGGGCCTCTACAACCTCACCCAGCCGGAGATGGCGACGCGGCTGCGCGAGCGGAAGGTCGGCCACGTCCTCGCGACCGGCGCCGAGGCCGTCGTGACCGCCAACCCCGGCTGCATCCTCCAGATCCAGGCCGGGCTCGCCGCCCGGGGCGCCGCCGCGCGCGTGTTCCACCTGGTCGAGCTGCTCGATCGGGCCTACCCGGCCGCCACGCCATGAGCGCGCCCGACAGCACGCCGCGCGAGCACAAGGCGCACGCGCCGCGCTCCGTCGGCTGCTTCGTCCTCACGATCTCCGACACGAAGACGCCCGAGACCGACTCGAGCGGCGGCCTGATCAAGAACCTCCTGCTCACGGGCGGCCACCAGGTCATTGGCTCGACGATCGTCCGCGACGAGCCGGCCGACGTGGCGCGCGTCATCCGCGAGGCGTGCGCGGACCCCGCCGTGCAGGCGGTGATCGCGACGGGCGGCACGGGCATCACGTCGCGCGACAGGACGTTCGAGGCGATCGAGGGCCTGCTCGCGAAGCGCCTGCCCGGATTCGGCGAGCTGTTCCGCATGCTCTCCTACCAGGAGGTCGGCGCGGCCGCGATGCTCTCGCGCGCGCAGATGGGGATCCACGCCGGGCGGATCGTCGTCTCGCTGCCGGGCTCCCCGAACGCCTGCCGCCTCGCGGTGGAGAAGCTCCTGCTGCCGGAGCTGCCCCATCTCGTGCGCGAGGCCTCCCGCTAGTCTAGGGAGGCCGGGTAGAATGGGGGGAAGGAGGAGGGGTCTCATGGCGACATCCCGCGGCTGTGTCCTCGGCGTCGTGCTCGTGCTCGGTGGGCTCCTGATCGGCTGCGCCGGGCCGACGAGCGCCGACGGCGTCAGGACGTTCTGGAAGGAGAGCCCGGACGCGAGCGCGGCGCCGGAGCTCCAGCGCTTCAACACCCTGCTCGCGGACCTCGCCGAGCGGCTCAAGGCCGGACTCGTGTACGTCCAGGTCCGCCGGGCGTCCGGGGCGCCCGCCGACGCCAGGCGCGAGGAGCCCACGGAGCCGCGGCGCAGCACGGGCTCGGGCTTCGTCGTGGACGAGAGCGGCCTCATCGTCACCAACGCCCACGTCGTCGAGGGCGCCGAGGCGATCCAGGTGAAGCTCACCGACGGCCGGCGGTTCGCCGGCCGCGTCGTCGGGTTCGACCGGCGCGTGGACCTCGCCCTGATCAGAATTGACGGCGCCGGCAACCTGACCGTCCTGCCGCTCGGCGACTCGAACCGGCTGCGGGTGGGCGAGTTCGTGCTGGCCCTGGGCAACCCCTTCGGCCTCGAGCAGACCGTGTCCTTCGGGATCGTCAGCCGCAAGGGCGCGCCGCTCGCGGTGGCGGCGCCCGGGTTCGACTTCATCCAGACCGACGCGGCCGTCAACCCCGGCAACTCGGGGGGCCCGCTCGTGAACATGGCCGGCCATGTCGTCGGCGTGAACAGCATGGCCGCGCGGAACGGCTCCATCGGGTTCGCGATCCCCTCGAACCTCGTGAAGCTCCTGCTCCCGCAGCTCGCCACCAAGGGCAAGGTCGAGTGGGGCTGGCTCGGCGTGTCGATCGCCGAGGTGACTGAGGAGGACGTCGCCCGGCTCAAGCTGTCCGAGGCGCGCGGCGTGCTCGTGCGCGGCGTGATGCCGGGGGAGCCGGCCGAGCAGGGCGGCGTGCGGCCGAACGACGTGATCGTCGGGATCGACGGCACGCCGCTCCAGACGCCGCGGGACCTGCAGCGCCTCGTCTCGAGCGCGCCGGTCGGCAAGCGCGTGCGCGTCTCGCTCGTGCGCGAGGGGCAGCCGACCGAAGTGGAGGTGACGATCGGCCTCTACAAGGAGCCCGAGCGGGAGCGGCGTCCGGCGCCGCGCCGCGAGCCGACGCGACCCGGCGCGCCGGCGCCCCGGGCCCCCGACGGGAACGCCCCCAGGCCCGACGCGCCGCGGTAGGAGCGTGTCGGAGTAACCGAGGACAACGTTCGTGACTGATCGTCGACCGCGCGGTGTCTCGCTTCGAGCGCGGGCTGTGCCCGCGCAACCGATTCCCGGGGGGAGGCTTCGGAAGGGGGGCGAAGCCCCTCTCCGAGTTCCCTAGTCAGGCGCGCGCGCGGGGCTCCGCGAGCGCCGCCAGCGTCGCGCGC
>MGBU01000059.1 GCA_001790205.1 Candidatus Rokubacteria bacterium GWA2_73_35 | reverse complement strand
GAGCTGACCGAGCGGGGCGGCAACGTCTCGCACGGGCAGCGCCAGCTCCTGGCCATCGCGCGGGCCCTCGTGTACAATCCGGCCGTCCTCGTTCTCGACGAAGCGACGTCGAGCGTCGACGCGGAATCCGAAGCGCTCATTCGACGAGCGATGGCGGGGCTCCTGGCGGGTCGGACCAGCATCACGATCGCGCATCGCCTTTCGACGGTGCAGGCCGCCGACCGCATCCTCGTCCTGCACCGCGGCCACATCCACGAGGAGGGCTCGCACGCCGCGCTGCTGCGCCGGGGCGGCCTCTACGCGCGCCTCTGGGAGCTCCAGGGCGGCGCGGCGCCGCCATGAGCTTCCGGGCCGCGGTGTTCGGGCTCGTGCGGCGGATCCCGCGCGGCCGCGTGGCGACGTACGGGCAGATCGCGGCGCTCCTGGGCCGGCCCCGCGCGGCGCGCGCGGTGGGCCGCGCGCTCGGGAGCGCGCCGGGCGACCTGCCGTGGCATCGCGTGGTGAACGCGCGGGGCGGGGTCAGCCCGCGCGCCCGGATGAGCGGCATGCTGACCCAGCGGATCCGGCTCGCGCAGGAGGGTGTCGCGCTTCGCCGCGGGCGGGTCGTCCTGAGCGCCCACGCCTGGCGTGGGCGCGGAACGCTCGCGACACGAGGAGGGCTCGCATGCGACTGGCGCTGACGCTCAATTACTCGGGCGCGCGGATGTCGATCGACATGGACAAGGTCCTCGAGCTCGAGCGTCTCGGCTACGACTCCGTGTGGTCGGCCGAGTCCTACGGCTCCGACGCGGTGACGCCCGTGGCCTGGATCGCGGCGCGCACCACGCGCATCCACGTCGGCACCGGGATCATGCAGATGGGCGGGCGGACGCCCGCGGCGACCGCGATGACCGCGATGACACTCGACGCACTCTCGGGCGGCCGCTTCCGGCTCGGGCTCGGGGTCTCGGGGCCGCAGGTCGTCGAGGGCTGGCACGGCCAGCCCTTCGGCCGGCCGCTCCAGCGCACGCGCGAGTACGTCGAGATCGTGCGCCGCATCCTCCGGCGCGAGAAGCCGCTCGAGTTCCGGGGGGAGTACTACCAGGTCCCCTACACGGGCCCCGACGCGACGGGCCTCGGCAAGCCGCTCAAGTCGATCCTGCACGGGCGGGGGGACATCCCGATCTACCTCGCCGCGGTGGGGCCGAAGAACATCGCGCTTGCCGCGGAGATCGCCGATGGCTGGATCCCGACGTTCTTCTCGGCCGCGCGGATGGCGATGTTCCGCGAGTGGCTCGACGCGGGCTTCCGGGCGCGCGGCGGCGCGCCGGCGCAGTTCGACCTGATGCCGATGGTGGCCGTCGTGGTCGGCGACGACGTGGCCGCCTGCCGGGCGCCGGTCAAGGCCAAGCTCGCGCTCTACGTGGGCGGGATGGGCGCGCGGGGCCGCAACTTCTACCACGACATCGCCTGCCGCTACGGCTACGTGGAGGCCGCGAGGACCATCCAGGACCTTTACCTCGCCGGCCGCAAGGCCGAGGCGGAGGCCTCCGTGCCCGACGCGCTCGTGGACGAGGTCGCGCTCTGCGGGCCACGGGAGCGGATCCGTGAGCTGCTGTCCGTGTGGCGCGGCTCCGGCGTGACGACGCTCATGGTCGCGGGCGACCGGGTGGCGGTGCGCACGATGGCGGAGCTGGTGCTGTAGAGGCGAGGGAGAGGGCCATGCGACTCGAGGGCAGGGTGGCGGTGATCACGGGGGCGGGCTCGGGGATCGGTGCGGCCTCGGCCGTGGCGATGGCCGCGGAGGGCGCGCGGGTCGTCGTGGCGGACATCGACGAGCCGGGCGCCAAGGCGGTGAGCGAGCGGATCGAGCGGGCGGGCGGCGCGGCGCTCGCGGTGCGCGCCGACGTCACGCGCGCCGCGGACAACCAGGCGCTCGTCGAGCGCGCCGTGGCCACCTGGGGCCGCCTCGACGTGTTCTTCGCGAACGCCGGCGTGCCCCAGTTCCCGAGGCCGATCGAGGAGCAGGATGAGGAGACCTTCGACCGCATCATCGCGGTCAACGTGAAGGGCGTGTGGCTCGGCGCCAAGTACGCGCTCGCGGTCATGAAGCGGCAGGAGCGCGGCGTCTTCCTCGTCACGGCGTCGACCGCGGCCATCCGGCCGCGCCCGGGCGGGCAGACCTACGCGGCCTCCAAGGGCGCGGTGGTCGCCCTCGCGAAGAGCCTCGCGCTCGAGGCGGCGCCCCACGGCGTCCGCGTCGTGGCGATCGCGCCCGTCGCGACCGAGACGCCAATGCTGCCGACGTTCATGGGCAAGAAGGCGATCGACGCCGAGGGCATGGCCCGCTACCGGGCCACCGTGCCGCTCGGCCGCCTCAACCAGCCCGAGGACGTCGCCCGGACCGCGGTCTTCCTCGCCTCCGACGACGCCGCGATGATCACGGGGAGCTGCGTCGAAGTAGACGGCGGACGCTGCATCTGAGCCCGTGAAGGTCCTTCCGCTCGCGGCCGAGTCGCTCGGCGTGCGGTCCATGGCGACCTACGTCGAGCTCCACGGGGCCGGCCTCCTGATCGACCCCGGGGCGACGCTCGCGCCCGCGCGGTTCGGGCTGCCGCCGACCGAGGAGGAGTGGGAGGCGCTCCGCCGCGCCAACGACCGGATCTCCGCGTGGGCGACGCGCGCGACGCTCGTCTTCGTGAGCCACTACCACGAGGACCACTTCCGTTCCGACGCGGCGACCTACGCGGGCCGCCGCGTGCTCGTGAAGGACCCGCGGCGCATGGTGAGCGGGCGCCAGGCGCGGCGGGCCGCGGACCTCTGGAAGGCGCTCGCGCCGGTGGCGCGCGTCGAGAGCGCCGACGGCCTGGCGGCGCGCCGCGAGGGGCTCACGCTCCGCGTCTCGCCGCCGCTGCCGCACGGCCCCGACGGCACCGCGCTGGGCGCGGTGCTCGCGCTCACGGTCGAGGACGAGGATGCGCGCGAGCGGTTCGTGTTCGCGTCCGACGTGCAGGGGCCGATCTCGCCGGTCGCCGCGGCGTACCTCGTGCGGGAGCGCCCGACGCTCCTCTACGTGTCGGGCCCGCCCTCCTACATCGAGCGGGAGCTCGGCGCGGCGCTGATCGAGCGCGGCGTCGAGAACCTGCTGCGGATCGTGGACGCGACCGGGTGCCGCGTGATTCTCGACCACCACGCGCTGCGCGACACGCGCTGGGAGCGGCGCTTCGAGCGGCTCTGGGCCACCGGCCGGGTCGTGACCGCGGCGCGCCACCTGGGCCTCCCCGACGCGGCGCTCGAGAGCCGACGCGACCGCGCCTGGGCCGCCGCGCGCAAGCCGCCCGCGAAGGCCCGGGAGGAGCGTGGTATCATCGCGCGCACGCCGCGCAAATTCTCGAAAGGGGGACAACACTCGTGAGCGCTGACACCAAGACGCTCAACGTGGGGGACACCGCGCCCGACTTCACGCTCAAGACGATCGGGCTCAAGGAAATCTCCCTCCGGGACTACCGGGGCAGGAACGTCATCCTGCTCTTCTATCCGCTCGACTGGACCCCGGGCTGAAGCACCTGCATGCCCGCCTTCGACAGGCGCGTCGGCGACTTCGAGGCGGCGAATACCCAGGTGCTGGGTATCAGCACGGACAGCCCCTTCAGCCACGAGAACTGGGCGAAGTCGGTCGGGATCAGCCGCTACCCGCTGCTGTCCGACGTGCAGCGGACGGTGGCGAAGGACTACGGCGTCTACTGGCCCGACTGGAACGCCAACGTCCGCGCCACGTTCGTCCTCGACCCGACGGGCCGGGTGCGGTTCGTCGAGCGGTACGCCAAGGGCGAGCTGCCGCAGCCGGACAAGATCCTCGCCGAGGTCAAGAAGCTCGGGTAGCCCGCGCGGGGTCTCCTGGCCGCCGCCCACCGCGCCGGTCCTCGCCCCCTTGTGACGCGAGTCAGATGACGTGCGTCATAACGGCGTGGCCGTCCGTCCTGCGAGAGTGGGCTCGAGGAGGACGACGACCATGAAGCGGCCCCTGGGCGTGATCGCGGCAGTGGCGGTCCTCGGTCTGATGGCCGGCGCCGTGGCGGCGCAGAAGGCGCAGCGAGCGGATTCGGCGACCGAGGCGAAGGCGGCGCTGCTCAAGCCTCCGATGGTCCCGCCGGCCATCGAGCGCACGCGGCCGGCGCGGGTGCTGGTGGACCTCGAGACGACCGAGGAGAAGGGCACGCTCGCGAGCGGCGTCGAGTACACCTTCTGGACCTTCGGCGGCAGCGTCCCGGGCCCCATGCTGCGCGTGCGCGAGGGCGACACGGTGGAGATCCGGCTGCGCAACCGCGACACCAGCACGTTCATGCACTCCATCGACCTGCACGCGGTGACCGGGCCGGGCGGCGGCGCCGCGGTGACCCAGGTGGTACCCGGTCAGACGGGCGCCTTCGAGTGGAAGGCGCTGAACCCGGGCCTCTACGTCTACCACTGCGCCACGCCCCCGATCCCGACGCACGTCGCCAACGGCATGTACGGCTTGATCCTCGTGGAGCCGAAGGAGGGGCTGCCGCGCGTCGACCGCGAGTACTACGTGATGCAGGGCGAGTTCTACACGAGGGGCCGCACCGGCGTGCCGGGCCTGCAGCGCTTCGACGCCGACAAGGCGCGCGACGAGCGGCCGGAATACGTGGTCTGGAACGGCCGCGTCGGGGCGCTCCTGGAGGGCGGCGCGCTCCAGGCCCGGACCGGCGAGACGGTGCGGCTCTACGTGGGCAACGGCGGCCCCAACCTCGTGGCGTCCTTCCACGTGATCGGCGAGGTGTTCGATCGCGTGTGGCCGGAAGCCTCGGTGGGCGGCGACGTGAAGCGCAACGTGCAGACCACGCTCGTTCCCGCCGGAGGCGCCGCGATCGTGGACTTCAAGGTGGACGTGCCCGGGCGCTTCCTGCTCGTCGACCACAGCCTCTCGCGCGCGATGGACAAGGGGGCGCTGGGCGCGCTGGTCGTGAGCGGCGACGCGCGGCCGGACATCTTCCGGGCGCTCACGCCGCACGCCGCCGCACGCGGCGCCGGCGGCCACTGACGTCATGGGGGGCTCCGGGCGCCCCACAAGCCCCCCAAGCGCTCGGGGCGCCGATGCTGCGCCGTGGCGCCCCTCGACAACGCGCCCCCTCACCGGGATCGCGTAGGCGCGATTCCTTCACGCCCTCTGAGCGGGACGGCGCTCTGCCCGAGCGCGGGGACGGGCGCCGCCCGGTTCACGTCGGCGGGCGTCAGCGTGTGCGCGTCGTGAGGGCGACGCCGGCGAGCACGCACGCGGTGCCGCCGAGCTGCCAGGCGCCGATCGGCTCGGCGAGCAGGGCGGCCGCCAGCGCGATCCCGACGATCGGCTGGAAGTTCATGAACACCGCCGACCGGCTAGGCCCCACGACCTGGACCGCGCGGTACCACCAGATGTGCGCGACCGCGCCAAGGAGCCCCTGGTAGAAGACGACGGCCCAGGCGACCGGCGAGGCGAGCCGCGGGGCGGGGTAGAAGGGCGCCGTGAGGAGCGCGGTCGGCAGGATCAGGAGCGTGCCGGTGACGTACGCGCCCGTCGTCGCGAGCGCCGGGGACAGCTCGCCGAGCACGCGCTTGCCGTAGACGGTGTAGACGGACCACCCGCCGAGCGCCGCCAGCGTGAGGAAGTCGCCCGCGCGCAGCTCCTCGAGACGGAGCGCGGCGAGGCGGCCGCTCGTCACGACCAGCAGCACGCCGAACGCCGAGACGCCGACGCCGAGCCACTGCGCGCGGGAGAGCCGCTCGCCGAGGTACGCGCGGGCCATCAGCGCGACCCCGACCGGCGCCGCGGCCTGGAGGATCACGGCGTTGCCGGCCGTCGTGTAGTGGAGCGCGACATAGGTGAACTGCGTCGAGCCCCAGATGCCCGCGAGGCCCAGGACGAGGAAGATGCGGAGCGTCCGGGCCTCCACGGCGCGCACCGCCGCGCCGCCCGTGCGGAGGAGGAGGACCACGAGGAAGCCCGAGGCGAGCGTGCAGCGGGCCGCGGTGAGGAAGAAGGGCGAGAAGTCGCGGAGCGCGAGCTTCGCCGTCGCCGGATAGCTGCCCCACAACGCCACGATCACGAGCAGCGCGAGGTAGGCGCGCGTTTGACTGAGCGCGGGCACCCGCCTATCATAAGGCCGCGCGCCATGGCCGATCACATCCTCGAGTCGCGCGTGTGGCTCGCGAGGGCGCGCGCCGAGGTGTTCGCGTGCTTCGCCGATCCCGGGACGCTCGTCCGCCTCACCCCGCCCGCCTACCGCCTCGAGATCGTGTCCGCGCCGGCGGCGCTCGCCGCGGGCGCCGTGCTCGACCTCCGGCTGGCGTGGCGCGGCCTGCCCGTGCGGTGGCGCGCGTTCATCCGCGAGTGGGATCCGCCGTACCGCTTCGTCGACGTCCAGGTGCGCGGGCCGTGGGCGCGCTGGGAGCATCGCCACCGCTTCCTGGAGGAGGCCGGCGGCACGTGGGTGGAGGACCGGGTGACGTACCGGCTGCCGCTCGGCCCGCTCGGCCGCGCGGCGCACGGGCTCCTCGTCCGGCGCGTGCTGCGCGCGCTCTGGGACTACCGGACCGCGCGCCTCGGCGAGCTGGTCGGCCCCCTCGGCTCGCCGCCGGGGACGGACCCGGGAGGCTCCGCGACTAGCGCGAGGTCGTGACGCCGACGCGACGGCAGAGGCCGCGCACCGGACAGGCCGAGCAGCGCGGCGAGATCGGGGTGCAGACGTTCTGGCCGAACGCGACCAGGAGGTCGTTGTAGCCGATCCAGTGGCGCCGCGGGAGCTTGGCGCGGAGGGCCGTCTCCGTCGCGTCCGGGCTCGGCGTCCGCACGTACCCGAGCCGGTTGGAGATGCGGTGGACGTGCGTGTCCACGCAGATGCCCGGCTTGCCGTAGCCCATCGTGACGACCAGGTTCGCGGTCTTCCGGCCGACGCCCTTGAGCGTCAGCAGCTCGTCGAGGTCGTCGGGCACGCGCCCGGCCCAGCGCGCGAGCAGGTCACGGCACAGGCCGAGGATGACGCGGGCCTTGGTCCGGTAGAACCCGACCGGGTAGATGAGGCGCTCGATCGCCCGCGGCGCCAGGCGGCGCATCGCCGCGGGCGTGTCGGCGACGGCGAAGAGGCGCGCGGAGGCGGGCCCCGTGGTCGTGTCCTGGGTGCGCAGCGACAGGATGCAGGCGACGAGGACGCGGAACGGGTCGCGCGTGCCCTCGGCGATCACGGCGAGCGCCGTGGGGTTCCAGCGCGGCGCCGTCCGGCGGAGCCGGCGCAGCACCTCGCCGATCGCTACTTCTTGTCGGCGATGGACTCGAGCAGCGTGCGGGCGCGTGGCAGGTCCTTGACGGTCCAGTCCGCGACGACCCTCGGCGCGCGCTCGGCGACGACGCGCTCGAGCTCGCGGCGGGCGTCGGCCCAGCGGCCTTCGGCGATGTGGAGGCGGGCGAGGTCCACGCGGGCCACCGTGAAGCGCGGGTCGAGCTCGATCGCCTTCTTGAAGTGGCCCGCGGCCTTCTCGCGGTCGCCGCCGAACAGGCGGGGCACCTCCAGGAAGACGTTGCCGGCGAACGCGTGGGCCCGCACGGAGCGCGGGTCCAGCTCGAGCAGGACGTCGATCTCCTCGCGCACGGTCGGCAGCAGGAAGAGGGAGCGGAGCACGCCCTTCGTCTGGCCCCAGCGGCCCGTGTTGATCGCGTACCAGAGGTGGGCGTCGTGGCTCTTCGGCGCCAGCTCGATGGCCCGCCGCCCGAGCTCGCGGCCCCGGTCGTAGGCGGCGAGCTTCGCCTCCGTGGTGGTCGCGCGGACGTCGCCCTGGAGGAAGTACACGTAGGAGAGCGCGACGAGCGTCTCGACCTGGCGCTCCCGCTGGAGGGCCGCCTCGAGCACGTCGCGCGCCCGGTCGAGCACCGCGCGGTCCTCGTGGTAGCGCGCGACGAGGGCCCGCGCCGCCTCGACCGGCGTCTCGCCCCGGGCCGGCGGTACCAGGAGCGCGAGGAGGATCACGGCGAGCAGCGCGGGGCGCATCGCCGGGCACTCTACCCCGGGGCGCCGGAGGCGTCAATCGGGTATGCTCCTCGCGTGATCGCGATCGGCGTCCAGACGTGGTCCACCGACGTGCGTGCCCTCGCCCGCTACTGGCGCGCGGCGGACGCGCTCGGCTACGCGCGCATCACGTACGGGGACGGCCTCTTCGGCTTCACGCACGACGGCTTCACGCTGCTCGGGGCCCTCGCGGTCCTGACGGGGCGCGCGCGGATCGGCCCGGCTGTGACCTACGCCTTCGACCGCGCCGCGCACCACCCGGCGTGGCTCGCCAAGCGCGCCGTCGCGGTGGACCACCTCTCGGGTGGCCGCCTCGACCTGCGGCTCGGCGTGGGCGCCGGGGACGCCGCGACCGCCGCCGGGTGGACGTGCCACGGCATCGAGTATCCCGGCGCGCGCACGCGGCTTGTCCGGCTCGAGGCGGCGATCGGGATCGTGCGGGCGCTCTGGCGCGGCGAGGCCGTGGACCACGACGGCGCCTTCGGCCCGCTGCGCGGGGCGCGGCTCGCCCCGCCGCCCGTCCAGCGCCCGGGGCCCCCCGTGTGGGTGTCGGCGATGGGGCCGGCCGCTCTCGCCCTGGCCGCGCGACTCGCCGACGGTTGGGAGGCGTCGTACGTGGCGCCGGAGCCGCTCGCCGCCCGCTGCCACGCGCTCGACGCGCTGCTCGATGGCTACGGGCGCGCGCCCGGCGACGTGCGGCGCTCCGTCGAGGTGGACGTGGTCCTCGGGCGCACCCCGCGCGCGGCGGCCGCCGCACTCGCCCGCTTCCGCGCGACGCGCGGGATCGGCGCCGAGCATCCGCTGCTCGGGAGCGTGCTCGCCGGGCCCCCCGAGGCGGTCGTCGAGCGGATCGCGGCGTACGCGAAGGCCGGCGCGACGGACCTGATGCTGGGCTTCGCCGACTTCCCCGAGACGGCCATGCTCGAGACGTTCGCCGCGCGGGTGCTGCCGTGGGTGTGAGGCGCGCGCCCCGGGCCCCCCTCGAGCACCGCTTCGTGGGCACGAACGGCGTCCGCCTGCACGCGGTCGTGGCGGGGCAGGGCCCGCTCGTCGTGCTGCTCCACGGCTTCCCGGAGTTCTGGTACTCGTGGCGCCACCAGATCCCGGCGCTCGCCGCGGCCGGCTTCCGCGTCGTGGCGCCCGACCTGCGCGGCTACAACGACTCCGACAAGCCCCCGGGCGTCCCGGCGTATCGGATGACCGAGCTCGTCGAGGACGTCGCGGGGCTCGTGCGCGCGCTGGGCGCGGGGCCCGCGGCGATCGTCGGCCACGACTGGGGCGGCGCCGTCGCCTACGCCATGGCGATGCTCCGGCCGGAGCTGGTGGCGCGGCTCGCGGTGCTGAACTGCCCCCACCCGGCGGCGTTCGCGCGCGCGATCTGGGGCGGCGACCTCGAGCAGCTCCGGAGATCGTGGTACATGTTCTTCTTCCAGCTTCCGGACGCGCCCGAGGCGCTGCTCGCCGCCCGGGAGTTCCGCCTGCTCCGGCGCCTCGCCTGGGACCACGCGCGGCCCGGCACGTTCACGCGGCGCGACGTGGTCCGGTACGTCGAGGCGTTCGCCAAGCCGGGCGCGCTCACGGGCGCCCTCAACTGGTATCGCGCGATGTTCCGTCGCCCGCAGGCGGGGCGGCGCTACCCGCCGATCGCGGCGCCGACGCTCGTGATCTGGGGGACGGCCGACCACTTCCTCGGTCCGGCGCTTCTCGGGGGGATGCGGCGGCACTTCGGCGGGCCGTTCCGCCTGGTACGGCTGCCGGGCGTGAGCCACTGGGTCCAGCAGGAGGCGCCGGCGCGCGTCAACGCGCTGCTCCTGCGCTTCCTCGCCCCGCTCAGCGGCCGGTGAGCTCGAGGAGCGTGCGCGTGCGGTCCGCCGCGGCCGCCGGCGGCTCGCATCCGATCGCCTCGCAGGCGGCCAGCAGCAGCCATGCCACCGCGTCGGGCGGCGCGTCCACGCGCCGCCGCGCCTCCTGCGGCGCCAGCGCGACCAGCTCCTCGAGCGCCAGGCGCACCTGTTCCCGCGCCCACGCGAGCGCGAGCGCAGCGGTCTTGTCGCCCCGGCTGTCGAGCCAGGCGCGGTGGAGGTCGGCGGCCAGCGGCGCGCCCGGGGCGTACGCGCCCGCGAGGCGCTCGAGGGCCGCGCGGAGCGCGTCGGCGCCAGCCCGCGCGTCGCGCCCGAGCGCGCCGAGCTCCCGCGCGAGCTCGAGGAGGCGCCGCTCGGCGGGGGCGGGGCGCGCGCCGCGCGCACGGCCCGCGGCGCGCGGGGCGGCCGGCCGCGCGCGGCGCGATTTCGGTGGACGGGCCCGGGCCATCGCCGCTAGAACATAGCAGATCGGAGGAGAGCCCCCATGGACTTCGAGGTGAGCGCCGGGGACCGCACCTTCCGCGACGAGCTGCGGGCATGGCTCCGCGCCAACTGGCCGGAGGACTGGGCCCGCGTCCGGAGCCGCTTCCGCTCGCAGGACGAGCAGTTCGCCTTCCTGCGGCGGTGGCAGCGCCGCCTCTCGGACGCCGGCTGGGTGGGGCTCTCGTGGCCGCGCGAGTACGGCGGGCGGGGCGCGACGATCATGCAGCAGGCGATCTTCTACGAGGAGACGGCCCGCGCGCGCGCCCCCGAGCTGCCGAACGTGATCGGCCTCGACATGGCGGGCCCGGCCCTCATCGCCCACGGCACCGACGCCCAGAAGCGGGCGCACCTGGCGAAGATCCTCTCGGCGGAGGAGATCTTCTGCCAGGGCTTCTCCGAGCCCGACGCGGGCTCGGACCTGGCCGCGCTCGCGACGCGCGCCGTGCGCGACGGCGACCACTTCGTCGTCAGCGGCCAGAAGGTGTGGACGACGTACGCCCAGTACGCGGAGTGGTGCATCCTGCTCGCCCGGACCGACCCCGCCGCGCCGAAGCACAAGGGGCTCACGTTCCTCCTCGTGGACATGCACGCCCCCGGCGTCACGGTGCGGCCGCTCAGGCAGATCAGCGGTGAGCCCGAGTTCAACGAGATGTTCTTCGACGGGGTGCGGGTGCCGGTGGAGAACGTCGTCGGGCGGGTGAACGGGGGCTGGGAGGTCGCGATCACGACCCTGATGTTCGAGCGCGGCCCGCGGACGATCTCCCGGCAGCTCCACCTGCGCCACGCGATCGACGCCGCGCTGGAGATGGCCCGGCGCACCGAGCGCGGCGGCGCGCCCGCCGCGGCCGACCCCGTGATCCGCCAGCGCCTCGCCCAGCTCGTGATCGACGGCGAGGCGCTCCGGTTCTCGAACCTGCGTGCGCTCACGCGGATGCTCCGCGGCGAGCCGCCCGGGCCGGAGGGCTCGGCGGCGAAGCTGTTCTGGAGCGAGGCCGTCCAGCGCGTGCTCGAGCTGATGCTCGAGATCGAGGGCCCGCACGCGATGCTGACGCAGGGGAGCGCGCGGGCGGTCGACGACGGCTTCTGGCAGCTCCGCTTCCTGCGCTCGCGCGGCGACACGATCGCGGCGGGCACGTCCGAGATCAACCGCAACATCCTCGGCGAGCGCGTCCTCGGCCTCCCCAAGGACTGACGCGGCCGCGGCGCGGCCGATCGCGGCGTGCCGCCGGGGGAGCCGCGTCGCGGGGGCGGGCCCGGGGAAGGCGGCGTGTGCTCCGAGACCCGTGTTGTCAGGGTGACCAGAGCCGCCAACCGTGGTCCCGGGCACAAGCGGTGGAGCTCGCGTGGTCGAGGAGCGCGCGCCGCCTTCCCCGGGCCCGTTGCGGGCGGCGCGGTCACTCGTACCGGAGGGCCTCGATCGGGTCCAGGCGCGCAGCTTTGCGCGCCGGGTAGAAGCCGAAGAAGATCCCGATGGCCGCGGCGAAGCCGAAGGCGAGGGCGACGGCCTCGGGCGGGACGAGGGTCCGCCACTCGGCGAAGCGGCTGATCGCCTCCGAGCCGCCGACGCCGAGCACGATGCCGATCGTGCCGCCGATCAGCGAGAGCGTGACCGCCTCGACCAGGAACTGCGCGAGGATGTCGCGCCGCCGGGCGCCGACGGCCATGCGGAGCCCGATCTCGCGCGTCCGCTCGGTGACCGAGACGAGCATGATGTTCATGATGCCGATGCCGCCCACCAGGAGCGAGACCGAGGCGATGGCGGCGAGCAGGTAGGTCATCACGCGGGAGGACTCCTCCTGCGTCTGCAGCACCTCGGAGAGGTTGCGGAGCCAGAAGTCGTCGTCCTGGTAGGGCTGCAGGCGGTGGCGCTGGCGGAGGAGCGCGCGGATCTGGCCCTCCGCCTCGGGCATGTCCTCCCCGGTCCGGATCTTGATCGAGATCGCGCCGACCGCCCGGGGGTTGGCCTGGCTCGCGCCGAGAACCTTCTTCTTCGCGGTGGAGAGCGGGATCAGGATGATGTCGTCCTGGTCCTGGCCCCACGAGCTCTGGCCCTTGCGCGCCAGCATGCCGACGACCGTGAACGGGACCTTCTTGATCCGGATGATCTGCCCCTCGGGCGGGGCGTCGCCGAACAGGTTCTGCGCGGTCGTCTGACCGAGGACCGCGACCTTCACGGCGCCGTCCACGTCCTCGGGGCTCACCCCACGGCCCGTGACCACCGGCCAGTCGCGCGCCTCGGCGTAGTCGACCGTGACCCCCTGGATCACCGTGGACCAGTTCAGGTTGCCGTAGACGACCTGCGCCGTCCCGCGCATCGACGGCGCCGCGACCTGCACGGCCGCCACCTCGCGGGCGATCGCGGCGGCGTCGTCCTCGGTGATCGTGAGCTGCGTGCCGTGCCCGAGACGGATGCCGCCGGACGTGGTGCTGCCCGAGAGCACGATGATCAGGTTGGAGCCGAGGCTCTGGATCTGCTCGGCGACGCGCGCCTGGGCGCCCGCGCCGACTGCGACCATCGCGATGACGGCGCCGACGCCGATGATGATGCCGAGCATCGTGAGCGCGGTCCGGAGCTTGTTGACGCGGAGCGAGCGGAGCGCGATGCGCACGCTCTGGAGCCCGGTCACGCCAGGGCCTCCTCGGGCAGCGCCTCGAGCGCCGTGCGGGCGTCCCGCGGCGCGGGGACGCGCTCGTCGCCGCGCAGCCGGCCGTCCCGGAAGGTGAGCACGCGGCCCGCGTACGCGGCGATGTCGGGCTCGTGGGTGACCAGCACGATCGTGAGACCGCTCCCGTTCAGCCGCTGCAGCAGCGCCAGCAGCTCGACGCTCGTGCGCGTGTCGAGGTTGCCCGTCGGCTCGTCGGCCAGCATCACGGACGGGTCGTTGACCAGGGCGCGCGCGATGGCGACGCGCTGCTGCTGGCCTCCGGAGAGCTGGCTCGGGTGGTGGTCCTCGCGGTCGGCGAGGCCGACGTCGGCCAGGCGCGCGCGGGCGCGCGCCCGGCGCTCGCGGGCGCCGAGCCCCGCGTACAGGAGCGGCAGGGCGACGTTCTCGAGCGCGCTGGTCCGCGGCAGCAGGTTGAACTGCTGGAACACGAACCCGATCTTGGCGTTCCGGACGCGGGCGAGCCGGTCCGACCCCAGCCCGGCGACGTCCTCGCCGTCGAGCACGTAGCGCCCGGCCGTCGGCGTGTCGAGGCCGCCGAGCAGGTTCATGAACGTGGACTTGCCCGAGCCCGAGGGCCCCATGACGGCCGCGAACTCGCCGCGCTCGATCGTGACCGAGACCCCGCGCAGCGCGTGGACGGTGTGCGGCCCGAGGTGGTAGTCCTTCGTCAGCCCCTCGGTGACGATGATGGGCGTGGTCACGCTCAGAGCCGGAGGCGCGGCCCGCCGGCCGCCGGGCGACCGCTGCCCCCCGCCGCCGCGCCCACGACGACCTCCTGGCCCTCCCGCAGGCCGCCCCGCACCACTTCGGTGGACGTGCCGTCGCTGATCCCGAGCATCACGGTGACCGCGGCGGGCTTGCCGTCGGGGCCGAGCACGAAGACGCGCCCGGCCGCGCCGCCGCCGCCACCGCCCGCGCTCTCGTCGAAGCGCGCCTGCTGCTCCGCCGTCAGGATCGCGCGGATCCGGGCGCGCGAGGCCTCGCGGATCTTCTGGGCCCGGGCGTGGCGCGCGGCCTCGGGCAGACCCTGGGACTGGAGTTCCATGAGCTGCTGGCGCGTGTCCTGGAGGATGGGGTCGAGCCGCCGCTGCTGCTCCTCGGTGAGCTTGAGGCCCTGCACGAGCCGTTCGCGCGTGCTCTCGGTGGAGGGGGGAGCGCCCGCGCGGCCGGGAGCCGCGGGCGGCGCGCCGGCGGCGGGCGTCTCCGCGCCGGCGGGACGGAAGCGCAGCGCGGCGTTCGGCACCTTGAGCACGCTCGGCTTCTCGGCGACCACGAGCTTGACGTTCGCCGTCATGCCGGGCAGGAGGCGCCCGCTCGGGTTGCCGACGGCCACCACGACGATGTAGGTGACGACGTTCTGGACGATCTGCGCGGCCTTGCGGATCTGGACGACGGTCCCGCTGAACGTCTCGCCCGGGAAGGCGTCCACGGTGAACGTGGCGCGGTCGTCGAGGCGGATCCGGCCGATGTCGGCCTCGTCCACGCTCGTCTCGACCTGCATCTTGGTCAGGTCCTGGGCGATCGTGAAGAGGACCGGCGCCTGCAGGCTCGCGGCGACGGTCTGACCCACGTCCACCTGGCGCGAGACGACGACGCCGTCCACCGGGGCGCGGATCGTGGTGCGATCGAGGTCCACACGCGCCTGCTCGAGCGAGGCGCGCCGCTGCTCCACCGTGGCGCGGGCCGACGCGAGCCCCGCGTCGGCGACGCGGAGCTGGGCCAGCGAGGAGTTGATCGCGGACGCGAGGGCCTGCTCGCGCGCGCGCACCGATTCGAGCTGGGCGGCGGACGAGTCGTGGTTGGCCTGGGCGCTGTCCATGTCGCTCCGGGCGATGAGCTGCCGTGCGAAGAGCTCGGCCTTGCGGTCGCGGTCGCGGCGGGCGTCGAGCACGGTCACCTGGGCCTTGGCCGTCTGGGCCTTCGCCTCGGCGAGCGCGGCCCGGGCGTTCTCGACGTCGGCCCGCGCCCGCTCGACCTGCGCCTGCTGGTTCAGCACGCTCGCCCGGGCCGCGTCGAGCTCCGCGCTCGCCTGGTCGACCTTCGCCCGGAAGATGTCCTGGTCGATCCGGGCGATGACCTGGCCATTCTTGACGACGGAGTTGAAGTCGGCCAGGAGCTCCTTGATCTGGCCGGAGACCTGGCTGCCGACCTGGACGGTGATGACGGCGTTCAGGTTGCCCGTGGCCGAGACCGCGGCCGTCAGGGGGCCGCGCTCGACCCGTGCCAGGCGGTAGCGGGGACCGCTGCCGCCGCTCTGCGTGTAGAGGTAGCCCCACACCGCCGCGCCGGCGAGCACGCCGACGACCAGGAGCGACAGCGCCCGCTTCATGATGGGTGAGACGGTGGAGGGAATCCGGCTATTTACCGGGCGTCAGCGGCGACCGAGGGCGCGCTCGAGCCGCGCCACGGCGATCCGGTTGTCCGCAAGCGCCTGGGCCTCGGTGTTCTGCGCCTGGGTGAGGGCCAATTGGGCGTCGGTGAGCTCGAGGATCGTGCCGACGCCGGCGTCGAATCGCCCCTGGGCGAGGCGGAAGTTCTCCTGGGCCGAGGCCACGGCCGCCTGGGCGGCCTGGATGCGCTCCTCGGTCTCGGCGAGCGTCAGCTGGGCCTGCTCGACCTCCCGGGAGATGTCGAGCTCCCGCGCCTTCACCCGCGACCGCGCCGCCTCGACCGAGGCCTTCGCCTCTCGGTAGCGGGCGATCCGGTTGCCGCCGTCGAAGATGGACCACGTGAGGCCGATGTTGAGCTCCCACACCTCGTTCATGTCGGCCCGCTGGGCCCCGTAGAAGCCGCCCGCCGTGATGTCGGGCAGGAAGTTCCGGAACGTCTGCCGGACGAACGCCTCGGCGGCGTCGACGCGGAGCTGGTCCTGCTTGTACTCCGGCCGGCGGCCGAGGGCCTCCGGGAGGAGCTGGCGGCGGTCGAATTCCGCCTGCTGGTAGACGAGGTTGTCCCTGATCTGGGTCGGGGTGTCGGCGGCGATCCCCATCGCCGTGTTGAGGGCGACCCGGGCGACCCGCTCGGCGTTCCGCGCCTGGATCACCCCGAGCCGCGCGTTGGCGACGTCCACCTCCGCCCGCGTCACGTCGGACTTGGGCCGCGTGCCGACCTCGAAGAACCCGCGCGCCGACTTGAGGTTCAGCTCGGCCCGCTCGAGGGCCTGGAGCTGGACCTTGATGAGCCGCCCGGCGAAATTGATGTTGGTGTAGGCCTCCTTGACCGCCAGCGTCACGAGCTGGCGCTGCAGCTCGACGTCCTCGAGCGTCACCTCGGCGTTCTTCCTGGCCACGTCGGTTGCCGCGAAGGTCTTGCCGAAGTCGAACAGGAGCTGGGAGCCGCTGACCCGGGCCAGCGTCGTGTCCGTCCAGAAAGTGCGCGTGCGCGTGATCTCCGTGCCGGTCGAGCCCGTGCCGGGCGAGCCGACGACGTTCTGGGCCCGCGCCCCGGTCCAGGAGCCGCTGATCTGGGGCAGGAGGGGCGCCAGGGCCTGGTCCACCCGGAACTGGGCGGCGGCGTAGTCCGAGAGCCGCGCCTGGATCTGCGGCTGGGTCTCGAGCGCGATCGCGATCGCCTCCTCGAGCGTGAGCACGCGGCCGACCACGGAGGGCGGCGCGGACACGGGCCCGGGGGCGGCGGGTTGCTGCTGGGCGGACACGGTGGGGATCCGGACGGCCAGGGCGGCCACGACCAGCGCCGCACCCAGGATGAGCGGTCTCATGACGGCCAGAAGCATACCACGCGACCCCCACCGGGCCCCGTCGATCCGGGGACATCCCGTGGATGGCCGGTGGATACCTTTTTTCTTGACGACCGCTAGATTCTGCGTGCTAGATTCGCGGTCACCACAACATATGGGAGGATATTCATTGTGCCTCTGAGCACTGTGTTCTTGACGCACATCGTCAAGCCCGGCCACAAGACGAAGGAGGCGGCGCATGCTGTCTGAGACTCGCCCGTCGAAGGTAGGCAAGTGGACCGAGCCCGCGTTGCGCGTGCTCCGGGAGCGCTACCTGATGCGGGAGGGGGGCGAGGTCGTCGAGACCCCGGAGGAGATGTGCTGGCGGGTGGCGGGCTCCATCGCGGCGGGCGAGGCGCGGTACGGGCGGAGCCAGGCCGCGGTGCGCGAGATCGCGAGCGCCTTCTACGACATCATGGTGGACGGCTACTTCCTGCCGAACTCGCCGACCCTCATGAACGCCGGGAAGGGCAACGGGCTCCAGTACTCCGCCTGCTACGTGCTGCCCGTCGGCGACTCGATGGAGGAGATCTTCGACTCCGTCAAGGCCGCGGCGATCATTCATAAGTCCGGCGGGGGATGTATCTCGGGAGATACACGGGTCTGGACCACGTTCTGCGGTCTCGAGCCTATCGAGGTTCTCGTCAATCGAGCGACGGCCGACGGCCGACCGGGCGCGCAGCATGGCGCGGGCGTGGCCTTCGACGTGAGCGATCTGAACATCAACACGGCCTCGATGGATCCGAAGACTGGGCAGACGGGACTTCGTCATGTGACTCACGTCTGGCGATTCGAGGTCCCGGCCGCCTCGCAAGTGCTCGTCGAGACCCGCGACGGCACGCGGGTCCAGACGAGCGCGTGGCATCCCTTCATGGTCGTGCGACCGGAGGGTCTCGTGGAGGTGCGCGCGGACGACCTGGCGGCCGGCGACATCATCCTGGCCCCTGATCGCCCCGACGGCTACTGGCCACACACGACCCGCCAGCGGTCCGGGAGCCTGGTCATCGATGAATCCATCGGGTGGCTCGTCGGGTTCACCCTCGGCGATGGCTCCTTCGGGTACGTTCCTGCGCTCCGCCAGTACCGGCTCCGCTGGTTCTCCGGCGAGCCGGACGTACTCGACAAGGTCCGGGCGGTCCTGGCAGGGTGCGGCATCAACGTCTCGATGCAGCAAGACCGCCGTGGCCTGCTCAGTGTCGCGACCCTCACCCAGCGCTTCGTGCTCGACATGCTCGAGGCCTGCGGGCTCCAGAAGGTCGGCGCCAAAGACGAGCGGGTGCGCGTCCCCGAGGTCATCGCGAAGTCGCCGCTGCCGGTGGTCCGCGCCTTCGTGGCCGGCCTCCTCGACAGCGACGGGTACGTGGCCCCCGACGGCAGCCCTTCCTACGCGACGGCCAGCCGTGAAATGGCTGAGGACCTGGCGGGGTTGATGAGCCTCCTCGGGTATCAGCCCTCGCTGACGGTGAAGCCACCCCACAGGAGGGGGAAGCGGCCGATCCACAACGTCCAGCTTTGCACCCTCCCGCAGGTGGATGACCTGCGAGGCGACATCGAAGCGTACGTCGCGAGCGAGCACAAGCGGGTCCGGCTCACGTCGGCGAGCCGGAAGCAGACCGCGCTTCGGCTGCCGTTCCGCGCGTGGCGCGATCGCCTCAGGGGTCTCGGTATGATCGGATCGTCTCGTCACGGCGCCGGCCCATGCCATGCAGAGCTGAGCCGGTGGTCGTGCAATCAGAACCGGCGGTGCCGCCGTGATGATCTGCTCGCGATCGCGGACACGGTCGCATCACGCGACGCCGGTCTCGGACGGCTGCTGCGGCGCGCGGCGACCCGTGGCTTGGAGATCGCAGCCGTCCGCCGGGCACCGGCGCCCAAGGCCTTCTACGACCTCTCCGTCGAGGGATGGAACACGTATGCCGCGGGAACGCACGGCATGGCGTTCGTTCACAACACCGGGTTCGCCTTCTCCCGCCTCCGTCCGAAGGACGACATCGTCGCCTCGACGGGCGGCCGCGCCTCCGGGCCGGTCTCCTTCCTGCGCGTGTTCAACAGCGCCACCGAGGCCGTCAAGCAGGGCGGGACGCGCCGCGGCGCGAACATGGGCATCCTGAAGGTCGATCACCCCGACATCCTCGAGTTCATCGACTGCAAGCTCGACGGGGGCATCACGAACTTCAACATCTCCGTGGCCGCCACCGACGCGTTCATGGACGCGCTCGCGGCGGGCGCCGAGTACGACCTGGTCAACCCTCACTCGGGGCAGGTCGTCGAGCGCCTGTCGGCGCGGGAGGTCTTCGAGCGGATCGTGCGGGCGGCGTGGCGGACGGGCGACCCGGGCATGGTGTTCATCGACCGGATCAACGCGAGCCCGGCGAACCCGACGCCCGAGATCGGCATGGTCGAGGCGACGAATCCGTGCGTTACCGGCGACACCATGGTGGCGACCCCGGCGGGGCCACGCCGCGTCGATGGTGTGCGCCCAGGCGATCTCATCACGACCGTCAAGGGGCCGCGTCGGGTCGAGCGGGTCGAAGTCTACTCGGATACCCCCATCTTTGACGTGCGGTTCTCGGACGGCGGGGCTGTCCGGGCGACCGCCGGTCATCAGTTTTACGTCTCTCGGGAGGGTTGTGGTTTTGCGCCGCTCCGATTGGATCGGTGCAAGGTCGGTGACGAGGTCCAGACCCTCCACGCCGGGGTGCCGGGCAGTGCGAAGATCCTGGGCGTCGAGCCCGCGGGAACCGCGACGACGTACGATCTCTATGAGCCGGAAACGGACACCTGGCTTACCGATGGGTATGTGTCCAGAGGGTGCGGTGAACAACCGCTCTTGCCGAACGAGGCCTGCAACCTCGGCTCGCTCAACGTCTCCAAGTTCGCCCGCCGGGGCGAGGACGGCGAGTGGAGCATCGACTGGGAGGAGATGGAGCGCGTGGTGCGGCTCGGCGTGCGCTTCCTGGACGACGTCATCGAGATGAACCCGTACCCGCTGCCCGAGATCGACGCCACCGTGAAGGCCAACCGGCGCATCGGCCTCGGCATCATGGGCTGGGCCGATCTCCTCTTCACGCTCGGCATCCCCTACGACAGCCAGGAGGCGATCGACCTGGCCGACCGCCTCATGGCGTTCGTGAAGGAGAAGTCCCACGACCAGTCGGCCAAGCTCGCCGAGGAGCGCGGGCCGTTCCCGAACTGGAGCCACTCGATCTACCGGAACGACCGGCCGATGCGGAACTCGACCGTCACGACGATCGCGCCGACCGGGACGATCTCGATGATCGCGGGCTGCTCGTCCGGGGTCGAGCCGATCTTCGCCCTTGCCTTCGAGCACCGGGTCAAGCAGCCGGACGGTGAGCGGGTGCTCACGTTCGTCAACGAGACCTTCGAGCGCATCGCCAAGGAACAGGGCTTCTACTCCGACGCGCTCATGCAGGAGATCGCCCGGCGCGGCGCCCTCCACGGGATCCCCGGCGCGCCCGAGCGGGCCGCGCGGGTGTTCAAGACGTCGCACGAGATCGCCTTCGAGTGGCACGTCCGCCATCAGGCGGCCTTCCAGCGCTACACGGACAACGGCGTCTCCAAGACGATCAACCTGGCGAACGGCGCGACCGAGGAGGACGTCGCCCAGGCCTACCGCTTGGCGTGGGAGCTCGGGTGCCTCGGCATCACCGTTTTCCGCGACGGCTGCAAGGGCGAGCAGGTGCTGAACGTCGGCGTGGGCGCCAAGAAGGAGGCCCAGGCCGCCGGGGCGGCCGCGACCGGGCAGGCGGTCATCCGCCCGCGGCCGAAGAGCCTCACGGGCTCGACCTACCGGACCGAGACGCCCATCGGGACCGCGTTCATCACGGTCAACGAGACGCCCGACGGGGAGCCCTTCGAGGTGTTCGTCCAGGTGGGCAAGGGGGGCTCGGACACGATGGCGGTGGCCGAGGCGCTGGGCCGCTTGATTTCGCTCACGCTGAGGCTCCCTTCGCACCTGTCGGCTCAGCGCCGACTCGAAGAGGTCATCAGCCAGCTCACGCGCATTGGCGGCGGCCAGCCGACGGGGTTCGGGCCGGCCAAGACCCTGTCGCTTCCGGACGCGCTCGCGCGCACGCTGGCCGAGCACACCGGTCAGGTGAAGCCGGCGAGCGGGCTGCCGCCCGGCGGTGGCGAGGCCCGCAAGCGGATCGGCGACCTGTGCAAGGAGTGCGGCCAGGCGACCTTCGTCTACGAGGAGGGCTGCAAGAAGTGCCTGTCGTGCGGCTTCAACGAATGCTGACCTAGCCCAGGGCCCAGGGGGGAAATGGGGGGAACCAGTCGCTGGGTCCCCCCATTGCGCTGGGCCGAGAAGGGGAACCAGTCGCTGGTCGCCTCCACCTCGGTGGGGGAGGGCGCCATGCCGAGGCCGACGCTCCTCCTGTTCGTGCTCGCGGTGCCGGCGCTCGCGCTCGCCGTCGCCTGGGGGCTCCTCCGGAGCGAGGAGCGCGCCTGGCAGGCGATGCTCGCGACGACCAATCCCTCCGTGAGCCTCGAGCGGCGCCAGGCCTTCACGCTCGAGGCGGCGTGCGCCCGGCCCGAGGTCCGCCAGCAGGTCGCCGCGGCGTGCGCGCGCGTGGGTCGCCTCGGGCTCATGCGGGGCGCCTCCATCGCCACGGGCGTGGCCGGCCTCGCCTGGCTCGCGCTCCTGGCCTGCGCCGGGCGCTGGGCGCGGCGGAGCCGCGCGCTCCTGCTCCGGATCTTCAAGAGCGGCCTGCACCTGACGAACGCGTTCCTGATCCTCCTCCTCACCGCCCAGGCCGCGCTCGCGGTCACGGCGCTCTACGCCCTCGAGGCGGCCCTGCTCGGCCGGGTCCACGTCGGGATCCTCGCGGGGATCGGCCTCGCGGCGCTGGCCGGCGTCGTGACGCTCGCGCGCGCCTCGCTCTCGATCGTGCAGACGGCGACCACCACGGTCATCGGCCGGAAGGTGACCGACGAGCAGAGCCCCGCGCTCTGGCGCTTCGTCCGCGAGACGGCGCGGCGGGCGAGCGCGGTGCCGCCGCACCACATCGTGGTCGGGCTCGCGCCGAGCTTCTTCGTGACCGAGGCACGGGTGGGGACGGTGGACGGCCAGCTCAAGGGCCGGACGATGTTCCTGTCGCTGCCGTTCTCGCGCATCCTGACCCTCGACGAGCTGCGCGCTATCGTCGGCCACGAGCTCGGACACTACAAGGGCCGCGACACGCTCTGGAGCCAGAGATTCTATCCGATCTACCGCGGCACGGTCGACGGCCTCCAGGGGCTCCACGCCTCGATCGGCCAGAGCCTCGGCTCGCTCATCCTCCTGCCCGCCGTCGCCCTGCTCGGGTACTTCCTCGAGTGCTTCGCCGTCGCGGAGAGCACGATCAGCCGGGAGCGAGAGCTCGCCGCCGACCGGATCGGCGCCGGGCTCGTCGGCGCGCCGGTCGCGGCGGCCGCGCTCGTCAAGGTCCACGCCTTCGCGGGCTGCTGGCCGACGGTCCAGAGCGGGATGAGCGAGGCGCTGGGGCAGGGGAAGGCCTTCGCCAACACGAGCGCGCTGTTCTCGGATCTCGCGCGGCGGCAGGCCACGCCCGCGGCGCTCGAGGGCCTCGGCGAGCGCCGGCTCCAGCATCCGACCGACTCGCACCCGCCGCTCGCGCTCCGGCTCGAGGGCCTCGGCGTCCCCCTGGCGGGCGTGCGGGAGGCTGCGCTCCAGGTCACCCCGGCGGAGCCCGCCGCGACCCTCGTGGCCGACTACGAGCGGCTCGAGCGGGAGCTGACCGAGGTCGAGCACTACCTGCTCGCGCGCCAGCTCGGCCTGGTCCCCGCCGTGGGCGCGGGGGCCGGCGAGGCGACCCCGGCGCGGCCACTACCGTTCGCGAACGATGCGGGCTAGAATCCCGCCATGTTCGCGGGCGGGAGCCGTCCCGAGGTCACGCGCTGGCTCAGGAACTTCCTCACCGCGCACGCCAAGCGCGTGAGCCCGCGCGTGGAGGTCCTGCTCGACGCGGGCGACGAGCGCGCGGAGTCGCGGTACCGCGCCCGGCTGCGGCTCGACGAGCGGACCTCGGACGCGCTCGAGCTCGAGTACCCCGAGGTCGCGCGCAATCGCGCGAGCCTCGCCTGGTGCGCGGCGCTCGCCGAGCGCGTCGCGGGCCTCGCCCGCGCGCTCGTCGCCGGACGGGGAAGCGCCGACGCCCGGGCGCGTTAGCCGCTCCCCGCGCTGGCTCGCCGCCGGGGACCTCAACGGGTTCCTCGGGCTCGCCCTCGACAACGTCACCCAGCTCGTCATCCTCTCCTCGCTCCTCATCGGCGCCTTCGGGTTCCCGCCCGACCTCGTGCTGGGGCGGATGGTGCCGGGCACCGCGCTCGGCGTCCTCGTGGGCGACCTGGCGTACACGTGGCTCGCGCTCCGACTCGCGCGCCGCACGGGCCGCGACGACGTCACGGCGATGCCCTTCGGGATCGACACCCCCACGCTCTTCGCGATGGTCTTCGGTGTGCTCGGCCCGGTCATGCTCGCCACGCGCGACCCCGTGCTCGCCTGGAAGGTGGGCATGGGGGCGACGCTCGCCATCGGCGTCGTCAAGGTCCTGCTCGCGCTCGCGGGGGACTGGGCGCGGCGGGTCGTGCCGCGGGCGGCGCTGCTCGGCTCGATCGCCGGCGTCGCCATCCTCTTGATCGCGTTCCTGCCGACGCTCAAGATCCTGCGCGACCCGCTCGTGGGCCTCGTCGCCCTCGGCGTGCTGCTCTTGGCACTCCTCGGCGGGGTCCGCATGCCGTGGGGGCTGCCCGGCGCGTTCGCCGCCGTGCTGGCCGGCGCGGCGATCTTCTGGCTCCGCGCCGCGTGGGGCGCCGGCCCGGGCGCGGTCGTCGCGCCGGCGGCGCTCGGGCTCGCGATCCCGTGGCCGACGCTCGCGTGGGTGGAGGCCCTCCCGGCGACCCTGCCGTACCTGTCGATCGCGCTCCCGTTCGCGCTCGTGACGATCATCGGCGGCATCGACAACACGGAGAGCGCCGCGGCCGCGGGCGACGAGTACCGCGCGCGGGACATGCTGCTGGTCGAGGCCGGCGCGACCGTGCTCGCCGGGCTCTGCGGGGGCGTCGTCCAGAACACGCCCTACATCGGCCACCCCGCGTACAAGGCGATGGGCGCGCGCGCGGGCTACACGCTCGCCACCGGCCTCGTGATCGGCGGCGGCGCCGCGGTGGGGGCGCTCTCGCTCCTCGTCGCGGTCCTGCCCGAGGCGGCGATCGCGCCGATCCTGGTGTTCATCGGCCTCGAGATCACCGCGCAGGCCTTCCTGGCCTCGCCGCCGCGGCACGGCGCGGCCGTGGCCCTGACGTTCGTGCCCGTCGCGGCCGCCGTCGTCCTCATCGAGACCGGGGCTCTCCTCGCGGCGCTCGGCCAGTCGGCGGCCGCGCTCACGGGCGAGGGGGCGGCGACCCACCAGGCGCTGCTCGTGCTCGGCAACGGCTTCATCCTGACCTCGGTGCTCTGGGGCTGGGCGGTGGTGACGATCGTCGAGCGGCAGCTCACCCTGACGGCGGCGCTCTTCGCCGTGGCGAGCCTGGCGACGCTCTTCGGCGTGATCCACTCGCCACTCGCGAGCGGCGCGCTCTTCTGGCCGTGGAGCGTGGCGTCCCCGGTGCCGGCGCGCCTCGCCGGCGCCTACGGCGCGCTCGCCGGCCTGGCGTCGCTCGCGGCCGTCCGCGAGGCGGGACGCGGCCGAATATCGCCTTGACCTGCCTCGTCACACGTGTGTTAAATGGCGCGGATTCCGTTGTGAACGCGGTCACGATCAGCCGTACGAGAGGAGGCGCCATGAGCGCGTTCGGGAAGTCCCTCACAGCGGTCGCCGCCGCCGCAGCCCTCGTCGCGGTGACGGGGGTCGGGCCGGCGTGGGCGCAGGGGCCGTGGGCCGCGCCGGCGGACGCCAAGAAGCTGAAGAACCCGGTGAAGGGCGTCGGCAGCGCCCAGAAGTCGGTCGCGACGAACTGCGGCTCCTGCCACGGCAACTCCGGCAAGGGCGACGGCCCGGCCGCCGCAGCCCTGCCCCCGCCCAAGCCCGCCAACTGGACGGCCGACGCGGTCCAGAAGCAGGCGGACGGGGAGATCTTCTGGAAGATCTCGAACGGGCGCGGCGCGATGCCGCCCTGGAAGCACCTGCCCGAGAAAGAGCGGTGGGAGCTGGTCAACTTCATCCGCTCCCTCAAGAAGAAGTAGCGCGAGGCGGCGCCTCCTCGCCCCGCCCCGCCGGCTCGCCGGCGGGGCGTTTTGCTGTCGACATGCGGATCGCGACGATCGACGTGGGGAGCAACACGGTGCGCCTCCTGGTCGCCGACGTGGCCGGGCCCGACCCCTGGCGCGTCGCCGACGAGGCGCAGGCGGTGACGCGCCTGGCCGAGGGGCTCGCGACCACCGGCGCGCTCGGCGCGGCGCCGATCGCCCGGACCCTCGAGGTGGTGCGGGCCTACGCCGAGCGCGGCCGACGTCAGGGGGCCACCCGGGTGCGGATCGTCGCGACGAGCGCGGTCCGCGAGGCGGCCAACGGGCGCGCCGTCGCGAGCGCCGTCCGGCGGGCGACGGGTGTGGCGCTCGAGGTCGTCAGCGGGGAGGAGGAGGCGCGGCTCACGCTCCTGGGCGTCCGCCGGGGGCTCGGCGACCCCGCCGGTCCGCTCGTGGTGTTCGACGTCGGGGGCGGCAGCACCGAGTACATCCTCGCCGAGGGCGCGCGCGTCCGCGCGGTCGCGAGTCTCCGCCTCGGCGTCGTCCCGCTCGCCGAGCGCTTCGCCTTCCCCGAGGCCGTGGACTTCGCGCGCTACGCCGAGCTCCGCGCCGAGGTCCGTGACCGGCTCGCGCGCGAGCTGCCGACGGCGATCCGCGCCGCGCGGGGCGCCCCCCTCGTCGGCACGGCCGGCACGGTGACGACCCTCGCGGCGCTCGACCTCGGGCTCGCGCGCTACGACGCGGCGCGGGTCCAGGGCCACCGCCTGGAGCGCGCGGCGATCGACGCGCAGCTCCGGCGGCTCGGGGCGCTGCCGCTCGCCGACCGCGGCGCGCTGCCGTGCCTCCCGCCGGGGCGCGCCGACCTGATCGTCCCGGGCGTCGCGATCGTCCAGGCCACGCTCGAGTGCCTCGACGCCCCGGCGCTCACCGTCAGCGACTGGGGGCTGCGCGAGGGGATCCTGCTGGACGCGCTCGGGGCCGGCGCCGGCCCGCCCGTCATTTGACACCCCGCGGGCCGCCGTCTATGCTAGCTATGCGAGATGGATGAGATCGCGGTACTGGTGCTCAATTACACCTTTGAGCCGTTGCATTTCACCAACGCCCGCCGCGCCATCACGCTCCTCCTCGCCGGCAAGGCCGAAGCCGTCGAGGCCTCCCCGCGTGTGGTGCGGTCGCCGTCGGTGACGTTCGCGCTCCCCGCCGTGATCCGCCTGGCGATCTACATCCGCAAGCCGTTCCTCGACCGGGTCGCGTTCAACAAGAAGAACATCCTGCGCCGCGACGGCTACACCTGCCAGTACTGCAACCGGCGCGGCGAGCGGCTCACGGTGGACCACGTCGTGCCGCGCTCGCGCGGCGGGGAGACGACCTGGGTCAACGTCGTCGCCGCGTGCCTGCGCTGCAACCTCAGGAAGGGCAGCCGGCTGCCGGACGAGGTCGGGATGCGCCTGATCCGCGAGCCGGTGCACCCGAAGTTCGTCTTCTCCACGCACATGCTCCGCCACCCGCACGCGAGCTCGCTGCTGGACTCCTGGCGCAAGTACCTGATCGCGGTCCCGACCCCGTCCTGACGCCGCCCCGAGCCGTGTTCCGGCTCTCCTCGGAGTACGCGCCCCGCGGCGACCAGCCGCAGGCCATCGCCGCGCTCGCCCGCTTCGTCCGCGACGGCCGGCGCCACATGGTGCTGCGCGGCGTGACCGGCTCCGGCAAGACCTACTCGATCGCCAACGTGGTGGCCGAGGCGGGCCGTCCGACGCTGGTCATCTCGCCGAACAAGACGCTCGCCGCGCAGCTCTTCGGCGAGTTCAAGGCGTTCTTCCCCGGCCACGCGGTCGAGTACTTCGTCTCGTACTACGACTACTACCAGCCCGAGGCGTACATCCCGCAGTCCGACACGTACATCGAGAAGGACGCGCTCGTGAACGACGAGATCGACCGGATGCGCCACTCGGCGACGAAGTCGCTGCTGGAGCGTCGCGACGTGCTCGTGGTCGCCTCGGTCTCGTGCATCTACGGCATCGGCGAGCCCGACACCTATCAGGGACTCCACCTGGAGCTCGCGCAGGGCGACCGGATCGACCGCGACGAGATCATCCGCCGGCTGATCGCGGTGCAGTACGAGCGGAACGACTACGACTTCCACCGCGGCACGTTCCGGGTCCGCGGCGACGTGGTCGAGATCTTCCCGGCGAACGAGGAGACGGTCGCCCTCCGGGTGGAGCTGTTCGGCGATGTCGTCGACGCGATGTCGCGGATCGACCCTCTCCGGGGCGCGCCGATCGAGCGCGTCGAGCGGGTCCACATCTACCCGGCGAGCCACTACGTCACCGAGGCGGGGCAGCTGGAGCGCGCGCTCGCGACGATCCAGGAGGAGCTGGAGGACCGGCTCCGGTTCCTCCGCCAGCGCACCCGCCTCCTCGAGGCCCAGCGGCTCGAGCAGCGTACGCTCTTCGACATGGAGATGCTCCGCGAGCTCGGCTTCTGCCACGGGATCGAGAACTACTCGCGCCACCTCACGGGTCGCCGGCCGGGCGAGCCGCCACCGACGCTCATCGACTACCTGCCGAAGGACGCGCTGATCGTCATCGACGAGAGTCACGTCGCGGTGCCCCAGATCCGCGGCATGTACTACGGCGACCGCTCGCGCAAGGAGGCGCTGGTCGAGTATGGCTTCCGGATGCCCTCGGCCTTCGACAACCGGCCGCTGACCTTCGAGGAGTTCACGCGCGCGACGGGCCAGACGGTCTACGTCTCGGCGACGCCGAGCGAGTACGAGCTGGGGCTGGCCGGCGACGCCGTCGCCGAGCAGGTGATCCGTCCCACCGGCCTCACGGACCCGAAGATTAGCGTGCGGCCCGCGAAGGAGCAGGTGGACGACCTGCTCGCCGAGGTCCGGGCGCGCGCCGAGCGCGAGGAGCGCGTGCTCGTGACGACGCTCACCAAGCGCATGGCCGAGGACCTCACCGAGTACTACCAGCAGGTCGGGCTCCGCGTGCGGTATCTGCACTCGGACATCGACACGCTCGACCGCGTGGCGATCATCCGCGACCTCCGGCTCGGCAAGTTCGACTGCCTGATCGGCATCAACCTGCTCCGGGAGGGGCTCGACCTCCCGGAGGTCGCGCTCGTCGCGATCCTGGACGCGGACAAGGAAGGCTACCTCCGGTCGTCCACCTCGCTGATCCAGACCGCCGGCCGCGCCGCGCGCAACGTCAACGGCCAAGTGATCATGTACGCCGACCGCGTGACCGACTCGATGGCCGCGGCCATCGGCGAGACGGAGCGCCGGCGCGAGCTGCAGGCCGCGTACAACCGCGAGCACGGCATCACGCCCGAGACGATCCGCTCGAGCATCCGCGAGCTGCTCCAGACGGTGTACGAGCGCGACTACTACACGGTGCCGGTGGAGGAGGCGCCGGCCGAGACCTTCGACTCGCCCGCGGCGCTCGCCCGGCGTATCGGCGAGCTCGAGGGGCGGATGCGCGAGGCCGCGCGGCGGCTCGACTTCGAGCAGGCGGCCGAGCTGCGCGACCGGATCCGGTCGCTCCGCAAGCGGCAGCTCGCATGACGCTCGCGGAGAAGCTCGCGCGCGTGCCGGACCGCCCCGGCGTCTACCTGTACCGCGACGCCAAGCGGCAGGTCCTCTACGTGGGCAAGGCCGCGTCGCTCCGGACCCGCGTGCGCTCGTACTTCCAGGACTCGCGCCCGCGGGACCCCAAGACCGACGCGCTCGTCCGGCAGATCCGCGACCTCGAGTACGTGGTGACCGACAACGAGCTCGAGGCGCTCATGCTCGAGGCGAACCTCGTGCGCCGGCACCGCCCCCGCTACAACATCATCCTGCGCGACGACAAGCACTATCCGTTCCTCAAGCTCACGACCGACGAGGAGTTCCCACGGCTGGTCGTCGCGCGGCGCGTCCAGGACGACGGCGCGACCTACTACGGCCCGTTCTACCCCGCGACGGCGATGCGCGAGACGCTGCGCCTGGCCCGGCAGCTCTTCCCGCTGCGCACCTGCTCGATCCCGATCGACGGGCGCCTCGAGCGGCCGTGCATCCAGCACGCCATCCACCGCTGCAACGCACCCTGCACCGGCTGGGAGACCCGGGAGGGCTACGCGAAGACCGTCCGTGACGTCAGGCGATTCCTCGAGGGCAAGGACGAGGACCTCGCGCTGACGCTGACCAGGGAGATGGAGGCCGCCGCCGGCGAGTTGAAGTTCGAGCGCGCCGCGGTGCTCCGCGACCAGATCCAGTCGCTCAACAAGGTGCGGGAGCGCCAGAAGATCATCTCGACCGAGGAGCTGGACCAGGACGTGATCGGCGTCGTGCGGCAGGGGAGCGACGCCTGCGTCGAGCTGTTCTTCGTCCGCCGCGGCCGGCTCGTCGGGCAGGAGCCCTTCTTCCTCGACAAGGTCGCCGGCTGGTCCGACGGCGAGATCCTGTCGGCGTTCGTGCGCCAGTTCTACGGCAAGGCGGTCGCGCCCGCGCCGGAGATCCTCGTCTCCGAGCCGATCCCCGAGGCCGAGCTGGTCGCCGAGTGGCTCACGGGCCTCGCCGGGCGCCGCGTCCAGCTCACGGCCCCCCAGCGGGGCGCCCGCCGGCAGTTCGTCGCGATGGCCGAGGAGAACGCGGCGCTCGCGCTCCAGAGCCACCTGCTCTCGCGCGACGATCGCCAGCAGCTCGTGCTCGAGGAGCTGGCGCAGGCACTCAGCCTGCCCGGGCCCCCGAACCGGATCGAGGGCTACGACATCTCGAACATCCAGGGCACGGAGCAGGTGGGCTCGCTGGTCGTCTGGGAGAACGGCGGCATGAAGAAGGACGACTACAAGCGCTTCCGCATCCGCACCGTCGCGGGCGCGGACGACTTCGCGGCCCTGCGGGAGGTCCTCGGGCGGCGCTTCGCCCGGGCGCTCGAGCACGGCGACGTGCTGCCGGACCTCGTCCTCATCGACGGCGGACGGGGCCAGCTCAACGCCGGGCTCAAGGCGCTCGGCGACCTCGGCCTCGACTGGGTCCCCGTCGCCGCGCTCGCCAAGCGTGAGGAGGAGGTCTACGTGGGCGAGAGCCTGCACCCGCTCGTCCTCGACCGGACCTCGCCCGCGCTCCACACGCTCATGAGGATCCGCGACGAGGCCCACCGCTTCGCGATCACCTACCACAAGAAGCTCCGCGCCCGGCGCACCCTCCGGTCCGAGCTCGACGCGATTCCCGGGGTCGGGCCGACGCTCCGCACGAGCCTGCTCCGGACGCTCGGCTCGGCGCGGCGGGTCCGCGAGTCGTCGGTGGCCGAGCTGGCCGCGGTGCCCAGGGTCACCCCGAAGCTGGCGCAGCGGATCTTCGCCCACTTCCACCCCGCGCCCGTGGAACCGGCGCCGCCCGCCGACGGTTAGCTGGGGGAGCCTCCATGGCTCGGCGAGGGGGTGAGAGGATGAAGAAGCTGACTGCGGCGGTGGTGGCGGCGGCGCTCGTGCTGGGCGCCGGCGCGGCGTACGCCTCTCAGTGCCCGAAGCTGATCAAGCAGGGCCGGGAGGCCGCGGCGAAGATGGACGCGAACGACGCCAAGGTGAAGGGCGCCCGGGCCAAGCTCGACCAGGCCGAGGCGCTCCACAAGCAGGGGAAGCACGCGGACTCCGTGAAGACCGCGAACGAGGGCCTCGAGGCGCTCGGCGTGACCAGGCAGTAGCCCGGCGGGAGGGGGCGGGCGGCCCTCGGGGCGCCGCCCTCTCCCGATGTCTCGTGGCACTTCTTGTCTGTGGCCCCTAAGTATGTAAAACTCTAGCCCAATTATGTCGAGTGACCGCTACCCCTTCCGCGAGATCGAGCCCAGGTGGCAGAAGGCCTGGGAGGAGCGCAAGCAGTTCACGGTCACCGAGGATGCGAGCCGCCCGAAGTTCTACTGCCTCGAGATGTTCCCGTACCCCTCGGGCCGCATCCACATGGGCCACGTCCGCGTCTACGCCATCGGCGACCTGCTCGCCCGGTACAAGTGGATGCGCGGCTACAACGTGCTCCACCCGATGGGCTGGGACGCCTTCGGCCTGCCCGCCGAGAACGCGGCGATCGAGCACGGCGTGCACCCCGCCATCTGGACCTACGAGAACATCGACAACATGCGCACGCAGCTCCGGCGGATGGGCATCTCCTACGACTGGGAGCGCGAGCTCGCGACGTGCGACCCGTCCTACTACCGCTGGGAGCAGCTCGTCTTCATCCGGATGCTCGAGCGCGGCCTCGCGTACCGGCGGCGCTCGACCGTCAACTGGTGCCCGTCCTGCCAGACAGTGCTCGCCAACGAGCAGGTCGAGGACGGGCGGTGCTGGCGCTGCGACTCGGAGGTCGCGCCCAAGGAGCTCGACGGGTGGTTCTTCAAGATCACCGCGTACGCCGACGAGCTGCTCGCCTGGTGCGACCGCCTCCCGGGGTGGCCCGAGCGCGTGCTGACGATGCAGCGCAACTGGATCGGCCGGAGCGAGGGCGCCGAGTTCGACCTGCCCGTGGTCGGCCGGCCGGATCTCTCGCTCCGCGTCTTCACGACCCGCCCCGACACGGTCTTCGGGATGACGTACGCGGTGCTCGCCCCCGAGCACCCGCTCGTCGACCAGCTCGTCGGCGACGCGCGCGAGCGCGCCGCCGTCGCCGCGTTCCGCGCGGAGGTCGCGCGCGAGTCGGAGATCGAGCGCCTCGCCGCCGACCGACCCAAGCGCGGCCTCAGGCTCTCCGCCCGCGTCGTGAACCCGTTCAGCGGGGCCGCGATCCCGCTGTTCATCGCCGACTACGTGCTGATGGGCTACGGCACCGGCGCCATCATGGCCGTCCCCGGCGAGGACCAGCGCGACTGGGACTTCGCGAAGGCGCACGGGCTCGCCATCGTCGAGACCGTCGCGCGGCCCGACGGCTGGGCCGGTGAGGCCTACACGGGCGACGGCGTGAAGATCAACTCGGGGTTCCTCGACGGCCTCACGATCGCGGCGGCCAAGCGGAAGGCCGTCGACTGGCTCGTCGAGCACGGGCTCGGCGAGGCAAGGGTGAACTACCGGCTGCGCGACTGGGGCATCAGCCGCCAGCGCTACTGGGGCGCGCCCATCCCCGTCCTCTACTGCGACGCGTGCGGGATGGTCCCGGAGGCCGAGGCGAACCTGCCCGTCGTGCTCCCGCGCGACGTCCAGCTCTCGGGCAAGGGCGCCTCGCCGCTCGCCGACGCCGCGAGCTTCGTCAACGCGCGCTGTCCCGGGTGCGGCGGCCGGGCGCGGCGCGAGACGGACACGATGGACACGTTCGTCGAGTCGTCCTGGTATTTCCTCCGCTACTGCTCGCCGCGCCACGAGGCCGGCATGTTCGACCGCGCCGCGGCGGAGTACTGGATGCCCGTGGACCAGTACATCGGCGGCATCGAGCACGCGGTCCTGCACCTGCTCTACGCGCGCTTCTACACGAAGGTGCTCCGCGACCTCGGGCTCGTGCGGGTGGACGAGCCGTTCACGGCGCTCCTCTCCCAGGGGATGGTCATCAAGGATGGCGCGAAGATGTCCAAGTCCAAGGGCAACGTCGTGGACCCCGACGAGCTGATCCGCACGTTCGGCGCCGACACCGCGCGCCTGTTCTCGCTCTTCGCCGCGCCGCCCGAGAAGGACCTCGACTGGAACGACCACGGGGTCGAGGGCGCCTCGCGGTTCCTGAACCGCGTGTGGCGCTTCGTGCTCGCCCACCTCGACGCGCTCCGGGCCGCGCCGGGCGCCGCGCGACCCGCGGCGGCCGACGGCAAGGGCGCCTCGCCCCCGGGACCGGGCGCCGCGCGACCCGGGGGGGCCGACCGCGAGGGCGCCTCGCCCCGGGAGCCGGGCGCCGCGCGAGCCGGGGGGGCCGACCGCGAGGGCGTCTCGCCCCGGGAGCCGGGCGCCGCGCGAGCGGGGGGGGCCGACCGCGAGGGCGTCTCGCCCCGGGAGCCGGGCGTCGCGCGAGCCGGGGGGGCCGACGGGGGGGGCGCCTCGCCCCACCCGTCATCCATAGACCCCGGCCGGGCCTTCCGCCGGACGATCCACGAGACCATCGTGCGCGTCACCGACGACATCGAGCACGACTTCCACTTCAACACCGCGGTCAGCGCGGTCATGGAGCTGGTGAACGCGCTCTACGCGTTCGAGACGGCGTCGCTCGACCGCGTCCCGCACGGCGAGCGTCTGGCGCTCCTGCGCGAGGCGGTCGAGACGACGCTGCTGCTTCTCGGCCCGTTCTGCCCTCACGTGACCGAGGAGCTCTGGGCGCAGCTCGGCCACGCCGAGAGCCTCTTCCGCGAGCCGTGGCCGGCCGCGGATCCCGAGGCCCTCCGCAAGCAGGAGGTCACCGTCGTGGTGCAGGTGGACGGCAGGGTGCGCGGGCGCCTGGTCGTGGACGTCGACGCCGCCGACGACCGCGTGCGCCAGCTCGCGCTCGGCGACGACCGGGTGCGGCCGTGGGTGGCGGCGCGGACCGTCGAGAAGGTCGTCGTCGTCCCGAACCGCCTCGTCAACATCGTGACCCGCTCGTGAGACGGCGGCCCCTCGCGCTCGCGCTCGGCGTGGCACTCCTCGCGGCGGGGTGCGGCTATGCGTTCCGGGGCACGCTCCCGGACCACATCCGGACCGTCGCGGTCCCGGTCTTCGCCAACCGCACCCCCGAGCCCGGCGTCGAGAACCTCCTGACCCGCGCCGTCGTCGAAGCGTTCTCGACCAACGGCCGGCTGCGCGTCGTCCGGCCCGAGGAGGCCGACGCGGTGCTCGAGGGCGAGGTGATCGGCTACGAGGTCCAGGCGCTCGCCTTCGACGCGCAGGCCAGCGTGCGCCAGTACCGGCTGGTCGTGACGCTCAACCTGCGCTTCCGCGACACCCGTCGCAACGAGGTCCTCTTCGAGGAGTCGCGCCTCCAGGAGCGCGCCGACTTCCGCGTCGTCGGCGCCGCCTCGCAGACCATCGCCCGTGAGGAGTCGGCGCTCGGCGCCGCGGCGGTGGACATCGCCCGGGCGATCGTGAGCCTGGCGGTCGAGCGGTTCTAGCGCTGGACTACGCGAGCTTCCTCTCGCGGATCGAGCAGGGCGAGATCCCGCCGGTCGTCCTCCTCCACGGGCCCGACGTGCAGCTCCTCGACGACGCGCTCGCGGCCGTGGCGCGCCGGCTCCTGCCCGACCCGGGCACGCGCGCCGCGGGGCGCGAGGTGTTCGACGGCGAGGTGGCCCAGGTCGACGCGATCGTCCAGGCCGCGCAGACGCTGCCGTTCATGACGCCCACGCGCCTCGTCGTCGTCCGGCGCTGTCACGCGCTGCCGGCGCGCGACGCCGACCGGCTCGCGGCGTACGTGCGCGACCCGAACCCGGCCACCCGTCTCGTGCTCGTCTCGGAGGAGGGCCTCGCCGCGGGGCGCGAGCGGCGCGCGGATCACTGGCTCCTCGGCGTGGTCCCCGGGGCCGCGCGCGTCGCGCTGGCGGCGCGCGAGGGGCGCACGCTCGAGGGCTGGCTCCGCCAGCGCGCGGCGGCGGAGGGGCTCACGGTCTCCGAGGAGGCCGCGCGCCTGCTGGTCGAGTGGGTCGGCGACGACGCCGCGCGCCTGCTCGGCGAGGCCCGGAAGGCCGCGCTCGCGGCCGGGCCCGACGCCCGGGCGGTCGGCGTCCGCGAGGTGACCGCAGTCGTCGGGGAGCAGCGCCTCGCCGGCGTGTTCGACCTCACGCGCGCGGTCGCCCGGCGGGACGCCGGCGGGGCGCTGCGCACGCTCGACCGGCTCCTCGCCACCGAGGAGCCGCTGCGCCTGCTCGCGCTCCTCACCGGCGAGACGCGCACGGCCTGGAGCGTCGCCGCGCTGCGGGCGCGCGGGGCGCCGACCGAGCAGATCGCGCGCACCCTGCACCGCCCGCCCTCGGTCGTCGAGGCCGTCGGGCGCGGCGCGGGCGGAGAGCCGGAGGCCGCGCTCGCGCGGCGGCTCAGGCGGTGCTGGGAGGTGGAGGACCGGCTCAAGTCGGGATGCCCGGCGCGCGCCGAGCTGACCGCGCTCGTCGCCGAGCTGTGCGCCGCCCGATGACCGCTCGGGCGGTCGCGCTCGCGATCGTCCTCTGTGCCGGGAGCGTCGTGGCCGCCGCCGCCGAGGGTGGCCCGGGGGCGAAGCGCGTGGCGCCGCCCGCCGGATCCCTGCGGGCCGGCGCCGCGCGGGCGGCCTTCAGGGTGCCGGCGGGCACGCCGATCGCCGGGTACGGCAGCGTCCGCCGCCGCCTGCTCTTCCCCGACGTCTTCGGCCTGCGCCCGTACGCCTTCTGGTTCAAGCCGCACGAGGGCGAGCTCGACCCCCTCGGCGCGCGCGCCCTGGTTCTCGACGACGGCCGGGCGCGGCTCGTCTGGGTGGCGGTGGACCTGGTCGCGGTGGACCGCGCGTTCGTCACGGCGGCGCGGCGGCGGCTCGAGGCCGCCGGCGTGCCGCCGGGCGCCCTCATCGTGTCGGCGTCCCACACCCACTCGGGGCCCGGCGCGTTCGTCGAATCGGGGCTGATGGGGATCGTGGCGACGGACCGGTACGAGGAGGCCGTGCGGAGCGCGCTGCTCGACGCCGTCGCCGAGGCGGCGCGCCGGGCGGACGCGGGAAAGGTCGCCGCGTGGGCGGGCGTGCGGGTCGTGCAGGCGCCGCCGCTCACCCGCGGCCGGCTCGGCCAGCCGGTCGATCCGGACCTCGTCGTGCTGAAGCTCGCCTCGCCCGCGGGCGTCCCGATCGCCCTCGTCTGGAGTTACGCGATCCACGGGACGATGCTCGGCCCGCGCAACCTCCGGTACTCGGGCGACGTGATGGGCGTCGCCTCGCAGGAGCTGGAGCGGCGGCTCCGCGTCCCCGCGCTCTTCGTCAACGGCGCCACCGGCGACGTGAGCCCGCGCGGCCACGGCCAGCCCGCGGCGCTCGCCGCCGGCCGCGCCCTGGCCGACGCCGCCCAGGCGGCCTTCAGCCGCGCGGCGCCCGCCCCGGTGCGGGCGCTCGCGCTCGGCACGGCGCGCGTCGCGCTGCCCGCGCCCTACGTCTCAGTCCGGAACTGCCTGGGGCGCTGGGTGCCGCGCGGGCTCACGCTCCCGCTCGGCCGCGCGCTGCCGCGCGACGCCGAGCTCGTCGCCGGCGCGCTCGGCGGCGCCGCGTGGGTGACCGTGCCGGGAGAGCTCCAGACGCGGCTCGGCCGCGAGGTGAAGGAGGCGGCGCGCGCGAGCGGCGCGCGGGGGTTCGTCGCGGGCTACTCGAACGACTACCTCGGCTATCTCCTCGCGGCGGAGGACTACCCGCGGGTGGCGTACGTCGCGTGCGGGAGCCTGTACGGCCCGGACGCCGGCGCGCTCGTCACGCGGGCGGCGTCAGCGCTGATCCGATCGGTCGGGGCGGGGGCTCAGCGGTGAGCGCCGACGAGGCGGGCGAGCGCGGACTTCCGGCGGGCGGCGGTGTTCTTGTGCAGGACGCCCTTGGTCACGGCCTTGTCGAGCACGCGGATGGCCGCGCGCACGGCCGCGGGCTGCGCCTCGGCGCCGGCCGCGCGGGCCGCCTTGACCGCGCCGCGCGCCTTCGAGCGGACGGCCCGGTTGCGCAGCCGCCGCTTCTCGTTCTGCCTGATCCGTTTGATCGCCGACTTGATGTTGGCCACCTGGTCGCTCCTTTCGACGTACCCGATGCATCATGCCGGAACGGTCCGGGGATTTCAAGGTGAGCGCCGGCGAGCGGCAGGTCGTCCGCGCGCTCGGCTCGATCGGGAGCGCCACCCTCCTGTCGCGCGTGCTGGGCTTCGCGCGCGACGTGCTCGTCGCGCGCGCCTTCGGGGCCGGCCCGTCCACCGATGCGTTCTTCGTCGCCTTCCGGATCCCGAACATCCTGCGGCGGCTCCTCGCCGAGGGGGCGCTCTCGACCGCGATCATCCCCGTCTTCACCGAGTACTTCGTGACGCGCTCGGCGCCGGACGCGCGCCGGATGCTGCGGGCGGTCCTGGCGCTCGGGCTCGTGGCGCTCGGGCTCACGACGCTCCTCGGCGTCCTCGGCGCGCCGTGGATCCTCGACGCGATCGCCCCGGGGTTCGCCGGCGAGCCCGGCCAGGCCGCGCTCGCCGTGCGCCTGACCCGCGTGATGTTCCCGTACCTCGTCCTCGTCGGCCTCTCGGCGCTCGCGGCCGGCGCGCTCCAGGCCCACGGCCGCTTCTTCGCGAGCGCGGTCGGGCCGGCCGTGCTGAACGTCGGGATGATCGCCGGCGTGCTGGCGCTCGCCGCGCGCGTGGACCCGCCGATCCTGGCGCTCGCGCTCGGCGTGCTCGCGGGCGGCGTCGGCCAGCTCCTCGTCCAGCTCCCGGACCTGCGCCGGCTCGGGCTCCTCGTCCCGCCCTCGGGTGAGCTCCGCCACCCGGCGCTCCCGCGCATCGGCCGGCTCCTCGTGCCGGCGGTCTTCGGCCTGGCCGCGGTGCAGGTGATGGTCTTCGTCAACACGGTGCTCGCCTCGCTGCTCCCGCCCGGCTCGATCTCGTTCCTCTACTACGCGGACCGGGTGATGGAGTTCCCGCTGGGCGTCTTCGGGATCGCGCTCGCCTCGGCGTCCTTGCCGCTGATGGCCCGCCAGGCGGCCGCGGGCCAGCCGCGGGCCCTCGCGGCCACGCTCGGCTTCGCGCTGCGCCTGTCCCTCTACGTGGCGGTGCCCGCGACGGTCGGCCTCGTGCTCCTGCGCGAGCCGATCGTCCGGGTCCTCTTCCAGCGCGGCCGGTTCGGCGCGGCGGAGGCCGCCGCGACCGCCCTCGCGCTCGCCTGGTACGCCGCGGGCCTCGCCGGCTTCGCGGGCGCGCGCATCAGCGCGCAGGCCTTCTACGCGCTCGGCCAGGCCGGGACCGCCGTGCGCTGGGGGATCGTGGCCGTGGGCGCCAACGTCGTCGCCGCGCTCACCCTGATGGGGCCGCTCGGCCACGCGGGGCTCGCCGGCGCCGCCTCCCTCGGCGCGTACGTCAATCTCCTCGGCCTGCTCTGGGCCGCGCGGTGGCGTCTCGGGCCGCTCGGCGGGCGGGCGCTGCTCCTGAGCGCCGCGCGGACCGCGGCCGCGGCGGTGCCGCTCGCGGGCTGGTGCGCGCTCGTGCAGGCGCTCTGGCCGGCGCCGCCGGTCCGCGCGTGGGTGGACGCCGCGTGGCTCGCCGCGGCGATCGCCGGCGGCGGGGCGATCTTCTGGACGGCGAGCTCCCTCCTGCGCGCGCCCGAGCGCGCGGAACTCCTACAGATGCTGCCCCGCCGCGGCCGGCCGGACTGACTTCATGGGGGGCTCCGGGCGCCCCCCAAACCCCCCGACGCTCGGAGCGCCCCGGCGCAGCCGTGGCGCCCCTCGACACCGCGATTCGTTCACAG
>MGBU01000058.1 GCA_001790205.1 Candidatus Rokubacteria bacterium GWA2_73_35 | reverse complement strand
CGAGCGGCACGACGCGCCGCTCGAGGAACTCGTCGCCGTCGGCGGGCAGGGGGTCGGGTACCAGGTCCCACGCGGCGTAGCCGTACGCGACCTCGTCGAGGTAGGCGATGGAGGGATGGAACCGCGTGAGGAGGGCGAGGCGCCCGGCGCGATAGCCGCCCTCTTCGCGGAGCTCGCGCTGGGCGGCGGCGGCCGGGTCCTCGCCGGGCAGGGCGCCGCCGCCCGGGAGCTCCCAGGAGACCGCGCGCTGCAGGTGCCGGTACTGGCCGACGAGCAGGACGCGGCCGGCGTCCACGAAGCCGAGGACGCCGACGCTCACGCCGACCGCGAGCACCGGATAGACGCGCGCCTGGCCGTCGGGCAGCCGCCACGCGTCCTCGCGCAGCGTGAGGCGGCCGCGCGCGTAGACCGCGCGTGACTCGAGGGGCGTCCAGCCCGGGTCCATGAGGCCCGTATGGTATCGTAAGGGCGGCATGCCGCGACAGCGCCAGGCGGACCTGCTGATGAGGAAGCTCCTCGCCACGATCGAGGCCTCGCTGGCCGCGACCGAGGCGGCGCGCGAGGCCGTGCAGGAGATCCTCCGCCGCGGCGCCGACACCGGCATCTTCTTCGCCGGGAGCAAGAAGGGCGGCGCCTTCTCCGCCGAGCTCACGTCGCAGGACAAGGAGTTCCTCCGGGCGGTCTCCATCAAGCCCGACCGCTGAGGGCCGATGCGGCTCGCGCTGCTCGTCGTCGTGGTCGCGGTGCTGGTGCTGCTGCTGCCGACGCTGCTGCGCCGGCTCGCCGCGCCGGCCGCGCGGCCCGCGCGCTCCCTGCCCGACGAGCTCGTCAAGGACCCCGTGTGCCAGACGTACGTCGTCAAGTCGCGCGCCGTCACCCGCGCGTCGGCGGACGGCACGCGCTACTTCTGCAGCGCCGAGTGCGCGGGCCGCTTCACCGGCGACTGACCCCCGTGCCCGTGCGCCGCAGCGCCGCGCTCCATCCCGATCCCTGGCGCGACGTGGACGCCCAGCCGAGCGCCGCGCAGCTCGCGGCCACGCTCGAGGCGCGCGGCCGCACGCCGACCCAGGCCCGGCTGCGCCGGCGCTTCCTCCGGTTCGTGCCGATCCGCCGCGGCGCGCGCGTGCTCGAGGTCGGCTGCGGCACCGGCGTCGTCCTCCGCGACGTCGCGGCGCTCGTCGGCCGCCGGGGCGCGGCCGTCGGCGTGGACCCGAGCCGCGTCATCCTGGCGCTGGCGCGGCGGCTCTGCCGGCCGGCGCGGGGCGCGGCGCGGATCAGCCTGCGCGCGGCCGACGGCGCACGCCTGCCCTTCGCCGCGGCGCGCTTCGACGCGGCGCTCGCGGTCACGGTCATCCTGCACGTCGCCGACCCGCTGCGCGTCGTCCGCGAGATGGCGCGGGTCACGCGCCCGGGCGGGCGCGTCGCGCTGCAGGACCAGGACTTCGGCGTGATCGCGGTCACGCACCCCGACCGCGCGCTGACGGACCGGATCATGCGCGGGGTCGCCGCGCGCATCTACGCCGAGCCGTGGAGCGGCCGGCGGCTCCCGGGGCTCCTGCTCGACGCCGGCCTCGAGCGCGTGCGCCTGCTCACCGACGTCTACCAGGACACGACGCTCGAGCCGTTCAGCAAGTCGTTCCTCGAGCGCCGCGCCGCGAACGCCGTCCGCTTCGGGCTCGTGGACGCGGCGGCCGCGCAGCGCTGGCTCGACGGCTTCACCGCGCTCGTCGCCCGCGGGCGCTTCGTGCTGACGATGAACTACTACGGCGCCGTCGGGGTGCGCCCGTGAGGCTGCGCGCGCGGGGCCTCGGCGCGCTCCTGCTCGCCGCGCTCGCCGGCGCCGCGGCCGCGGACGAGCCCTTCGACGGCGCCGCGGCCCTGCGCCACGTCGAGCGGCTGGTGGCGCTCGGGCCCCGGCCCGCGGGCTCGGCCGCCGCCGCGCAGGCGCGCCGCTACCTCGTGGACCGGCTGCGCGCCGCGGGGATCCGGGCGGAGGTGCAGCCGTTCGAGGCCGACACGCCGCACGGGCGGCTCCCCATGGCGAACGTGGTCGCCGTGCTCCCGGGGCGGCGGCCCGACGTGATCCTGCTCGGCGGCCATTACGACACGAAGCTCTTCCGCGAGTTCCGCTTCGTCGGCGCCAACGACGGCGGCTCGAGCGCGGCGCTGCTCCTCGAGCTGGCGCGGCGCCTGCACGCGCGCCCGCGCGAGTTCACGTACTGGATCGCCTGGTTCGACGGCGAGGAGGCGCGCGTGACGTGGACCGCCGCCGACAGCCTCTACGGCTCGCGGCGGATGGCGGAGGACCTGCGGCGCGCGGGCCGGCTGCCGCGCGCGGTGCTCGTCGCCGACATGATCGGCGACCGCGACCTCGGGATTCGCCGCGAGGCGTTCTCGACACCGTGGCTCACGGACCTGGTCTGGGCGAGCGCACGGCGGCTCGGCTACGGCGCCCATTTCTCCGACGACCCGCTGCCGGTGGAGGACGATCATGCCCCGTTTCTCCGTCACGGAGTGCCGGCGGCGCTCCTGATCGACTTCGACTTCCCGCCGTGGCACACGCCGGGGGACACGCTGGACCAGGTCTCGGCGCGGAGCCTCGAGGTCGTGGGCCGCGTGCTGCTCGACGCGCTGCCCGCGATCGAGGCGCACCTGGCGCGGACGCCCGGAGGACGCTGACGCTGGGGTATACTCACGCCATGCCACGCGTGCGCGAGATCGACGAGCCCGGCGACGACCCGATCCTCGGCGAGACGTTCGCGAAGGAGCGCGAGACCTTCGGCTTCCTGCTGAACACGACCAAGATCCAGGCCCACACGCCCGGGATCATGAAGGCCGCCAAGCAGCTCTCGGCGGCCGTGGACCGCTCGGGGCGGCTCCCGCAGGAGCTGCTGGCGCTCGTCTATCTGCGCGTGGCGCTGATCAACGGCTGCCCGTTCTGAATCGACATCAACGCATCCCGTGGGATGCAGGCGGGCGCCTCGGAGGAGAAGATCCGCGCGGTCGCGCGGGCGGCGGAGAGCGGGCACTTCGGCGAGGCCGAGCGGGCCGCGCTCGCGTACGCCGAGGCCATGACCTACTCCGACCGGCGGGTGGACGACGCGCTGTTCGCGCGCGTGCGCGCCCACTTCGACGAGGCGCAGGTCGTCGAGCTGACCGCCGCCGTCGCGCTCGAGAACTTCCGCAGCAAGTTCAACGTCGCGCTCGGCATCGAGGCCCAGGGCTTCTGCGTGCTCGAGCAGTTACGGCCCAACGCTCGCTGCTAGACCGTGGCGCTCCGGGAGGCGCGTTCCTGGATCTGGCGCGCCGCGGCTCTGGCCGCCTCTCCCACCTGCGACCGTTCGGTCGCGGCCATGTGGCCGAGGAGGCCGACGGCCCTCGCCGTGCCCACGGTGCCCAGGGTCTTGCAGAGGCTCGCTCGGACCTTGTCGCTGTGCCGGTGGTGGCCCTTCTTGAGCCGGCCCAGGAGCCCCTTCTGCTCCGAGGGCTGCATGGCCGCGAGCAGCATCGCTTCCGCTCTGCTCGCCTCCTCCGGCGACCGGCCGCCCAGGCTGGCCATGGCCTGACAAACCTGGAGCAGCACCGCGTCGTCCTCCCGGGGTGCCGCGGGGTCCGCGAGGTCCAGGCATCTCGCGTAGAACTCCAGGGTCTGGGCGTGTCGGCTCTGCGCGCGCCCGAGGCATTCGACGGCCGCCTGCCGGACGGCGGCGTCTCGGTCCCTGAGGGCCTCCAGGAAGCGGGGTTCCGCGCGGGCGCCCTCAAGCTTGAAGCATGCCGTCAGCGCGGCTTGGCGAACGTGCGCGTGGGGATGGTGAAGGAACTTGGCGATCGCCTGGGCCAGGGAGGTATCTCCGAGGTCGGCCGCAGCCAGGAGGGCGTGGCAGATCATGGGCCACTCGCGCTCGATGTCCGGCAGCCGCGCCAGGAAGGGGTTGAGGGCGCAGACCCCGATCTGTCTGAGCGCCTCGAACGCGTCCACCCGGACCGACCTGTTGTCGCTCGTCGCGTAGGCCTCCACGAGTCCGGGTCCCGCCGCATCCCCGATGAAGGCGAGGATCTCGACGAGGCGGCTGCGCCCCGCCTTGTCCTGGCGGCCGAGGTCCTCGATGGCGCCAGCGATGCTCTGCTCGTCGGCCGCCGCCTGGCGCAGCTGCGCCGCCAGCCGCTCGAGGAGCGGGGACGTCGCGGGGTCGCGCGCGCCTTCCCGGATCGCGCGCAGGAGCTCGGCGACCACCTGGTAGTCCCTGCGGCGCAGGAGTTCCGGGAATACCTGGGACACCAGGGCGGCGAGGCGCGTCCCCGCCGCGTCCGCCGCGATGCGACCGAGAGCCGCCAGGTGGGCGTCCTTCGCCGCCAGGAAGGCCTCCGTCAGCCGCGATGTCTCCACGGTGCGCCGGAGATCGGGCGGCAGATCCTCGAGCGAGACCACCTGCCGCTCGAGGAGCGATTCGAGCAGATCGTGCTCGATGGCGCATCCCTCCGCGCGGAGCCTCTCCACGATGCCGCGGAGGATGTCTAGCCGCCGGGTCATCTCCGGGGACGGTCCCTCGCGGGTCGCCGCCACCCGGTCCAGGTCTTTGAGGAATTGGCGGAGCGTCAGGGGCAGCATCTCCTTGGACAGGCGGGCCATGACTTCCCGCTCGACCTGGGTCTCTTCCAGCACGGCGATGTCCGCGGCCACCAGGTCGCAGTTCAGCAGGAACTCCGTCAGCAGCTCGGGGGCTCGGACCGGACGGACCACGTCGTCGATGATCTGGATCTTGATCCGGCGGAGCTGCTCCGGGGTGGCGCGCTGATAGAGCGGGAGCATTCGCAGATCGCGCCGCAGTCGGCTCAGGGCCATCTGCACTCGCCACGACAGCCGCCGCTCTCGTCCGACCAGGTCGTCGTTGAACACCGTGGAGATGTGGAGGATGTGGTGGTCCAGCAGCGCCTGGGTGAGCCGCTGGCGCTCGTGTCCGGTGTCCGGACCGGCGACGGGGAGTTGGGCCATCAGCTCGACGAAGGCCTGGAATTCCTCGGCCGTGAGGTCGGCCTTGAGCGAAAAGCTCAGCAGGGCCCACCGATCGAAAAACTCGGTGAATTTCGGCGTGAACAGCTGCGCCATCCCTTTCATCATCACCTGGTCCAGCGAGAGCGGAGTCGCCTCGTAGCCATCGATGAGGATGGCGCGACCGCTCTGAGTGCCTGCAAGCAGGCAGGTCAGCTCCGACCGGTCGCCGATCACCTGCCGGAATTCCCTGTAGAGGCTGGAGAGGGCCTTCTTCGCCTCCGGGTGGTCCGCTGCGTAGTATCCGGTCTGGATCATGGCCTTGATCAAGCTGAGCATGAACTGGGCGAGGGCGCCGTGTTCCGGACGGGGCGCCACGGAGGCTGTCGGGGGAGCCGTCGGCGGGCCAGCGGTCGCGTCCATGACGGAACCCTCCTCGGGGGGGATCGCGCCCGTCCCCATGGGCAAGCAGGGTGGGGTCATTCGCTTGCAAGTTATTATAGTGCATGCATTGTGCCAAACGAGCCCTCTGTCGGAAGCAGGTCCATGGAGCCACACCCGGTTGGTTTTGATTGCTTTGCCGTCGGCCGTACGGGTCCCGGTCGAGCGCGCGGAAGCGGGGAAAGAGTCGGTGGGACGAAATGCCACTGGCGAGAAGCCCGGTCGCTTGCGCCGCTCCGGCGACCCCTCTCCGGCGCGAACGTGATTGCGTTCGACGGCAGGTTTAGCGGGGCGATGGAGAGCGCCGCGAGGCACGCCCGACATGACGCCGCGCGCCTCGAAGCGCCCCAGGAGGCGAGTTCTGCCGAGCGGGCTGGGCGTGATTCCGCCCGCGCTCGCGATCGACGAACTCGACAGCAGCGCTCACGTGCGCCCCGGCGCTACGGCATGATCGTGAGATCGCGGGCGGCGATGATCTCCGCGTCCTCCCACCAGCGCTTGAAGATCCCCTCCGGCTTTCCGATGTAGCGGCTGGTCGGCTGGATGCCGAACTCGCTCCAGCGCTGGTTGACGCGCAGGGCCGTGTCCGAGCGCGGCCGGCTCGTCGGCGGGAACTTGAGCGGGATGCCCTTGCCGACGCCGTCGGCGCCCCAGATGTCCCGCGGCGCCCAGTGATACGGGCGCGTCGCGTCGATGAGCACCCGGTCCTGGAAGCCCTTCTCCTCCGGCGGCACGCGCGGGTCGAGGCGCGAGCCCTTGTGCCGCGGCCAGATCTTGATGTCCTCGCTCGGCTTGGCGCGCCAGACGACCGACCAGTTCACCTGCTCCATGTTCCAGGGATCGATGTCCTCGTCGACGACGATCACGTACTTGAAGCACCAGATGTTCATCTTCGTGCCCCAGATCGCGCTCGCCACCCAGTCGGCGTGGCCCTCGGTGGCCGGCTTGATCGACACGACGCAGATGCCGTAGCCGCACGCGTCCAGCGGCATCGCCACCTCCCGGACCCCCGGCACGCCCGCCCGCGCCAGCGCGTCCGTCACGTACACGGACGTGTTGATCGCCAGCATCATGTGGTCCTCGTTGATCGGGTGTCCCTCGGGCGTCGCGCGGAAGATCGGGTCGTCGCGGAACGTGACGGCCTTGCAGCGGAAGACCGGCTTCATCCCGGGCTGGTTCGCGTAGTAGCCGGCGTACTCGGGGCCCGGCCCCTCGAGCTTCCGCTCCTTGGGGTGGATGGTACCCTCCAGGACGATCTCGGCGTTGGCCGGGACGTAGAGGTCGCTCGTCTCGCACTTGACGACGTCGATCGGCGCGCCGCGGATCGCGCCCGCGATGTCCAGCTCGGACACCGGATCGAGCGTGGGCGACGCGGCCATGAAGGTCAACGCCGGCTCCTGGCCGATCACGACCGCCGCCGGCATCGGCTCGTTCCGCTCGATGTACTTCCAGTAGTGCTGGCCGATGTGCTGGTTGGCCGGGTCGATCTGCATCCCGGTCTCCTGGCCGTTGTGGAGCATCATGCGATACGTCCCGACGTTGACCCAGCCGGTGTCGGGGTCGCGCGTGATGACCGAGTGCATGGTGCCGATGAAGCGGCCACCGTCGCGCTCGCCGAACATCGGCACCGGGAACATCGTCAGGTCGACCTTGCCGCCGGTGACGACATTCTGCTTCACTGGTCCCGAGGAGACCACGCGGGGCGGCAGGAAGCGGTCGCGGTCGTTGATGCGGTCGCGTAGCACCCGGAGCAGCGCGGCGCGGGTCGTGGCCGCGGGATCGAGCCCCAGCATCATCGCCGTGCGGTACCAGGAGCGGAAGGTCCCGACGAAGACCTTGCTCGGCCCCGGCGCGGGGTAGCCCTTGATGTTCTCGAAGAGCA
>MGBU01000057.1:7384-7915 GCA_001790205.1 Candidatus Rokubacteria bacterium GWA2_73_35 | reverse complement strand
AACCTCTATTCAGCGGTTCGAATCCGCTCGCCGCCTCCACCCCACCGCCATCCGGTAGCCGGCGTCGGAGAGCCCACATGGCCGAAGAGATCAAGCGCAGCGGTCCTCCCAAGGCGAGCGACCTCAAGGGCGACGAGTTCACGTGGTCGATCCCCCTGAGCCAGCCGCCCTCGCGCGAGTGGTCGCGGATCTTCTCGGAGCCGGCCGAGACCACCGCGGTGTGCCATCCCAAGCGCCTCGGCATGATGCACCAGGCCCTCGTGTTCAAGTGCGAAGAGGCGCACCTGCCCGCGTGGATCGAGCACATCGACAAGTGGATCGCGGGCGCGAACACGGCCCTGGCCGCGCAGGAGGAAGCCGACAAGCGCCGCCGCGCCGAGCAGCTCCGGCAGGAGGAAGACAAGCAGCGGCGCCTCCAGGAGGCCAACGAGAAGTTCAAGGGCCTGTGAGCCGGGCGTGCTGGTGTAGCCCAACCGGCAGAGGCAGCCGACTTAAAATCGGCCCAGTGGGGGTTCGAATCCCTCCACCAGC
>MGBU01000057.1:0-7364 GCA_001790205.1 Candidatus Rokubacteria bacterium GWA2_73_35 | reverse complement strand
AGGCAGCCGACTTAAAATCGGCCCAGTGGGGGTTCGAATCCCTCCACCAGCACCAAGGTTTCGGGGCTGCCGCCGCGGGCCGTGCTATCCTGCGTCCACGCCATGAGCGTCCTGCTCGCCCTGAGCTCCCCCGGCGCCGTCGCCTTCCAGCTCGGCCCGATCGTGATCCGCTGGTACGGCATCCTGATGGCGGCCTCGATCGTGCTCGGACTCTGGCTCGGCCACCGCCGCGCGCGGCTCGACGGTCTGCCGGCGGACGACATCATCAGCGCGGGGCAGTGGGCGGTGCTCGCCGGCCTGGTCGGCGCGCGGCTCTACGAGGTCGCGTTCAACTGGGACTACTACGGTCGTAACCCGGCGAAGATCGTCGCGGTCTGGGAGGGCGGGCTCGCCATCCACGGCGGCCTCATCGCGGGCCCGCTGGTGGGCGCCTGGCTCGCGTGGCGCTGGCGGCTGCCGGTGCTCCGGGGCCTCGACGTCGCCGCGCCACCGATCGCGCTGGGCCAGGCGATCGGGCGGTGGGGCAACTTCTTCAACGAGGAGGCGTTCGGCGGGCCGACCGAGCTCCCCTGGAAGCTCTACATCTCGCCCGGCCACCGGCCCCTCGGTTACGGGCAGTTCGAGTTCTTCCACCCCACGTTCCTCTACGAGTCGCTCTGGGACCTCGCCGTCTTCGCCGCGCTCGCACTGTGGCTGCGCCCACGGCTCGCCGCGCGCCCGGGGGCGCTCTTCTTCTGGTACGTGGGGCTCTACTCCGTGGGCCGCTTCGCGATCGAGGCGCTGCGGCTCGACAGCTTCATGCTCGGCACGCTGCGCGTACCCCAGCTCGCGAGCGTGCTCGGCGTCGTCGTCGCCGTCGTGGGCGTCGCCTGGGCGAACCGCCGCGCGCCGGCCCCCGCCCCTCGCTGAGCCACCCCACGCTCCGCTGAGCCCCGCCTCGCCCCGAGGCCTGCCACGCCGGCAGGGCCGGTCGCGGGGGATGGTAGACTAGGGCAATGTCCTGGACCCTCAAGCGCAAGGCTCAGGCGCTCCTCGCCGCGGAGGAGGGGGCCGTCCGCAAGGACTGGGGCGGCAAGGTCTCCTTCGCGCTCGTCTATCCGAACACGTACGCCGTCGGCATGTCGAACCTCGGGTTCCAGACGATCTACCGCCACCTGAACGCGATCCCCGACGTCGTGTGCGAGCGCGTGTTCCTGCCGGACCCCGGGGACGTGGACGAGCTCCGGCGCACCGGGACCCAGCCGTTCTCGCTCGAGTCCCAGCGGCCGCTCACCGACTTCCACATGGTCGGGTTCTCGGTCACCTACGAGGGCGACTACGTCAACGTGCTCCGCCTCCTGGGCCTGGCCGGCATTCCGCTGCGCACGGCGGCGCGCCGGCCGCACGATCCGCTGGTCCTGATGGGCGGCGTCTGCGCCTTCTCCAACCCGGAGCCCCTCGCGCCGTTCATGGACTTCATCGTCGTCGGCGAAGGCGAGGAGCTGGTCGTCGAGCTGCTGGCGGCCTACCGCGACGCCTACCGCGACCGCGAGGAGTTCCTCGGCGCGCTCACGGCCGTGCCGGGCGTCTACGTGCCCGAGCGCTACGAGGTGAGCTACGCCGTGGACGGGACCATCGCCGACGTGAAGGCGCTCGGCGGCGCGCCCGCGGTCGTCGCCAAGCGGCGGCTGCGCGCCGTGGACGCATTCGAGACGATCGCCACGGTCAAGACGCCGCGCGCCGAGTACGGCCACATGGCGCTGCTCGAGGTGGGCAAGGGCTGTGGCCGCGGCTGCCGCTTCTGCCTCGAGGGCCAGGTCTACCGCCCGGTGCGTCACCGGAGCCTCGACGCGCTCCGCGCGACGGTCGCGGCGCTCGCCCGGCAGGGCGAGACGCGCGTGGGGCTCGTCGGCGCGTGCGTGTCGGACTACCCGTGGATCGGCGAGCTGCTCCGGGCCGTCGAGGACGCCGGCATGGAGCTGTCGGTCTCCTCGCTCCGCGCCGACAGCCTGACCGCGGACCTGGTCGGGGCGCTCGCGCGCGGCGGGCACCGCACGCTCACCGTGGCGCCCGAGGCCGGGACCGAGCGGCTGCGCCGGACGATCCGCAAGGCGATCACCGACGCGCAGCTCCTCGAGGCGTGCGATCTCGTGCGCGCGAGCGGGATCCCGAACCTCAAGTGCTACTTCATGCTCGGCCAGCCGACCGAGGAGGCCGAGGACGTCGAGGCCATCCCGCGGCTCGCCGAGCGGATGCTGGCGCGGCTGCGGGTCCTCGACCCGTCGGGCCGGCCGTTCGGCCGGCTCACGCTCTCGATCTCCTCGTTCGTCCCGAAGCCGTGGACCCCGTTCCAGTGGGCGCCCTTCGACGGCGCGGAGTCGCTCGCCGCGAAGCTCGAGACCGTCAAGCGCGGCGTCCGGAGCTTCGCCTCGGTGCGCGTGCTGCACGAGAACCCCCGGGAGGCTGCGCTCCAGGCGCTGCTCGCGCGGGGCGACCGCCGCGTGGCCGACTTCCTCGAGCTGGCCGCGGGCCACGACGGCGACTGGCGGCGCGCGCTCCGGGAGTGGGACGGCAACCCCGCGCACTACACAACGCGCGCCCGGACGACCGACGAGCGGCTGCCGTGGGATCATTTCGACGTCGGTGTGCGCAAGCCCGGGCTCCTCCGGGAGTGGGAGCGCGCGCTGGCCGACGCGCCGGCGCTCGCGGAGGCGCCGTGATGCGGCTCGACGACACCCAGGGGCGCCCGCTCCGGAACCTCCGGCTCTCGGTCACCGACCGCTGCAACCTCCGCTGCCAGTACTGCATGCCCGAGGAGGAGTACGCCTGGCTGCCGCGGCAGGAGATCCTCCACTTCGGGGAGATCGCGGCACTCGTCGACGTCTTCACGGGGCTCGGCGTGGACCGGGTGCGCCTGACCGGCGGCGAGCCGCTCCTGCGCCGCGAGCTGGCGCGCCTGGTGACGATGCTCGCCGCGAAGCCGGCGCTCCGGGATCTCGCGCTGACGACGAACGGGATCCTGCTCGGCGACCAGGCGCAGACGCTGCGCGACGCCGGCCTCGGCCGCGTGACCGTGAGCCTCGACACCCTGCGCCCGGAGCGGTTCACCGCGCTGACCCGGCGGACGACGCACGCCCAGGTCCTCGAGGGGATCGGCGCCGCCGTACGCGTGGGCTTCGCCGGCCTCAAGCTCGACACCGTCGTCATCCGCGGCCTGAACGACGACGAGCTGGTGGACCTCGTGGAGTTCGCCCGGCGGGCGCCGGCGGAGCTGCGCTTCATCGAGTACATGGACGTCGGCGGCGCCACCCGCTGGTCGATGGCGCAGGTCGTGCCGCGGAGCGAGATCCTCGCGGTCCTCGAGCGGCGCTACGGGCGGATCGAGCCGATCGTCGAGGACAGCTCGGCGCCGGCCGATCGCTACCGGCTGGCCGACGGCACCGTCTTCGGCATCATCTCCTCGACGACCCAGCCGTTCTGCGCCCGGTGCGACCGGAGCCGGCTCACGGCGGACGGCACGTGGTACCTCTGCCTCTACGCCCGCGAGGGCGTGGACCTGCGCGGCCCGTTCCGCGCGGGCGCGACGCCGGACGAGCTGCGGGCGCTGATCACCGGCCGCTGGCAGGCGCGCACGGACCGCGGCGCCGAGGAGCGCCTGCGGCTGCGCGACCGCGCGCCGCTCCTGGGCCCCGGTGAGCTCCGCGCCGACCCGCGGCTCGAGATGCACACGCGCGGTGGCTAGCGGGGCCGGGGTTGTCCGGCGCGCGGGGCGCTGGTAGCCTCGGGGCCATGAGCGCCCACCCCGAGAGCGCTCCCGCGGGCGGCGCCGCCGAGCCGCGGGTCGACGTCCAGGAGCACGGCGCCAACCGCCAGACCTCGGAGCGCCGGCTCTACATGCAGCTCCAGGCCTTCACCGGCTGCGGCGACGCGAAGCCCCTCCTGCGCGCGCTCGAGGCGAGCCGCCTCGAGGCGGTGCTCTACCGCGACGTCAGCGACCCGCGCGGCGTCGGCATCCTCGGCATGAGCGAGGATCCGACGTTCTTCGTGAACGGCTTCCGCGAGGCGCTGACCGCGGGCCCCTTCCTCGGGCTCGTGCCCCGCCCGGACCTCACGATGTTCGGGCGCACCTACGCCTCGGGCTTCGAGACGGACCTCGAGGACTGGCTGCTCGAGCGGCCGCGGCGCGCGGTGCTGAACCCGGCCTGCCCGTGGGGAATCTGGTACCCGCTGCGCCGCACGGGCGCCTTCTCCCGGCTCTCGCCCCAAGAGCAGGGGACCATCGTCCGGGAGCACGCCGTCCTCGGGCGCGCCTACGGCGCCGCCGACCTGGCCCACGACGTCCGGCTCGCGTGTCACGGCCTCGACGTCCACGACAACGACTTCGTCATCGGCCTCGTCGGGCGCGACCTCCACCCCCTGTCCCACCTCGTGCAGACGATGCGGCGGACCGTGCAGACCTCGCAGTACATCCAGACGCTCGGCCCGTTCTTCGTCGGCCACGCGCTCTGGCAGCGCCCGCTGCCCGGGCCCAGCCCGCGCCCCCGCCCATAGCGCCGCGGACCCGCCCGCGCGTCTGGCTCCGTGTGGTTACGGATACCCCCTATCGAGGGTATCTTCGGCGCGACAGGATCCGAGATGGCGAGGGGCACGGCGCGCACACAGCGGCCCGGATTGGGCGATCGGCCCGGCGGACGCGGCGCGTCCCGCCGCGTTGGGCAGTGAGGGTAAGCAACCCATGACCCCCTGTGTTCATTCAGGCATTAACGCGGCAGGGTCGATCTGGCGCTGACGAGTGAAACGTCTCTCCTCCATCTTGTTCCAGGTCGATGAGGCTTGCCGTTTCGTGGAGGACGGCCGGCAAGAACCTCTCCGTGTCGCGCTCCTGCTTCTCGACAACGCGGTAGAGCTTCAAATGGACTGCGCGATCCGGGCCGAACTCAGCGATGCTGACCTTCGAGAGAAGCTTCGCACCTTGGCGCTTGAGATCCCCGACGCTGAACGGCCGCCGGACCTCCAGTGGCTGATTGACTGGAAGCCGCTGACCCGTAAACAAAAGGCCCAGATCGACCGCACTTTCAACGGAAAGGTGGACTTCCTAACAAGCCTTCCCGACAAGCTGGACCCCGCCATCCGAGCCCCGCTGAAACATCTCCACCAGTACCGAAACCAGGCCTATCACCGCGGCCACGTCCGACCAGCAACCATAGCGATCGCTTGCCGTCTCCTCGTTGAGATCAATTGCGAACTGCTATTGTCTCTCGGCCGGTCCGGCGGCACCTATGCCTCAGATGAGGACTATTCCTGGCTCGAAAAGCGCTTCGGCGTTCGTGCGGCTCAGGCGCTTGGCGATCATGCTCTTCTTCAACGGGCTGCTGAGGAGATGCGCCGACGAGTATTCGTCGACAGATCGGCCCTCGGCGTCGCACTCTCGGACCATCTTGAGGCGAGGATCACAGATCTCCGAAGCGCCATCGCCTTCGTTGTGGAGAGCACGCACTTCGGTTCTCCGGGGGAAGTGTTCCGTGTAAGCTAGTTCCGGAGCGCCGTGAACCGCGGTGAGGCACCCGGGGCCCCGGTGCCGCCGGCAACCTACGAGCCGCGGTGTGGGCTACACGTTCTCGATGACCTCCTTGCCCGTCGAACAGAGATTTCAGCGACCACGGGACGTATCGACGCGTTTCGCGCGTATTCAGCCCTGGAGACGATTCTTGAACTGTTCGAGGACGATGTGCACGCTCTGGCGTCAGAGGTGGATCGCGCCATTCAGTGGGCGGTCGACATCGCTCGTGGCAAGTAGCGCCCTGCCCAACAGCACGTTGGACCGGACCGTTGGCTCGCATTCGCTCGCCGCGGCCGGTCAGCGTGAGCGTTATACGAAGAAGAAATCGAACCCGGAGAAGGATAGGATAGGTCATGGCTATGGTCCGCCCTGTTGAAGTCCGACCTCGGGCACACTATCGAATCTGGCTGCGCTACCAGGACGGCACTGAGGGCGAAGTGGACCTATCCCACCTCGCAGGCAAGGGCGTGTTTGCATCGTGGGAACAGGAAGGCGTGTTCGCCAAGGTCAAACTGGGTCCGCATGGACAGCTCGAGTGGCCGGGCGATGTTGACCTGTGTCCCGACGCCCTCTACCTCAGACTAACCGGCAAGCGGCCAGAAGACGTCTTCACGGGACCCGGCCCGACCGGCGAGCATGCCTGAGGTCAGCCGCTTTTACGGAATCATCATTAAGATCTTCTACGACGACCACAACCCGCCTCACTTCCACGCCGAGTATGGTGAACACGAGGGTCTGGTCAACATCAATACGTTGGCCATTCTTGGCGGCACTCTCCCGGCTCGCGCTCTGGGGCTCGTGACCGAATGGGCTTCCCTGCATAAGCACGAACTGCTGGCCGCGTGGGAGAGGGCAAGCCGCCTCCAGCCGCCAGGCAAGATTGCTCCGCTGCCGTGAAGCCGAGCGGCATGCGGGCATCGTGGCCAATGCTTCGGGCTGCTGGGCCGCTAGCGCTTTCGGGCGCGTGGATCCTTTGGGTGTCTGTTCCTCACGGACAATGGCTCACGGGTGTACTTGGCGGCCTCGCTCTCGTCACTGCGGGAGGGCTGCTGTTCCTGAGGGTCTGGGCCAGGCGGCTGGCGTATTTGTTTGCCGCGGGGCTCGTGGTCAGCTGGTTCTACGCCGTGGGCCAGGTGACCTCGCGCGGCTGGCCGTACGCCGATTGGCTCGGAACGGTGCTGTCTCTCGTTCCCGGTGCGCTCTTCCTCATCGTCTGTGCGGGTGGGGCGTGGATCGTTCACAAGCAATATCGACGGCGGTCGGGGACATAGGCGACAAGAGAGTCCGGGGACATGGGTTACACATGGCGCGTGCTTCTCGTGGCGATCGCCGTGACGCTGGCCGCCTATGCGCCCGGCGCAGCCCAGGTGGGACGGCCGTCGGAGGTGCTCACCGGGGTGTGGGACTGGGAGGCCGCGCCGAAGCGCTGCCAGGAGAATCCGCACTCCATCAGCTTCACGCGCGATGGCACCCGGATGGAGATCCGGCACCCGAAGGGCGCCGTCGTCGCAGGTGGTGACCGTCTACCGGATCCTCGCCGAAGGGCCGCGGGCGCTGCGCATGCAGATCATCGGATCATCGGCGAGACGCGGACGACCGAGCAAGGGGAGCCTGTCGTCTGGGATCTCATCCTGCTGTCCCGGGACGCGTATTGCTGGCGGCGCACGGATTGGCCGCAGCAGTCGTGCACCGGACGCGTCCTTCGGTGCCCGGTTCACCGATAGCGGTCGTTCGTAACTCCTCGCGTTTCCCCGTCTGGTAGCTGACCCCACCGATAGGCCATCGTTGCACCACCACGACAAGGAGGTGCCGCGATGGACGCAGA